>JAODBP010000158.1 GCA_025464025.1 Actinomycetes bacterium | reverse complement strand
CCAAGGCCGGCGTCATCGGCCTGACCTTGATCGCGGCTCGCGACCTCGCATCGGTCGGCATTCGAGTGAACGGGATCGCGCCGGGGACGATCGCCACCAGAGGGTGGGACGCAGCGCCAGCCGACATGCGGGAAAAGTTCGAATCGAAGGTTCCGTTCCCGAAGCGGTTCGGCCGCCCCGAGGAGTTCGCGTCGACGGTCGAGCACCTGGCGGCGAACGACTACATCAACGGCCACATCGTGCGCCTCGACGGCGCGATCCGCTTCGACCCGAGCTGAAGGTCGAACATGCACCGAGGAGATCAACCATGAGCGGCATGCTCGCTGGGAAGACCGTCGCCGTGACCGGAGGTGGCAACGGCATCGGCCGGGCCGTCTCGCTGGCGTGCGCCGCCGAGGGCGCCAACGTGGTCGTCGCCGACCACGGCGTGTCGATGGACGGCTCGAACCCCTCGAGCGAGGTGGCCGACGCGGTCGTCAAGGAGATCGAGGCGCTCGGCGCCAAGGCAGTCGCCGTCGCCGGCGACGTGTCGAAGTTCGACACCGGCGCCGAGATCGTCACCGCCGCCATGGACTCGTGGGGCTCGATCGACGGCGTGGTCTGCGTCGCCGGCAACCTGCGGGAGCGGATGCTGTTCAACATGAGCGAGGACGAGTTCGACGCCGTCATCGCCGTGCACCTGAAGGGCCACTTCAACGTCTACCGGCACGCCTCGGCCGTGATGCGCAAGCAGGAGACCGGCGGCTCGATCGTCGGCTTCACGTCGGCCGCCTTCATCGGCTCGACGGCCCAGCCCAACTACTCGGCGGCCAAGGGCGGGATCATCTCCCTCACCCGGTCGGCGGCGCTGGCCCTCCACAAGTACGGCGTGCGGGCCAACTGCATCGCCCCGGTGGCCACGACCCGCATGTCGGAGAACGTGCCGTTCGAGATCGAGACCGGTCCGGCCTCGGCGATCGCGCCGATGGCCGTCTACCTGATCTCCGACGCGGCGAAAGAGGTCACCGGCCAGACCTACACGGTCGTCGGCCCCCGCATCTCGGTGTGGAACCAGCCGGCCGAGCTGCGCTCGATGTTCGCCCCCGACGGCGAGACCGAGTGGACGCCGGAGCAGATCGCCGACGCCCTCCCGAAGACGATCAAGACGGAGGAGCACCCGATGCTCGCCGACCTGGCCCGCCGCATGGCCCAGATGGAGGCCTCCAAGCAGTCCTGACCACCGAACTGGCGATGGATCGTGCACACATCTGTGCACGATCCGTCGCCGGTTCGGTCAGTGCCAGGTGGCGATGACGGCGGTCGTGGTGGTGCGCTTCACGAGGAGCGCGAGGGTGTGCTCGACGACCTGCTCGGCGTAGGCGCGGGGGAGGCCGGCGATGGCGTCGGTCGGCAGGGCGATGCGGTAGCCGAGGTCGGCGGCGCTGATGCACAGGCCGAGCAGCGCCTCGTTCACCGACACGCCGACCGGCACGATCGTCGTCACGCCGAGGCTCCGGAGCACGGGGTCGAGCGACGTGCCGGTGAAGGGCGTGACGCCGTGGATGCGCGACACCACGACGTCCTCCGGCTCCGGGCCGAGCTCGGGGCAGACCTCGGCGGCCGGCGTGCCCTGCTGCATCCGACCGGGGTCCTTGGCCGCCATGGCCATCATCGGGTTGTTGATGGTGGTGCCGGCCCCGTCGGCCCGCAGCTCGATGGTGGCGTGGACGACCCGCACGCCCGCGGCCCGGGCCGCCCGGCACAGGTTCGCCGCCGCATCGAGCACGCCCAGCTCCCGCACCTCGTCGGCCAGCAGCGGGATGCAGGCGTGGTCGCCGATCGTCCCCCGCTGCATCTCGCAGGTGACGACGGCGGTGTGCTCGGGCGAGACCAGTTCGGCGAGGTCGAGCGGCATGGCCGCACCCTAGAGTCCGACCGATCGGTGACGACGGGGGGACGCACGTGAAGTTCGGGCTGCTGTACGAGATCGAGCCGCTGCGGCCGTGGGGCGAGACCACGGTGGCGGATGCCTTCTGGGAGGCGCTCGAGCAGGTGAAGGTGGCCGAGGAGGTCGGCTTCTCGCACTGCTTCATCGTCGAGCACCACTTCCTCGACCAGTTCTCGGTCAGCTCGGCGCCCGAGGTGTGGCTCTCGGCCGTGGCCCAGCACACGTCGACCATCCGCATCGGGCACGGGTCGCGGCTGCTGCCGTTCCAGTACAACAACCCCATCCGGTCGGCCGAGATGGCCGCCGTGCTCGACATCATGAGCAAGGGGCGGCTCGACTTCGGCACGGCCCGCTCGGCCTCGGGCGTCGAGCTCGAAGGCTTCGGCATCGACCCGAACGTGACCCGGGCCCAGTGGGACGAGGCCCTCCACATGATCCCGAAGATGTGGACCCAGGACGAGTTCTCGTGGGACTCGCCCACGTTCCAGATGCCGACCCGCAACGTGCTGCCCAAGCCGGTGCAGTCGCCCCACCCGCCGATCTGGATGTCGGGGACCCAGCCGTCGTCGTCGCAGGTCGCGGCCGAGCGGGGCATCGGCTACATGCACTTCTCGGTCACCTCGACCGACGGGCTGGCCGAGCAGGTCGCCGAGTACAAGCGACTGGTCCAGGCCCCGACCGACCCGGTCGGCCTCGTCACCAACGACCAGTTCGCCGCCTTCACCATGATGTTCTGCGGCCGCGACGACGCCGACGCCATGGCCCGGGGCTACGAGGGCGTGAGCTGGTACGCCAACATGGTCGAGCACACCTACTCGTCGCTGGCCACGATCGAGGGCGCCACCGACTCCAGCTACGACTGGTACAAGGCGCGCTTCGCCGACGTGGGCGACCGGGTGCGCGACGAGGCCGACATGCGGGCCAACCACTCGATGATCCTCGGCAGCCCGGAGACCTGCATCGACGAGGTCCAGTGGTACGCCGACCAGGGCGTCGACCTGCTCCTGCTCCTGGTCCAGGCCGCGCCGATGCAGCACGACGACATCGTCGACTCGCTGCGCCGCTTCGGCGCCGAGGTCATGCCGAAGTTCGCATGAACCTCCACGTCGGCACCGTGGTCATGAGCATCTACGACATGCGGCGGGCCACCGCGTTCTGGACCGCGGCGCTGGACTACGTGCCGCGCGACGGCGAGGTCGACGGCCGCTTCACCGTGCTGGTGCCGGCGAGCGGGCCCGGTGTCGGGCTGTCGCTCCAGGCGTCGACCTCGGTGCCCGAGGACGTGCCCCACGTGCACCTCGACCTCTACAGCGACGACCAGGCCGGCGAGGTCGAGCGCCTCGTCGGCCTCGGCGCCGAGCGGGTCGACTGGCCCGACTACCCGGACGACGCCGACTTCGTGGTGCTCGCCGACCCCGACGGCAACCGCTTCTGCGTCATCGACACCACCCGGGGCTGACCCGAACCGGCGACGGATTGACAACGTTTCTGTTGTCAATCCATCGCCAGTTCGAAAGGGACTCAGCCGCGCTTCTTCGCCAGGGAGTCCTTGATCGCCTGGACGCCCGCCTTGAAGTCGGGGCGGTCGACCGACCACTGCTGGGCCTCGAGCTCGAGGGCGAAGGGGTCGTCGGACTCGGTGTCGAGCGTCGCCTTGGTGCGGGCGACGAGCTCGCGGTCGCGGCCGGCGGCCCGGCGGGCGAGCTTGAGCGCCACCGACAGCGGGTCACGGTCGAAGCGCCAGGCCAGGCCGGCCGCCGCCGCCTCCTCGCCGGAGAGGGCATCGCCGCACAGGGACAGGGCGACGGCGCCCTGGCGCCCGATGCGCTGCCGCAGCCGGTCGAGGTGGCCGCCGCCGGGGTGGATGCCGACGTCGAGGAAGCGCGGGTCGAAGCGGGCGTGGGGACCGGCGATGACCACGTCGCAGGCCAGCGGCAGGTTCACGCCGGCGCCGATGGCCGGACCGTCGACCACGGCGATCGTGGGGACCGGGCATGAGGCGAGCGCGAGCATCCCGGCGTAGGACTCCGAGAGCGGGAACCGCGGGGCGATGAGGTCGTCGAGCACGCCGCCGGAGCAGAACACGGGCCCCTCGGCGGTGAGCACGAGCGCACCGGCGTCGAGCGACGTCACCGCCCCGGCGATGGCGTCCGACATCTCCTTGCTCAGGGCGTTGCGGCGGTGGGGGTCGTGGAGGTGGACGCGCCCCACCCCGTCCTCCACCCACTGCTCGATCACAGGCGCCCGTCGATCTTGAGGTCGTCGGGCACCCACGACGGCATCCGCTTCTCCTTGAAGGCGAGGAACCCCTCGACCGCCTCGCCGCTGGAGAGCGACTCGACCATGGAGACCTTGTCGTAGTGCTCGTACTGGCGGTTGAGCTCGCGCTTGACCGCCGACCGGGCCCGGGGCGCGCCCCGGCCGATCTGCTTGGCGATCTCGATGGCCTCGTCGAGCTCCTGGCCCGGCTCGCACAACCGGGTGACCAACCCCCAGTCGAGGGCGGTGGCGGCATCGACCACCCGGCCGGTGAGCAGCATGTCCCGAGCCCGGGGCAGTCCGATCTGGCCCGGGAGGATCGCCGAGTAGTTCGTGTCGGCGATGCCCCGGAACACCTCGGGCGCCCGGAACGTGGCGTTGGTCGACGCCACGGCGACGTCGGACAGCATCGCCATGATGAGCCCGCCGCCCTGGCAGATGCCGTTCACGGCCGACACGATCGGCTTCGAGGAGCTCCGGAACGCCTCGAACGGGGTGTTGTCCATCCCGAGCAGGTCGTGGTCCATCCACGCGTCCTCGGGGTCGGCGCCCAGGTCGCCGCCGGGGATGAACACGTCACCGGTCCCGGTGAGGACGAGGGCGGCCAACTCGGGGTCGCGGTTGAGCAGGTCGACGGCGTACCGGCACCCGAAGTACATCGCCGCGGTCAGGGCGTTGCGCTTGGCCGGCCGATCGACGGTGACGACGGCGATCGAGCCGCGCCGCTCGAAGCGGAGGTAGGGCGAACCGAGCCAGTCACCTTCCGGGGGCCGCGCGGCCATCAACGTCCTCCGAACTCGGGGTCGCGCTTCTCGCGGCTGGCCTTGCCGTACTCCTTGAAGTCCTCGCTCCGGCTCGACAGCTCCATGGCGAAGCCCTCGTCGGCGAGGTGGCGGTCGATGTCGACGGTGAGCCCCCGCTGGATGAGGAGCTTGGTCAGGCCGACGGCGACGGTCGGCGCCTTGGCCAGCCGCTGGACCAGCGCCTCGCCCGCGGCCGGCACCTCGATGCCCGGCACGGCGCGGTGGACCAGGCCCCAGTCGGCGGCCTGTGCGCCGCTGACCTTCTCGCCCAGCATGAGCATCTCCTTGGCCCGGGTCACGCCGGCCAGGCGGGGGAGGAGCCACGACGCGCCGCTGTCGGGCGTGAACGCGAACGTGTTGAACGGCGCCCACAGCCGGGCGTCGTCGCTGACCACCGCGAAGTCGGAGGCCAGCACCAGGTTGAGCCCGAGGCCGATGATCCACCCCTGCGCCGTGCACACGATCGGCGTCTGGGTGTGGAGCATGGTCGGGATCAGCCGGTTGACCAGCCAGTACATCCGGCGGTTGATGGAGCCGACCCGGGGCCGGTCGGGACCGCTGCGCTCGCCGAGGTCGAAGCCGGAGCAGAAGTGGTCGCCCGTGCCGGTGAGGTGGATCACCCGCACGTCCTCGTCGGAGCCGGCGGCGTCGATGGTGTCGATCAGGCACAGCACGATCGGGTCGGTGAGGCTGTTGCGCCGGTCGGGTCGGTTGAGCGTGAGGCGCAGCACCGGGCCGTCGTGCTCGACGATCAGGCCCTCCGGGACCGCGGGGTAGGCCTTCACCCGACCTCTTCGTCGTGCGCGAACCGCTCGGCGAGCGCGTCGAGCGCCTCCTGGCAGCTGGTGGCCCCGCCGGGCACGTCGGGGAGGCGCACGTCGCCATGCTCGCGCGACGGCAGGAGGATCGTGGCGTGTCCCGGGGTGGTGGTCTCGCCCCGCTGGTTCTCGCCCCACACCTCGACGTCGACGGCGGGCCGGTCACCCTCGGCCAGGAACTTCCTCGTCACCCGGCCCCGCATCCAGTGGGTGTCGCCGACGTAGTTGAACTTCCGGAACTGGCAGTCGAGCTTCCAGAGCCAGGCGTCGTCGCCCCTCCAGTCGGTGCAGAGGTGGATGAGCCACGTCTCCCGCATCCGCCCGTAGTCGTAGATGGCGGGGTTCCCCGCCCGCTTCGCCCACTCCGGGTCCCAGTGCACGCGCTGCTGCACGTCGGGGATGTTGAGGTCGTCGGGCTTGAAGAAGCTCGGCACGCGCTTGCGCTGCTCGTAGGCGAGGCGCAGCGCCTTGACGCCGTACAGGCC
>JAODBP010000139.1 GCA_025464025.1 Actinomycetes bacterium | reverse complement strand
ACAAGGCGCTCGAAGCCGAGGGCGTGGTCAGCCGGCTCATCCTCCAGGTGCACGACGAGGTCATCCTCGAGGTCCCGCCCGAGGAGAAGGACACCATGGCCGAGCTCGTGCGCACCACCATGGGCGCCGCCTGCGAGCTCGCCGTCCCCCTCGAGGTCAACCTGTCGTTCGGCGACTCCTGGGCGACCGCGAAGTAGCACCGACCGACTGGCGTCGCCGGTTGGTCGGCCTCAGCCCCGGAGCGCCCGACGTCCAGCTCCACGGCGGCGAGCCAGTCATCGGCCGCCCGGCCCAGCGACCAGAGGGCCCCGGCGGCGGGGAGGTCGGCGTAGCGCCGGGGCGCCCGCGACCACCGTTCGCGCCTCTTCGTCGGTCATGGCCCAGGACCAGCCGCAACCGCGGCACGGCTCCCCGTAGGTGGCGACGCCCCACCTGCCGGCCGCCGGCCCACGCCCGCCCTCTAGCGTCCCCATGACGGAGAGCATGGCCAACGACCGACGCCGCGTGGCGGGACCCGTGGTGGTCGGGCTGTCGTTCGTGGTCCTGGGGCTGCCCGACTACGCCCACGGCGTGGCCTGGCCGGCGATGCGCGGCGATCTCCACCGGCCGCTCGCCGACCTCGGGACGTTCCTCGCCGTGCAGTCGGTCGGCTACGTGCTGGCGACCTCGCTGCTGGGGCGGATCACCGGTCGGTGGGGCCTCGACCGGGCCATCCGGGGCGCTGGGCTCTCGTGCGTCGCCGGCCTGGCCCTCGTGGCCGTGGCGCCCGGATGGCTCGTCGTGCTCGCCGGCAGCCTCTTCCTCGGTCTCGGCAGCGGGGTCATGGACGCCGGCTTCAACGCCGCCGTCGCGCTCCGCAACGACGCTCGGCTCATGGGCGTGCTCCACGCCGGCTACGGCGTGGGTGCGGGTGTGGGGCCGGTGGTCGTGGGTGCGACCTTGGCCGCCGGTTCGGGGTGGCGTCCGGCCTACGTCGTGCTGGCGGTGGTGACCCTGGTCGTCGTCGCCTCGCTGACCGGTCGCACCATCGGCTCGACACCGGTGGCGCCCCACCACGCGCCGAGCTCGCCGCGGGGCGTCCTCCTCCCGTGCCTCGCCTTCTTCGTCTACGTCGCCCTCGAGGTGACGGTCGGGGCGTGGGCGTTCACCTACCTCACCGGGCCCCGCGGCCTCGGCGACCTCGCGGCGTCGGCATGGGTGGCCGTCTACTGGGTCGGCCTCACGGGGGGTCGCCTCTGGCTCGGCGTGCGGGGCCACGAGCAGGAGGTCGACCGGCTCCTCCTCCTCGGCATGCTCGGGGCCACCGCGGCGGCGCTGGTGCTGTGGCTCGGCGGGCCAGTCGCCCCGCTCGGCCTGCTCCTGGCCGGCACGTCCCTCTCGGTCGTGTTCCCGCTGCTCATGCTGGTCACGCCGGCCCGGGTGGGCGTCGAGCGGGCCGCCGCCGCAGTCGGGTGGCAGGCCGCCGCCGGCTCGGTCGGCAGCGCCGCCGGGCCGGCGGCCGCTGGCCTGGTGCTCGACGTGGCGGGGGTCGACGCCTACGGGCCGGTGGTGCTGGTCATGGCCGTTGCCCTCGCCGCGACCGTGGGAGCCTTGCGCCGATGACGGACCACTGGTTCGAGCCGATGGCCGACCACCTCGGCGAGACGTACCTCCGCTACTCGTTCACCAAGGGCACGACCCAGGAGGTCGACTTCCTGGTCGACGCCCTCGGGCTCGAGCCCGGCATGCGCGTCCTCGATGTCGGCTGCGGCCC
Source organism: Actinomycetes bacterium (assembly GCA_025464025.1). Next base: position 1,161 of record JAODBP010000139.1, on the reverse strand, counting down.
CGGGCGCCACGCCCACGAGCTGGCCCGGCGCGGCATCGCGGTCCACGGCATCGACATCTCGCAGCGCTTCGTCGACGTGGCTGCGAAGGACGCTCCCTCGGGAGCCACGTTCGAGCGGCTCGACGCCCGGGCCCTGGCCTTCGACTCGGAGTTCGACGCCGCCATCTCGCTGTGCCAGGGGGCCTTCGGGCTGCTCGGAGGTCGTGATGACGGCGCGGTGCTGGCCGGCATGGCCCGAGCGGTGCGGCCGGGTGGGCGGGTCGGCGTCAGTGCGTTCTCCGCCTACTTCCAGGTCCGGTTCCTCGAGGACTCGACCTTCGACGCCGACGCCGGCGTGAACCACGAGCGCACCACGGTGAAGGACCCGGCCGGCAACGAGGCCGAGTTCGACCTCTGGACCACGTGCTTCACGCCCCGCGAGCTGCGCCTGCTGGCCACGGCCGCCGGGCTCGAGGAGCGGGGCCTGTGGTCGGTCGGGCCGGGGGCCTACGCCCGCAACCCGCCCACCATCGACTCCTACGAGTTCCTGCTGGTGGCCGCCCGTCCGGGTTGACGTAGCATTGACGGGTTGCCCTGCGCCCGCAGGGCTGTCCGGAAAACCAAAGGCCCCTACTCCTATGTCCGATACCTCCACCTCCCTGTTCGGCACGTTCGATGAAGAGACGGGTGAGTACACCCCCCGTGCGATCATCGGCGACGACCTCGATGGCATGTCCTTCGAGGACGCCATCGACGGCACCATCGTCGAGTTCGACGACGGCGACATCGTCCACGGTGTCGTGGTGAAGGTCGACAAGGACGAGGTCCTCCTCGACATCGGCTTCAAGTCCGAGGGCGTCATCCCCTCGCGGGAGCTGTCGATCCGCAACGACGTCGACCCGAACGAGATCGTCTCGCTGGGCGACCAGATCGAGGCCCTCGTCCTCCAGAAGGAGGACAAGGAGGGCCGCCTGGTCCTGTCCAAGAAGCGGGCGCAGTACGAGCGTGCGTGGGGCGACATCGAGCGCATCAAGGAGCAGGACGGCGTCGTGCGCGGCCCGGTCATCGAGGTCGTCAAGGGCGGCCTCATCCTCGACATCGGGCTCCGGGGCTTCCTCCCGGCGTCGCTGGTCGAGCTGCGCCGGGTGCGCGACCTCCAGCCCTACGTGGGCAAGGAGATCG
>JAODBP010000371.1 GCA_025464025.1 Actinomycetes bacterium | reverse complement strand
TAACGGGGCTGCCGGCGCTGCCGGTGCTGGCCTTGCCACCGGTCCCCTTGCCCGACGTGCCGTTGGCACCCGAGCCCTTACCGGCGCTCGTCGAGCCGCCGCCGTTGACGCCACCCGTCGTACCGCCAGCAACCGGGCTGCCGGCGCTGCCGGTGCTGGCCTTGCCACCGGTCCCCTTGCCCGACGTGCCGTTGGCACCCGAGCCCTTACCGGCGCTCGTCGAGCCGCCGCCGTTCACGCCACCCGTCGTACCGCCAGCGACGGGGCTGCCCGCGCTGCCGGTGCTGGCCTTGCCACCGGTTCCCTTGCCCGACGTGCCCTTGGCACCCGAGGCCTTACCGGCGCTCGTCGAGCCACTGGCCTGGCCCTTGGTGTCGTCAGCCTTGCCCGCGTCGCCGCCCTTGCCCTCGGCGTCGCCCGCGTCCTCGTGCTTCTTCGGCCCGTACGGCACTGGGGTCGGCAGGCAGGCGTCACTGTTCTGGCGCGGCGCGCGACCGGGCTGCTTGTCGCTCCTGCCACTCGAGGTGTGGCTCGCAGCAGGCTTCTCGTCCTTGGCAGACGCGGCGTGCTCCGACCCACCCGAGGTAGAGGTGGACTCAGCCTTGGGGGCCTTGCTGGACTCGGTCTTGTGCGAGGACTTCGCTGTCTCAGCCTTATCCGCGGTGCCGGCCGACTTGGCGCTGGACGTCGAGCTGTCGTCCTTCTTGCCGGTTGACTTGTCGGCAGTCGAAGGGCAGGAGCAGGAGCCCGAGGCGCCGCCGGAGCTGTGCTCGTCGGCCTTCCTCTGCTCGTCGGCCTTCCTCTGCTCGTCGGCCTTCTGCTGCTCGTCGGCACGCTGCGCGGAATCGCCTGAGCGGGCTTGACGGTCACCCCCGCCGTCGCGGTGCTCGCCGGCAGCGTGGCCGTCGTAGCGACCCCCGCCGTCATCCGCGAAAGCTGGCGTGGCGCGCACGCCACCCACCATCCAGGCGGTGACGAAGGCGACGAAAGCGATGGCCAGACGGCCGGTCACGGACCGACGCTGCACGTCGATGTCGGTCGCGTCACCCAGCGCGCCGAGCGGCTGCGGGCTCAGAGAAGTCATCATTACTCCAGGGCGGGTGTCCGGTCACAGAGCGCGACCAGATCGCGCGGCGTATACCCCGCCAAACTGGGAGCGAACACCACACAGCCTGTGGACTTGATAGGCCATCCGGGTGAAAGTCCGGAGAATCGGACATTCCGGCTGCAAACACCGAGGGCGGCCGGTCAGAAGCCCGAACGACTGACCAGCGAACTGGCAGTACCCACCGCTGCGGTCGCGGTCCCAGGTGCACCCACCAGGTCGTCGAGCGCCCAGTTGGCGGTGGCTCCCGTCCCCGCGCTGAGCTCGGTCGTGCCCGTGCGTGCCGTCTGCTGTCAGCGTGGAGACGTACGTCGGACAGGTGAAGCCGCCGCCGTACTGAAAGCACGCGTAGAGACCGACGAACGCGCGGCCGGCCGACGCGGCGACACGCACGACGGACGTCTGGCTCCGTAGGGAAGTGCAGACCGGGTGAGCAGGCCTCAATGTGGGACGTGCAGCTGGACGTCGTTCCAGATCACGAACGTCGTACTCGCGTCATCAGTGGCCGCCAGCGCCCGTCCCGACCAGGGTGAGCTGATACGACGCCAGGCCCCGCCTGCCGACGCGGTCACGATGCTCACCTGCGACGGCCCGTTGCAGGACGCAGGGCCGGAGGCTGAACGGCCGTGAACGATCAGGCCAGGGTTCAGCAGGTCGTCCGGACCTCACCGTGGACCGCCACGCCGGACGCTGTGTGGGCGGTGAGGGCTGCGTGCCCGATGGCGACAGCGGCGTAGATGTAGTCCGGGATGGCACGGGACCCGTTTTGGGTTCCGGGGGCCAACCCAGCCGACCGCGTGACCGTGACATCACTGAGAACCCGGGGCCGGAGCAAGACGCCTTCACCGAGGCGGACCTCGACCCTGCTGCCGCCCGGGCTGAGATGGAGGACCGCGATCCGGTCGCGCGGGACATAGGCACAGCCGAGCACGCCGCCATCCCGTGCGACCTGCAGCCCGGCTGCGGCTACAGCGACGGCGGTAATCGCGGTGAGGGCGGCCAGGCCCCGACGGATGGCGGGGCTCATGCGCGGGAGCAGGCGACGACCAGCCCGGCGGTCCCGTGCGCACCGACGACGACGGGCTGGTCGGCCCGGCAGATTCCTTGGCTGTCGCCGTACTGCGGGCTGGTGCCAGTCGCGGTGTAGGTCCCAGGCGGTAGCTGCAGCCGGAAGGTGCCGTCGGGGCCGGCCGTCGCCGTCGCGGCCAGCGCGGAGCTCGTGAACGTGACCTCGCCGGGTGCGCCCGGCTGGCTGGCCCCGGACGGCCCGCCGGTCATCCGCAGCACTCCGGACACCGCAACTCGCGGCGGATCGGTGTGGGTGCCCCCGGCCCCGCAGGCCGTGGCCCCGGTCATCAGCAGCGCGGTCGTGACGAGCAGCGAAGAGGGCCGGTTCACAGCAGTAGGACGCAAGCGCGGGCTGCGCGGTTCGAAGCCGCCGTACAAAGCGCGGTCTCACCGACGGGTCTACTGAGAAGCTGGCGGTGGCGGTGGGATTTGAACCCACGGACGACTTGCGCCGTCACACGCTTTCGAGGCGTGCTCCTTCGGCCGCTCGGACACGCCACCGCCGACGAGCCTAGCGGAACGACTCACCCCGGCCGGCGCCCCGCGAACCACGTCCGCAGCTGCTCCTCGCACTCCGCAGCCAGCACCCCCGCGACCACCTCCGGACGGTGGTTGAGACGGCGGTCACGCACCAGGTCCCACACGGACCCGGCCGCCCCGGCCTTCGGATCGGCCGCGCCGTAGACGATGCGCTCGACGCGCGCGAGCACCGCGGCGCCCGCGCACATGGCGCACGGTTCGAGCGTCACGACCAGGGTGCAGCCCTCGAGCCGCCCCCCGTCGACGGCGGCCGCCGCGCGCCGCAGCGCGAGCACCTCCGCGTGGGCAGTGGGGTCACCGGCAGCCTCGCGCTCGTTGTGAGCAGCGGCGAGGACGACGCCGTCGGGCGCCACCACAACCGCCCCGACCGGCACGTCCCCGTGACCCGCTGCCAGGTCAGCCTGCTCCAGCGCAAGGCGCATCAGGCCGTCGTACGGCCTCACCCCTCGCGCAGCTCCTCGAGGATGTCCTCGCAGCCGGCCCGCTCACACACGGACGTCAGCACGTCGGCGGGCAGCAGCCCCTCCTCGGCGCACAGCGCAAGGAGCTGGCTCGACGGCGTCCCGAGGTCGGCCAGCAGCTCGGGATCCCCGACCGGCTCGGCGACAGGGCGGGTGCCCTCGTCCTCGTCGTCGTCCTCGTCATCCTCGTCGAGGTCGGCCTCCTCCCAGAGCATCGCGGCGACGTCGCTGCCCTGGACGGCACGCCGGTCGGAGAGGAAGACGCGCGGCTCGTCCAGCCCACTGGCCCCGCCGTCGACGCGGACGATCGCGACGTACTCGTCGTCCTCCTCCAGCAGCAGCAACGCAGGCCCGACGCCTTCGCCGGTGAGGTCGCGAAGGAGGTCGGTCAGTCCCTCGATGTCCTCGATCTCGTCGAGGTCGACCTCCACCCCGGTCCAGCTCTCTCCGGTGCGGGCGAGCGCGACGGCGAAGTACGACACGTGAAGGGCTCCCGTTGCTGGGGACAGGACGGTGAGGCGGTGCTAGTCCACGAGGGCGTCGACTACCCGCTCGTACGCATCGGCGAAACCGAGTCGGCGGGCCAAGGCCGAGAGCATCTCGTCGGCATAGGCGTCGACGTCGGAC
>JAODBP010000045.1 GCA_025464025.1 Actinomycetes bacterium | reverse complement strand
TACGAGGAGCTGGCCCAGCACCACGGGCAGATGCAGGTGGGACGCGACGCGGTGGTGGCGGGGCGGTGACCTGGCGACCGACCCGGGCGGCCCGGATAGGCGGAGCGCTGTTCCTGATCGTCTTCGGCGCCACGGCCGCCGGCTTCCTGATCGCTGCGATCCACGAGGTCGTCGCCGGCGAACCGCCCGACCTGAGGACCGACCTGGTCGTCGCCGCCCTCTTCGCCGGCATGGCCGCAGCAGGATGGGCCGGAGCGCTGCGCCCGTCCATCACGCTCGACGGCGAGGAGGTCGTCGTGCGGAACCCGATCCGCACGACGACGGTGCCCGTCGGTGACATCACCAACGTCGAGGCGTCGTACGGCGGCATTCGGATCGGACGCGCCAACGACACCCCGGTGATCGCCTGGTCCGTGCAGAAGTCGAACCTGGCGATCTGGTTCAACCGGCGAACGCGAGCCGACGACGTTGCCGCCGCCTTACGGGAGGCAGCCCACCTGTAGCCCGCCCGGGCGGGTCGGCGGCTGCCTCACGGTGGCCTGACTGGCTACTTGAGCAGCTGCATGGTGGCGCAGGGGAAGACCGCCGCCGTGGCTTCCTTGCCGTGCTTCTGCTCCAGCCACTGCCGCGCCTCGGCCCAGGTGCGGAAGACCGTCGTGTTGGCGGCGACGTCGGGGTGGAGCTCCCCCAGCTCGATGGTGGGGCAGACGAAGATCACGTCGCGGTCCCGGATGCGCGTGGCGCGGGTGCCGGCGAGCGGCATGCCGGGTCCGAAGAGGTGGTGGGTGCCGAGCCCTTCAGAGCCGGCCAGCGCCACCACGAAGGTGCCGCCCTCCTTCACGAACGGCTCGGTCGCCGTCTTCCAGGGGGCGAAGGCCGTGATGTGCTGGAGGAACTCGGTGTCCTTGGGATAGAGGGAGAGCACGGCCACGTCGACCGGCGCCGACGGGGGCGCGGTGGCGAACACCTGCTGGGCGAACGTGACACCCGCCCGGTGGGCGTCGACCACGTCGCCGGCGAAGACGCCGGCGACGCCCAACCGGGAGGTGGGGACCGAGTTCACGATGAAGTCGACGCCGACCGCCCGGGCGACCTGTTCGGAGAACACCCGGGCCGGCGAGTCGAGGGCCTCGTAGACGCCCTCGATCGCCGGCCCCTGGTGGTACTTCAGCGCCGACGCCGCGCTGGCGATGCCGGGCATCAGCAGCTTGGCCCCCCCGGAGAAGCCGGCGCCCTGGTGGGGCACGATCGAGCCCACCAGGATCTTGAGGTCGGCGGCGGCGTAGTCAGCGTTGACCTCGATGCCACCGACCTCGGTGCAGTTGTCGAACGAGAAGTGGTTCCGGTAGCGGCAGGCCCGCAGCACGTCGGCGCCGACCTTCTTGAGCAGGTCGTCGCGCACCATGGGCCGGTGGTTGGCCACGCCGCCGAGGACGAGCACGTCACCGGCGGGGATGCCGGCGGCGGCGAGCTCGTCGAGGATCGGCGGCAGCAGCAGGTGGCCGCGGGTGGGGCGGGACAGGTCGTCGATGACGATGCAGGGCCGGGTGCGACCAGCGGCCAGCTCCCGCAGCGGCGGCGTGCCGATGGGCGACGCGATGGCGGCGGCGATCTCGGCCGGGCCGAGGTCGGGTGCGTCGGCCGGGTCGCACTGCTCGACCGTCCACCCGTCGGGGAGGTCGAGGACGACATCGGCGTCCTCGAACCAGGCACCCCAGCGGATGGTGGCGTACGGCATCAGCGGGGGTCGTGGACCACGAGCTCGAACTCCGACGGGACCCGGCGGGCGATGCCCTCCTCGAGCACCTGGCGGAGCTGGGCCGGTGGGAGGATGCAGTCGAGGCACGACACGCCGTCGAGGTCGAGGCGGACCTCGATGAGGTCGAGGGCATCGTCGGCCTTGACCAGCACCAGGTCACCCCCGTCGGCCCGGATGATGGTGGCCAACTCGTCGACCGCCGTGGCCACCGCCTCCACGTTCACCGCACCACCGCCGTCGACTGCAGCTCGCTCTGCACGAAGCTGGTGAGCGCCACGCCGTGGAGGCCGCCCAGCCCACCGCACACGACCGGCACGATCTGGTCGGGGCGGCTGCACAGGAACACCCGGCCCTGGTCGTCGACCCGACCCTTGGCCCGGAGCACGTCGGCGTTGGTCGGACGGAAGAGCGAGATGGGCTGCCAGGCGTTCTCCCAGACGTACTGCTGGAAGTCCTCCGCCTCGGGGAACGTGCGCCCCAGCCGCTCGGCCCACATCGGGTTGACGAGCAGGACGAGCTGACCGCTCTCCCCCGTCAGCTCGAGGAACCAGTTGTTGAGCGGGAAGGCGATCGTCTTGGCGATCGTGTAGGCGAGGTCGGCCGGGTCGTCGTTGTTCACGTCGGCCATGGGGAACGTCCCCTTGCCGCCGTGCACGCTCACGACCTCCTGCTCCGACGTGAAGCCAGCGCGCTCGGCCAGGGAGCGCCACGGCGAGCGCTCCTCCCACTCGGCGAAGCACAGGCCGAAGCGAGCCGGCTGGCCGAACACGGTGCGGGACGACTCCCCTGCCCGCTGGCCGCCGACGTTGCGCAGGCAGAGCGACACGGCCCGGCCGATCGTCATCGAGCCCCGCCCGGCGGCGCCACCGAGGCAGCCGGCCTTGAAGTCGATGCCGAGCGACGAGCGGGTCGGCCCGTTCACGATCATCATCGGGTGGACGCTCGACGTCGTCGTGGTGAGGCCGTAGGCGTTCCACTCGGGAGCGAGCACGCCCTCCAGCGCGGCGATCACCAGGGGGAACGCCTCGGGCGCGACGCCGGCCATGGCCGCGTTGATGGCGGCCAGCTCGACCGTGAGCGTGCCGTACTGCGGAGGCAGCTCGCCGAGCACCCGGTCAGGGGCGTACGGCGTGGCGGCCAGGCGGGCCTCGACGCGAGCGTCGGTCGGCGGCAGGAGCGGGGCGCCGTCGCCCCAGTGCTCGGCCAGCGACAGCTCGTAGAACGCCTCGAGGTCGTCGTCGACCTCGACGGTGGGCTGCGAGAGCGTCATGCCGTCACCCCGAGGACCTCGAGGAACTTCGGGTAGTACTCGTGGGCGATCTCGCGGATCTCCTTCTCCGGCCGGTTCTCGAGCGGGTACGGGAGGACGAGGTGCTTCAGGTCGCCGTGGCCGAGCGAGTGGGCCATGTTCCGGCCGTGGGTCTCGAACTCCTCGCAGACGGCGACGACGGCCGGCTTCTTCGCCCGCTCGAGGGAGACGGCGTCGTGGACGCTGTTCGACGTGCACGAGCCGCAGGTGCCGAGGCCCGACACCCCGCAGTCGATCGCCTCGACCCACTCGGCCACCGCGGCCCGGGTCTCGACGCCCTCGTCGCCCACCCGCCCACCGGCCTCGAGCACGATCGGCTCGGCCCCGTCGGCCCGGAGGAGGTCGGTCCACTCGTCGACGATCCACATCCACGAGCGCCACGAGCCCTCGTGTCGGAGGCCGACCTTGAGCCCGGCGAGGGGCCCGTCGACGGTGAAGGTGGGGGCCACCTCGGCGGACCGTCGTGGTGCGGTGGGGACGCGGATCGTGATCGTCACACCCGGACGCTAGATCGAGATGTGTGAACGGTGCAACTACTTCCCCCGTGCAACCATGGGGCGTGCTGCCCGAGCTGAGCGAGCTGCTCACGTCGATCGCCCGCCAGACCCACTCCCCCCGCCTCTACGGCGAGATGGGGGCGCGGGCCGGCATCGACGTGCGGCCCCACCTGTTCGGCACGCTGGCCCGCATCCGCGACCTCCAGCCGGTGCGCATCACCGACGTGGCCGAGGTGATGGACAGCGAGCGCTCGACCACCAGCCGGCAGATCACCGAGCTGACCACGCTCGGCCTCGTGGCCCGGGAGTCCGACCCGGCCGACGGCCGAGCCGTGGTGGTGCGGCTCACGCCCCAGGGCGAGGCGGTGATCGGCAAGGTCTACGACGCCTGGCACGAGGCGCTCGGCGGGATGCTCGCCGAGTGGAGCGACGGCGATCGCCACAAGCTGATCTCGCTCCTGCGCCGGCTCGACGACGGGCTGACCGAGCACTTCAGCTGACCCAGCCGGCGAGCACGTCGTCGACGGGGGTGGGCGCGGTGGGCGCCGGGCGGAGCACGGCCGGCGTGCCCCGGAGGCCGGCGACCGGGTTGGGCAGGAGCACCCCGTCGACCTCGGCCAGCGAGCCGCGTGCGACGACCTGGGGGTGGACGGCGATCTCGGCCAGGTCCTGCACGGCCACGACCGGCAGCCGAGCGCCTTCGAGGGCGGCCACGGCCTCGTCCCGGGGTCGCCGGGCGATCCAGTCGGCCACGATGCCGTCGAGCTCGTCGGCCCGGGCCAGGCGGGCCTCGGAGCGGCCGAAGTCGTCCATCCGGTCGGTGAGGTCGAGCACCTCGAGCAGCCGGCCGACCTGGGCGTCGGTGGTGGCCGACAGCACGAGGTGGCGACCGTCGGCGCCGGCGTAGACGTTGCGGGGCACCCCGCCCGGCACCCGGCTCCCGGTGCGCGACGGCGGCGGCGTGCCCGGCTCCCACGCCGCCACGAGCGGACCGAGGAGGGCGAGCACCGGCTCGTACTGGGTCACGTCGACGTGCTGGCCGACACCCGACCAGCACGCGGCCAGGGCGGCGAGGGCGCCGGCCATGCCCACCAGCGAGTCGCCCAGGGCGACCGAGGGCAGCAGGGGCGGGCCGTCGGCCTCGCCGGTCATCTGGGTGAGCCCGGCGAAGGCCTCGGCCAGCGAGCCGTTGCCGACCTTGTCGCCCCACGGGCCGTCGGTGCCGTAGCAGGTGACGGTGAGGACCACCGCCTTCGGGTTGCGGGCCAGCACCGACTCGGGGTCGGCGCCCCAGCGACGGAGGATCGACAGCGGCTGGTTGGCCACGATCAGGTGGGCGGCGTCGAGCAGGCGGTGGAGGTCGGCCTGCTGGGTCTCGGGGTCGAGCCGGACGAGCCGCTTGCCCCGGTTGGCCAGGAGGTAGGGCGCCGTGCTGGCACCCCGCCGCACGCCGAGGTTGGCCAGCGGGTCGCCGGCCGGCGGCTCGACCTTGACCACGTCGGCACCGAGGTCGGCGAGGATGGCCGACACCTGGGGGGCGGCGAGCAGGTTGGCCAGGTCGATCACCCGGAGTCCGGCGAGGGCGGTCACGCTGCCGGTTGTAGCAGTCGCTAGGTTCCCGACGTGACCGATCTGTACGGCAGCCGGACCGTGTGGGAGCTCGTCGAGCGGCGGGCCGAGCTGACGCCGGACCGCCCGATGCTGCTGGACGACGAGCGGGGGCCCGTCACGTTCGGCGACTTCCGGAGGTACGCGGAGCGGGTTGCGGCCGGCCTCGTCGAGCACGGCGTGCGCCCCGGCGGCACGGTCGCCTGGCAGCTGCCGACGACGAGCGAGGCCGTGGTCATCTGGGCCGCGCTGGCCCGCCTCGGCGTGCGCCAGGTGCCGATGCTGCTCTTCTACCGGGAGCGCGAGGTGCAGTTCATCCTGCGGGAGACGGCGGCCGACGTCGTGCTCGTCCCCGGCACCTACGGCGGGGTCGACTTCACCGCCCTGGCCGGCGACGTCCCCACGCTCGACGTGTTCTCCACGCCGCTTCAGGCCGACCCGTCGTCGCTGCCGCCGGCACCGACGGAGGACGGCGAGCGCTTCACGTACTACACGTCGGGCACCACGGCCGACCCCAAGGGCGTGCGCCACACCGACGGCACATTGGTCGCCGGCGGTGAGGCCATGGCCGACGCGCTGGGCATGACGGCCGACGACATCGGCTCGATCGCCTTCCCGTTCGCCCACATCGCCGGGCCCGACTACGTGCTCGCCATGCTCGTCGTCGGCTTCCCGTCGGTGCTGCTCGAGCGGTTCGACCCGAAGGCCGCGGTCGACGTCTACCGCCGGCACGGCGTGACGATGGCCGGCGGCTCGACCGCGTTCTACCAGGCCCTCCTCGCCGTGCAGCGGGAGCAGCCGGGCGAGCCGATCCTGCCCACGCTGCGGTGCCTCTCGGGCGGCGGCGCGGCCATGCCGCCGGCGATCTTCCACGCCGTGCGGGCCGAGATCGGCGTGCCCACCCTCCACGGCTACGCCATGACCGAGGTGCCCATGTGCATGATGGGCCGCTGGGGCGATCCCGACGACCTCCTCGCCACCACGGCCGGTCCACCGGTGCGGGGGCTCGAGATCCGCATCGCGGAGGACGGCGAGATCCAGGTGCGGGGCAAGGTCGTCAGCCCGGGCTACACCGATCCTGCGCTCGATGCCGTGGCCCGCACCGACGACGGGTGGTTCCACACCGGCGACATCGGCGAGCTGCACGACGGGCGCCTGGTCGTGACCGGTCGGATCAAGGACATCATCATCCGCAAGGGCGAGAACATCTCGGCCGCCGAGCTCGAGAACCTGGCCGCCACCCACCCGGCCATCAAGGACATCGCCGTGATCGGCGTGCCCGACGAGGAGCGGGGCGAGCTGGTCTGCGCCGTCGTCGAGCCCGAGCCGGGCCGCACGATCGACCTGCCCACGCTGGTCGAGCACCTTTCGGCGGCCGGGATCATGAAGCAGAAGCTGCCCGAGCGGCTCGAGCTGGTCGACGCCATGCCCCGCGGCGTCACCCTCGGCAAGGTGCTCAAGGCCGAGCTGCGCAAGCAGTTCTCCTAGGGTCGGGGGATGGCCACCGCCGTCCCCTCCCCCACGCCGAACCCCGATGCGTTGAAGTTCACGGTCGACGCGACGTTCCCGGAGATGGTCAACGCCACCGACGCCGACGCCGCCGCCGGCAACCCGTTCATCGCCGCCGTCTTCGCCCTCGACGGCGTGGCCTCGGTGTTCGCCATGAACGACTTCGTCACGGTCACCCGCACCCCGGGCGCCGACTGGGACGCCATCACCACCGCCGTCCAGGCCGCCGCCGCCGAGCTGCTGTAGCAGGGTTCTCAGAGGGAACAGCGCCGGGAGGGCGACTGGCCTGGTCCCGCCCCGAAGCGGACGGCGACGCGGAACGACGTGGATCCGGTCGCGCCGGTCTGCGGCGTCCGCCGGGGCGGGGCCTGGTCAGTCGGCCGGAGGCTCGATCTCGCGGCCTTCAGCCGCCGCACGCGAAGCCATCTCGGTGCGCGCCGCAGGCGCCCCTACGACGTCGGGCGACACCGCCGGTTCGAGTCAGCCCGCCGGGCGGCGCATGGTGAAGCCGGTGGCGCCGTCGCGGTTGCGGGTCCAGGTCTCGCCAGTGGCGACGAAGCCGTTGCGCTCGTAGAGGTGGCGGGCCGGGTCGTTGCCGTCGATGGCGTAGAGCACGACGTCGCGGTCGCCGGCCCAGCCGATCACGGCCTGCACGAGGGCGTCGCTGCCCCCGCTCCCCCTGACGTCGGGCCCGACCCACATCGAGACGAGCTCGACGTCCCCGTCCTCCGGTAGCCCGCCAGCGATGCCAACCGAGTCGCCATCCCGCTCCAGCAGGAACAGAGCGCCCCGGGTCACGAAGTCGGTCCACCCCTCGGCGTCGCGCGCCAGCTCCCGTTCCAACGTCGAGCCGAACTGGGCGGGCGCGTCGGTGAGCGCGGCGATGCGCACCGAGCGGACGGCCTCTTCGTCGCCCGGCCCGGCCCGCCGGACCTCCACTACGGGTGCTGGGAGGAGACGCTGAGGACTTCGCCGGTCATGTAGCTGGCCAGGTCGGAGGCCAGGAACACGATGACGTTGGCGATCTCCCACGGCTCGGCGGCCCGGCCGAAGGCCTCGACCTTGGTCAGCTCGGTGAGCAGCTCCTCGGTGGTGACCTTGGCCAGGAACGGGTGCATGGCCAGCGACGGCGACACCGCGTTGACCCGCACGCCGTGGTGGGCGGCCTCGAGCGCCGAGCACCGGGTGAGTGCCATCACGCCGGCCTTGGCCGCGGCGTAGTGGGCCTGCCCCTCCTGAGCCCGCCAGCCGATGACGGACGCGTTGTTCACGATGGCGCCGAAGCCCTGGGCGTACATGTGCTTGAACGCGGCGCGGGTGGCGCGGAACGTCCCGGTGAGCGTCACGTCGAGCACGGATGACCACTGCTCGTCGGTCATCTCGGCCACCTCGGCGGTGCCGCCGAGCCCGGCGTTGTTGACCAGCACGTCGAGCCGACCGTGGCGGGCCATGGTGGCGGCGAACAGGGCCTGGACCTGGTCCTCGTTGGTGACGTCGCACGGCACGGCGAGCACCCCGCCCAGCTCGGCGGCCGACTCGGCCAGGCGCTTCTCGTGGCGGTCGGAGAGGACGACGATCGCCCCCTCCTCCTGGCACCGCTTGGCCGTGGCGAAGCCGATGCCGGTGCCGGCCGAGGCCGTGATCAGCACGACCTTGCCGTCGAGCAGGTTGCGTCCCTGCGGGTAGGGCGGCACGTCGGGCATGCGTCTCCTCGTTACTTCTTGGGCTCTCGGGGCAGGCCGAGGGCCCGCTCGCCGATGATGTTCTTCTGGATCTCGTTGGACCCGCCGTAGATCGTGTCCGAGCGGGTGAACAGGAACAGCGCCTGCTCCCCGGTGAGCTCGTAGGGCGCACCCTCGGCCAGGAGGCCGCCGACGCCCTGGACGTCGATGGCCAGCTCGCCGAGCGCCCGGTGCCAGTTCGCCCAGGCCAGCTTCGAGATCGAGGCTTCCGGCCCGGGGGCGCCGTCGCCCATGTTGGTGAGCATCCGCAGCGCGTTGAAGCGCAGCAGCTTCAGGCCGATCCACGAGCCGGCGAGCCGGTCGCGCACGACGGGGTCGGCCGAGCGGCCGTTGCCCTGGGCCATGCGCAGGACGTTGGCGTACTCCCGCTCGAACTGGATCTGCTGGGCCAGGGTCGCCACACCGCGCTCGAAGCCGAGCAGCGCGTTGGCGACCTCCCAGCCCTGACCGGGTGCGCCGAGGATGTTCGACGCGTCGGTCTCGGCGTCGGAGAAGAACACCTCGTTGAACTCCGAGGTGCCCGTCGCCTGGATGATCGGGCGGATCTCGACGCCGGGCTGGGCCATGGGCGCCAGCAGGAACGACAGGCCGGCGTGCTTCTTCGACGGGTCGGGGTCGGTGCGCACGACCAGGAAGACCCAGTCGGCCTGCATGGCCAGCGAGGTCCAGACCTTCTGGCCGTTCACGATCCACCTGTCGCCGTCGAGCACGGCCTTGGTCTGGACGTTGGCCAGGTCGGAGCCGGCGTTCGGCTCCGAGTACCCCTGGCACCACAGCTCCTCGCCGCTCACGATCTTCGGCAGGAAGCGCGCCTGCTGCTCGGGGGTGCCGTAGGCGATGAGCGTCGGGCCGATGAGGCCCTCGCCGATGTGGCCGACCCGCGCCGGGGCGTCGGCCTTGACGTACTCCTCGTTGAAGATGACCTGCTGGTTCAGCGTGGCGCCGCGGCCACCGAACTGCTTGGGCCACCCGAGGCACGTCCAGCCGTTGGCGCCGAGGACCTGCTCCCACTCGTGGCGGATCTCGTGGCCCTCGTGCTCACGGCCCGAGCCGCCGATGTGGCCGGCCTCCTTGAACTTCCCGGTGAGGTTGGCCGCGAGCCACTCCCGGACCTCGGTCCGGAAGGCCTCGTCCTCGGCACTGAAGGCCAGTTCCATATCAGCTCTGGCGTCCGCTCGAGTCGGTGGGTCGCACGCAGGTTCCACTGTGCTCATGGGTCGTTCGCAAGCTCACTCCTGAGCCTGCGCGGCCTTCTTGGCCGCGGCAGCAGCCTCGTACTCCTTGAGCTTCTTGAGGAGCGGCATCTCCTCCTGGCCGACGTTGGCGTCGAGGAGCGACTCGATCTCCTCGGGCGTCCAGCGGCCGTCCTTGAACATCGCCCGGGTCTCCTGGGGCTGCGACCAGACGGCGATCTTGCCGCCGACCACCGTGTACACCTGACCGGTGATGTGCCGGGCCTGGTCGGACAGGAGGTAGACGACCATCGGCGCCACGTCCTCGGCATCGCCCATCTCGGCCAGGTCCTGGGGCACGTTCTCCGACATGCGGGTGCGGGCCACCGGGGCGATCACGTTCGCGGTCACGCCGTACTTGTTCAGGCCGAGGGCGGCCGAGCGAGTGAGGGTGACGATGCCGGCCTTGGCCGCGGCGTAGTTGGCCTGGGCCACCGAGCCGAGGGCGTAGACGCCGGAGGTGAACCCGATCAGCGTGCCCGAGCCCTGCTTGCGCATGACGGCCGAGGCCGGCCGGTAGACCGAGAAGGTGCCGCGCATGTGGACGCGGATCACGTCGTCCCACTCCTCGGGCGACATGTTGAACAGCATGCGCTCGCGCAGGATGCCGGCCACGCAGACCACGCCGTCGATCTGGCCCCAGGCCTCGACCGCGGTGTCGACGATCTTCTGGCCGACCTCGGTGTCGGACACGTCGCCGGCGACGGCGATGGCCTCGCTGCCGATCTGCTCGATCTCCTTGACGACCGCGTCGGCGACCTCGCTCGAGGGCTCCTCGCCGGCCATCCCCACGCCGTAGTCGGCGACGATGACCTTCGCCCCGGCCCGAGCTGCATCGAGGGCGACCGCCCGGCCGATGCCCCGTCCCGCGCCGGTGATGGCGACGACCTTGCCGTCCAGATACCCCACTGCTTCCCCTTCGTCCGTCCTCGAATCTGACGCGACGTTAGCTTTTCCCCCGATGCGCAAGATCATGGTGCTGGTCAACGAGCCGGGCGACCTCGACCAGGTCGATGTCCCGGGCAGCCGCGAACGCCGGCTGGTGCTGGCTGAGGACCCCGGAGCCCGGCCCGTCGCCGTCGTCTCCTTCTGGGTCGACGACGTGGCCGCCGTGCCCGACTTCGAGGGATGCTGGGCCTACGAGGTCGTCGAGCACAAGCGGTGGGACCAGGTCGAGCCGCCGCTCTCCCGCTGGGTGTTCCTCGTCCGCAACCCCGACATCGACGCTCCCACCTTCGAGGAGCGCTACGCCCACCACGCCACCCTCGCCCGGGTCCACCACCCCTCGATCGCCCGCTACGCCCAGGACGTCGTGCAACGGGTGCTCACCGACGGCGCCCCGTGGTTCGACGGCGTGAGCGAGCTCGGGTTCTGGGACCGCGAGGCCATGGTCGAGCGCCACTACGACTCGCCGGAGGGCCAGGCGATCATCACCGCCGACATCGACGGGTTCCTCGACCGCACCGGCTCCGTCGCCGTCCTGGGGCTGGAGCAGTAGAGAGAACAGCGCCGGGAGGACGGCTGGCGTCCTCTCGGCGCTGTTCCTCCTGGGCGCTAGCTTCCGGCCATGCCGCTCCAGGACGATGCCCACGAGAACTGGGACCTCGAGGCGCCGCCCGACGAGGGCGTCCGGGCGGCCAAGCACCGGCTCGTCACCGAGGCGAAGCGGCTCGTCGACCTGGTGGCCCTGCTCGACGTCGGCGACGCCGATCCGGTCCACGTCGACGCCCTGACCGCCCTCGTCGCCACCGCGGCGGACGCCGCTGCCGGCCACCCGTCGCTGGCCGAGACCGGACTGGCCCAGGCGCCCGGCCCCGATCACGCCCTGGCCGAGCGCAGCCCGTTCTCGGGTCGGGCCAACCCCCTCGCCGCACCGATGACGATCACCGTCGACGGCGCCACCACCCGGGCCTCGGCGACCTACACCGCGGCCTACGAAGGACCACCCGACACCCTGCACGGCGGGTTCGTCGCCGCCGCCTTCGACGACCTGCTCGGCGTGGCCCAGATGGCATCGGGCGACGCCGGCTTCACCGGGACGCTCACCGTGAAGATGCGACGACCCACCCCGCTGCACACGCCGATCGAGTACGAAGCTGGTGTCACCTCCAAGGAGGGGCGCAAGATCACGTGCTGGGGGCGTTCGACGGCGAACGGCGAGCTGGTGGCCGAGGCCGAATGCCTGTTCATCATCCCGAAGGCCAGGTTCTACGAGGGGGACTGATGTTGGAGTCGTTGGACGTGGCCTCGGCCGCGCCGTACACGGGCGGGCACGACTACGAGTGGGTGCTGGCGACCGGCCGCTTCGCCGTCGACCCGGCCCGCCCCGGCAACGACCGCATCACCGACCTCGCTCTCGCGCCCAAGGGGGACGACGGCTCCGTCCGCTTCGACGCCGACGTGCGCCTGCTCCGACCCACCGGCGAGGGCAACGGCAAGCTCCTCTTCGTCGTGGCCAACCGGGGCTTCCTCGGCGGCGTGCCGTTCAGCGCCGACGCACCGATGCAGTTCGGCCCCTCCGAGGACCTCCACCCCGGCGACGGCTTCCTGCTCGAGCAGGGCTGGACCATCGCCTGGTGCGGCTGGCAGTGGGACGTGCTCGCCCAGCCCGGCGTCGTCGGCCTCCGCGCTCCCGAGGCCGACGTCGAGCCGGGCTGGACCCGTGTCGAGTGGCGGCCCGACGCGGCCCATCCCGACCACCCCCTCAGCGACTCGTCGTTCCTCTTCACCTTCGCCGACCTCCCGACCGTCGACCTCGAGGACGAGCAGGCGATGCTCACCTCGCGCACCTCGCCCGACGGTGAGCGCACCGTGCTCGACCGGTCGACCTGGCGCTTCACCGACGCCACCCACGTCGCCCTCGACGGCGGGTTCCAGCCGTTCCACTGGTACGAGCTCGTGTACCGGACGAACCGGGCACCCGTGGTCGGTGCCGGGCTGCTCGCCGTGCGCGACCTCGTGTCCGACCTGCGCAAGGACCACGACCACGCCTTCGGCTACGGCGTCTCCCAGTCGGGCCGGTTCCTGCGCCAGCTCCTGTGGGAGGGGCTCAACGTCGACGAGGCCGGCGCCACCGTGTTCGACGGGGTGCTCAGCCACATCGCCGGCGGCCGGCGGGGCGAGTTCAACGCCCGCTACGCGCAGCCGTCGCTGACCCACGTGATCGGCTGGTCGAACCTCCCGCCGTTCGACAGCGCCGGTTTGCTCGAGCGGCAGCGGGCCATCGGCGGGATGCCCAAGACGATCTTCGTGAACACGGCGTGGGAGTACTGGCGGGGCGACGGCGCCCTCGTCCACGTCGACCCCGAGACGGGCGGCGACCTGCCCGAGGACCCCAACGTCCGGACCTACCTGCTCTCGGGCACCGACCACATCGGCACGTTCGCCATGAAGGACTCGCTGCCGACGCAGAACCCGGTGCACCACCTCGACATCAGCCCGGTCCTGCGGGCCCTGTTCGTCGAGCTCGACCAGTGGGTCACGGCCGGGTCGGAACCCCCGCCGAGCCAGGTCCCCCGGTGGAACGACGGCACCGCCTCGTGGCGCTCCGACGTCCTCGACCAGTTCCCCCACGTCGCCATCCCCGACGTCGAAGTGCTCAACGTCACTCGCCCGGTGCGGATGGGCCCGGATGAGGAGCGCGGCATCGGCCACTTCCCCATCCGGCTCGGCGGCCCACTCGCCGCCGTGGTGTCCGACGTCGACGAGGACGGCAACGAGGTGGCCGGCATCCGCCTCCCCGAGGTCGCCGCCCCGGTCGCCGCCTTCACCGGGTGGAACCCTCGCCGCCACGTCGACGGCCTCCCCGACGTCCTCTACGAGTTCGTGGGCGGGCGGCTCCCGTTCCCGCCCGGCCGCCCGACGCTCGCCGAGCGCTACGGCGACCGCGACGGCTATGCCGAGGCGGCCCGCCGCGCCGCCCAGGCCCTCGTCGCCGGCCGGTTCCTGCTCGAGGTCGACGTCGACCGAGCCGTCGCCTCGGCGCTGGCCGCCTACGACGAGGTCAGCGCCTGAACGAAGGTTGACGTCGGCGGAAGAAATCCGTGACGCCACCGGTTCCCCTCCGCTAAGAACGCGCAGCGCCTGTCGAGACCCCGCGGGCGAGGAGGTGGCTGTGACCACGACCGAACGTCCGATCCAGCAGTCGGCAACGGGCGCAGTGGCCCAACGCCTGGCTCCGTTGATCACCAGCCTGCTCGGCGGCGTGCCGGTGCGGATCCAGTTCTGGGACGACTCCTTCCTCGGCCCCGAGGACAGCCCCGACGGCACGATCCACGTGCGCTCGGTCGACGCCATCCGCCGCATGGCGTGGGCGCCCGACGAGCTGGGCGCCGGCCGGGCGTTCGTGGCCGGCGACATCGACTTCGAGGGCGACATCTTCACCCTGATCCGGGCCCTGCGGCCCGCCGGTCGCAGCATCCGAGCCGGGCTGAAGGCGGCGCCCGCCGCCCTCGCCGCGGCCCGCGACCTCCAGGTGTTCGGCCGCCCGCTCCCGCCGCCGCCGGAGGAGGCCCACCCCAAGGGCTGGCGCCACTCGATCGGTCGCGACGCCCAGGCCATCAGCCACCACTACGACGTCGGCAACGACTTCTACGGCATCATCCTCGGCCCGGCCATGACGTACTCGTGCGCCCGGTTCGACAAGCCGGGCATGACGCTGGTCGACGCCCAGGCCTCGAAGCACGAGCTCATCTGCCGCAAGCTCGGCCTCCACGACCGGCCCGGCCAGCGCCTGCTCGACGTGGGCTGCGGCTGGGGCTCGATGGCCATGCACGCCGCGGCCAACCACGGCGCCCACGTCGTCGGCGTGACGATCAGCCGCGAGCAGCAGGCTCGGGCCCGGGAGCGGGTCAAGGAGGCCGGCCTCGAGGACCAGGTCGAGATCCGGCTCCAGGACTACCGCGAGCTGGGGGGCGAGCGGTTCGACGCCATCAGCTCGGTCGGGATGTTCGAGCACGTGGGCAAGGCCAAGATGGCCGAGTACTTCACCACCCTCCACGGCTTGCTCCAGCCCACCGGCCGGCTGCTCAACCACGCCATCTCCAGCGTCGGCGGCTCGAAGCTCGGCACCCGCACGTTCGTCTACCGCTACGTCTTCCCCGACGGCGAGCTCATCGACGTGGGCGACACCATCCACGCCATGCAGGACGCCGGCTTCGAGGTGCGCGACGTCGAGTCGCTCCGCGAGCACTACGCCCTCACCCTGCGGGAGTGGGTGAGGAACCTCGGGGAGCACTGGGACGAGGCCGTGGCGCTCGTCGGTGTCGGCCGGGCCCGGGTGTGGCAGCTCTACATGGCCGGCTCGGCCGTCGGCTTCGAGGACGGTGGCCTCTCGCTCCACCAGGTCCTCGGCGTCCGCAACGGCGAGGACGGCCTCAGCGCCATGCCCGCCTCCCGCGACTCGTGGGTGACCGCCTAGCGCGTCAGCGCAGCAGCAGGCGGGAGGCGAGCTCCATGTCCAGGGCCATGGCCCCGGCCTCGGCCCGCCCGCCGACCCACGCCAGCATGCTGGCGAACCAGGTGAGCCCGAGCACGTGGACGATGCCGTCGATGTCGTCGATCGACTCGCCGTCGAGGGCGCCCGCGATCATCGACTTCAACGTGTCCTGGACGCCGTGGCTGTGGTCGGCGACCGACGGGTCCGACGTCGACAGGGCGGTGACCAGGGCGTGGGCCATGAGCGGCTCGGACTCGAGCAGGGCGCAGCACCGGCGGAACACCTCGCTCACCCGCTCGTGGGCCGAGTCCCCGGTGGGGGGTGACTTGGCCAGATCCTCGGCCATGTCGGTGGCGAGCTGGTCCAGGCCGGCGATGAGGAGCTGGTCCTTCGACGAGAAGTAGCGGTAGATCGTCCCGAGGGCGACGTCGGCCTCCTGGGAGACGGCGCGCATCTGCACGGCGTCGTACCCGCCCTTGGCGGCCAGGGCCATCGCCGCCGTCACGACGCGAGCCCGGCGCTGCGCCTGCTGCTCGCTGCGACCCCCTTGCACGCGGACACCCTAGGGCAGGCGTGCCGGCCTGGACAGGAACGTGTTCTAGGCCCGAGCTCGCCCGTCGATCCTGGGGAAACCACGCAGAGCGGTAGATCTGAGTCAACCGTCACGGAACGTGTGATTGTTGGGGGGCCGTTGTGTCAGGTCCCAGCATCCTCCGTGCCGATGCTCAGTCCATGGAAGACCGATTGGCACAGGGGTTCGTGCTGACACTGCACCTGGCCTCGGCCGACCTCTCGAACGACGTGGCCGAGCGCGTCGTGCACGACCTGGCCCACCTCAGCGCCGTGCGGGGACCGGGACGGCCGGGCAGCCTCCTCGTGCACTGCACGGTGTCGGCGACCTCGGAGTCCGACGCCGTGCGCTACGCCGCCCAGCGCACGATCACCGCCCTGCTCGGCTGCGGCATCGAGCAGCCCAAGGTGCTGTCGATCGAGGCCTGCGCCATCGACCACGTCGCCGTCTGAGCCCCGCGGGCGTTCGCGTCAGGGTGAAAGACCAAGGACGCAACCAAGGGGGCGACCGGGTGCCGCCCTAGCGCCCGAGGAGCTCGACCCGGTTGCCCTCGGGGTCCTCGATGATGGCGATGCGCACCGGGCCCATCGACGTCGGCCCGTACACGGCCGGGTGACCAGCGGCCTCGCACCGGGCCAGCAACCCGTCGAAGTCCTCGACGGTGATGGTGAGGTAGCGGATCCCGGTGTGCCCGAAGTGGTCGCCCTTGGGGCCCTCGGGCGCGGCGTCGGCGAGGTGGACCAGCTTGAGCATGCTCTCCCCCACCCGCAGCCGGTGCATGGTGCCGCCGCCCGGCACCGGGTTGGTGCCTTCCTCGGGGATCCCGAGGAGGTCGCGGTAGAAGGCGAGGGCGGCGTCGATGTCGTGCACCACCACACCTGCGTCCAGGGCGGTCACATGGGCCTCCACTCGGGGTCGCGCTTCTCGACGAAGGCCTTGCCGGCCTCGGTCATGTTGCCGGTGAACGTGCCGAGCACCTGGGTCCGGTTCTCCAGCTCCATGGCGTGGCGGAAGCTCGGGGCGTCGAGGTTGGCCCACATGCCGATCTTCGTCATGTAGACGCCGTACTCGCTGTTGGCGGCGATGGCGCCGGCCAGCTCCTCGGCCGCCGGGAGCAGGTCCTCCGGCGTCGGCACGACCTGGTTCAGCAGGCCGAGGCGGTGGGCCTCCCACGCGCCGAACCGGCGGCCGGTGAGCATGAGCTCGGCGGCGATGGTCGGGCCGACGATTCGGGGCAGCGTGTAGCTCGTCCCGACGTCGCACGACGACAGCCCGACCTTGACGAAGTGGGCCGCGAAGAAGGCGTCCTCGCTGGCGATCCGCAGGTCGCACGCCAGGGCGAGGGCCAGGCCGCCACCGACCGCCGCCCCGTGGATCGCACCGATCACCGGCTGGCGGGCCTCGTGGATGGCGAGCATCAGCTCGGCGAGGTCCTCCTGCATGAACTGCACCAGGCCGACGGGGCCGCGGTCACGCGCCATCTCCGGGCGCTCCGCCTCGCCACCCGCCATGTTGGCGCCGGAGCAGAACCCCTTGCCGGCCGCGGTCAGGACCACGACGCGGGCGTCGCGGTCGCGGCGCAGGTCGGCGAAGGCGGCCTTCAGCTCGCCGACCAGCGCCGACGTCAGCGCGTTGTACCGCTCGGGGTCGTCCATGGTGAGCACGACCGCGGCGCCCCGCCGCTCGACCTTGACGAGGCGTTCAGTCAAGGCTTGCGGTGCGGGTGTCCCGGCCCGAGCGGAGCAGGGTGCCCGACCGGGTCTCGGTGAGGGCGCCGTCGCGCACGATGGCCTGCCCGTTCACCAGCACGTGGTCGATGCCCGAGGCCCCGGCGTAGAGCCGCCCGGCGCCACCCGGCAGGTCGAAGCGCATGGCGATGTCGTCGCTCTGGACCTTGGCCGGGTCGAGCACGACCACGTCGGCGTTCCAGCCCTCCTGCAGCCGGCCCCGGTCGACGAGCCCGTAGAGCTGGGCCGGCACGTCGGTGATGAGGTGGATGGCCTCCTCCAGCGACAGCAGCTGGCGCTCGCGCACGGCGGTGCCGAGCAGCACGGTGGCGTAGTTGAACGACGCCAGCAGGTCGAGGTGGGCGCCGGCGTCCGACGCCCCGATGACGGCCCGGCCGTCGCGCCAGACGTCGAGGCGGGCCTTCCAGTCGTCGTCGCTGTCGGGCGGCATCACGATGCCGAAGCTGGTGAGCAGCTCGTCGGCCAGGACGATGTCGACGAGGGCGTCCCACGGGTCCCGGCCCTGCTCGGCCGCGATCTCGGCGACCGTGCGGCCCACGTACTGCTCGTTCTCGGGTGCCACCACGTCGAAGATCGTCTTCGAGCCCCAGTTGGCGATCGTGCCCATGGGGTTGCCGGGCGCCTGGGCCAGCTCGTTGAGCGCGTCGCGAGCGGCCTTGTCCTTGAACAGCGCCAGCTTCTCGTCGCGGGGCAGGAGCATCGGCGCCTCCCAGCCGGGCATGGCGTCGAGCACGAAGCCGGAGGCGAACGAGAGCCGCACGCCGAAGCTGTGCGGGATCGTGAGGGCCACGACCTTGCCGCCCTTGGCCCGGGCCACGTCGCCGGCCTCGAGCTTCGCCCTCCCGGCATCGACGTTGGCCGCGTTGACGGTGAGGATGTTCCAGTTCAGGGGGCGCTTCGCCGTGGCCGACAGGTCGGCCATCAGCTCCATGGCCCACGGCTCCATCACCGGGCCGACCATCGGGATGAACTCGAGCGACGTGCCCTCGTGCTGGCCGGCCACCCCGGCCAGGGCGATGAGCTCCTCGCGGGTGGCGTTGCGGGACGGGACCATGTGGCCGTCGGCGTCGTTGTGGGTGCGGGCCCACGACGACGAGAACCCGAGGCCGCCGGCCTCCAGGCCGTCGTGGAGCAGCCGCTGCATCTTGGCCAGCTCGTCGTCGGTCGAGGCGCGCTGGTTGGCCTCCTCGCCCATCACGACCCGACGGATGGCCGAGTGCCCGACCATGAACCCGGCGTTGACGCCGAGGTTGCCGTCGATGGTGTCGAAGTATTCGGGCGTCGTGGTCCACGACCACGGCACGCCGTCGCGGAGCGACTCGAGCGGCATCCCCTCGACCCGCGCCAGCATCCGCATGAGGTACTCGCCGTCGGCCGGGTCGGCCGAGAGCGGGGCGATGGTGAAGCCGCAGTTGCCGGCCAGCACCGTCGTCACGCCATGCAGGGGCGAGGGGGTGAGCGCGCCGTCCCAGAACACCTGGGCGTCGAAGTGGGTGTGCACGTCGACGAAGCCGGGGGCCACCACCTTGCCGGCGGCGTCGACGACCGAGGCCGCCTCCCCCGTCACCTCGCCGATGGCGACGATCTTCCCGTCGCGGATCCCGACGTCGGCCCGCCGGCGCGGACCCCCGGTCCCGTCGACGACCTCGCCGCCCCTGATGATCACGTCGTACATGGCGCGCCCTCCCCTTCAGCTGTCGAGCATTGCATCCACGATGGTCGCCATGCGCAACCGCTCGCCGTCGCGGGTCTGGCCGCCAGCGTCGAGGAAGCGTCGCATCGGGTCGTGGTGGGCCCCGGTCGCCATGAGCCGGGCCAGGGCGTCGCTCTCCGTCGTGAGGGCATCGGCCATCCCGGACAGCGACGCGTCGACGACCTGCTTCACCGCCGCGATCGAGCCGGCCGGCATGCGGGCGATCCGGCGGGCCAGCGCCATCGCCTCGTCGGCCATCCGGGCCGACGGCGCCATCCGGTGCAGCCAGCCGAGCCGCAGGGCCTCGCTGGCGTGGACGTCGCGCCCGGTGAGGAGGATCTCCAGCGCCGTGCTCCGACCCACGAGCCGGGGCCACCGGGCCGTGCCGCCGGCCCCGGGGAGGATGCCCATCGGCACCTCGGGCTGGCCGATCACCGAGCGAGGCGAGGCGTACCGGAAGTCGAGGGCGGAGAGGAGCTCGCAGCCGCCGCCCCGGGCGGCGCCGTCGAGCAGGCCGATGCTCACGAGGCGGCTGGTCGCCAGCCGATCGAAGAGGGCGGCGGCGACGTTGGGCCGGTCGACCGGCTGGTAGGTGCCGGCCGGGATCGACACCAGCAGCTCGACGTCGCCGTGCATGAGGAAGTAGTCGGGATCAGCGCTCTGGAACACGAGCACCTTCACCGACTCGTCGGGCTCGACCTCGTCGAGCAGGCCGGCGAGGCCCATGACCAGGGCACCGTCGACCAGGTTGGTCGGCGGGTGGTCGATGGTGACGACGACGACCCCGCCGTCGACCTCGGTCCGCAGCGGACCGTGCTCCCCCATGGGCGGGAACCTATCGTCGCCCCCCATGCTGCGCATCGACGACGCCGACCGGGTCCGCACGATCACCCTCGAACGGCCCGACGCCCTGAACGCCTTCAACGAGGCCCTCTACGACGCCGCCACCGAGGCGTTGATGGACGCCGCCGCCGACCCCGGGATCGCCGTCGTCGTCATCACCGGGACCGGCCGGTCGTTCTCGGCCGGCACCGACGTGCTGGAGATGGCGTCGCGGACGACCAACCCCGAGGGCTTCCAGGCCGGCACCCACGGCTTCCCCGGGCTCGTCGACCAGCTCATCGCCTTCCCCAAGCCGCTGCTGTGCGCGGTGAACGGGATGGCCCTCGGCATCGGGGCGACCATGCTCGGCTTCGCCGACCTCGTCCTCATGTCTACCGAGGCGCGGGTGCGGTGCCCGTTCACCGACCTCGCCGTCGCGCCCGAGGCGGCCAGCAGCTACACGTTCCCGCTGCTGCTCGGGAGGCAGGACGCCACGTGGGTCCTCATGAGCTCGGAGTGGATCCCGGCCGAGGAGTGCCAGCGCATCGGCCTGGCGTGGAAGGTCACCTCCCCCGAGGAGCTGCTGCCCGAGACGCTGAAGTGCGCGAACCACCTGGCGGCCAAGCCGCTGGCGTCGCTCATCGAGTCGAAGCGCACGATCGTGGCCGGCCACCGCGACGCCATGACCGTGGCCCGGAAGCGGGAGGACGAGGCGTTCAAGCGCCTGCTGGGCCGGCCGGCCAACCTCGAGGCCTTCACCGCCCTCGGCGAGCGCCGGAAGCCCGAGTTCGCCCGCGTCGACTCGGAGCACCCCGTCGACGCCGCGTTGCACGCCCGGGACTGAAGGACGACTCAGAAGCGGAGGGCCCGCTCCTCGAGCCAAGCGACGGGCTCGGCGGCGGCGTGGAGGAAGAGGAGCCGCTCGAGGTGGCGGGTCATGGCCGCGGCGAAGCAGGGGCAGTCGTCGCCGTGCAGCTCGTTGGCGAGCATCCGCAGCCGGGGCAGCCGGTTCTCGACTCGGGGGAACGAGCCGAGGAGCTCGGCCAGGGCGTCCTGCGAGTCGAAGTCGAGCTCGGCGAGCCGGTCGTCGAGGACCGCCGGCTCGAGCTCGAGGGCGGCGTCGAGCTGGTCGCCGAGCGGGCCGTCGACGCCGGTCAGGGCGTGCAGGAGCTCACGCAGCTCGGCCAGGTCGTGGTCGAGCTTCGAGGTGCCGAGGGTCCGGTCGTCGGGCGGCACGATCGCGCCGAGGTCGGCCGGCACCGAGGCCAGCAGCTCGTGGATCTCGGCCTCGGTCGGCGGCCGACCGTCGATCGACCACCGCAGCACGTCGGTGGTCCCGTTCGACCGCCACCGCAGCAGGCTCGTCGTGCTTCCCACGGCGGAGTGTGTTCCCCAACCTACGGAGCGACACTCGTCACATCGGTGAACCCGCTGGGATCATGGCGACCGATCGAGGCGTGCTCGAACAGGCCCCAGCCCTCGACCCCCTCGCACGTGGCCCGGGCCACGTGGTCGATGTTGCCGAACGGGATCCGCGGCGCCACGGACGGGTCGGCCAGGTCGACGTCGACCCGCTGCGACCAGCCCCGGCCCTTCCAGTCGCCGTGGCTCCAGTCGGCGTCGCCGTACCCCGGGCCGAGGTGCAAGGGCACGAAGCCGAGCGTCTCGATGTCGACCTCCAGCGGCGTGCCGTCCGGTCGCGTGCAGTGGAGCGTGGCGCCGACCGGGTGGCGGCTGCCCGGCCGGTAGCGGATCTCGGCCCGGGGCCAGCCGAGCTGCTCGATGCTCCCGTCGGCCCAGATCCGGGTGGCGTCGTTCAGCGTGCGGTAGCCGTTCGGGTGCTCCTGGACGATGACGATGATCGAGAAGTCGTCGAAGCGCAGGGGCACGTACAGCCACCAGAAGCCGGACTCGGCCTCCTGGTCCCACCGGCCGGGCGCCTCCGCCGGCGCCAGTGGGCGGATGCCCCAGGAGCGGTCGCGCGAGCCGAGCCACGTGTCCGGCGTGACCTTGGTGTCGACGCCGTCGACCGAGAGCGTCCCGGCCCACGTGCCGACCTGGGCGAAGCGCGTGCTCTGCAGGATGACCCGCGGCCCCTTGCGGATGACGTGGGGCTGCTCCTCCAACGCCGGGAACGACCCACGCCAGGCGAGGTCGAAGGCGATGCCGTGCTCGTCGGCCTCGCACACCACCCGGACCTTCTGGAGCGGCTCCTGCACCTCGACGCGGTACGGCCCGACCCGGAGGCGCTCCTCCCCCAGGGCATCCGAGAAGCGCACCGTGCTGACGATGTCGCCCCGCTTCACCGCGGCGTAGCCGTCGACCACGCCGGCGTTCGGGTAGACGCCCATGCCGGTGATGAGGAACGTCTCGCCGGTCCGGTCGTGGGCGTTGAAGTAGCACCGGTCGTAGAAGTTCCGGTCGCTCGTCCCCACCGCCGACATCGACAGCGGCGTCTGGTGGATCGGGTACTCGTCGAGCGGGCTGAGGGCCATGCCCGCAACGTAACGTTGGTCGCGACTGCGAGGGGGGCCTCATGGAGAGCATCGACCGCCGGACGCGCACCGACGCCGACGTGGTGGACGTCGACGCCGCGACCTGGTTCGCCGAGGCGCTGCCGGCGCTCGACGTCGAGCTGGCGGCCCGGGGCGTGCGGCACCTCGGCCTGCCGCCCCTGGCGTTCGACGTCGACGGCGTCCAGCGCACGCTCCTCGTCGAGGGCGACCGGCTGGTGGCGTGCGACGGGCTGGCCGAGGACGCCATCGTCCTCGGCATCGATGCCGCCCAGTTCTCGGACTGGACCCAGGAGCTCCGGACGATGGTGGCCTTCTGGACCGCCCGCGACGCCCGCATGGACGGCCGCGATGTCGACTTCCTGGCGTGGGACACGGTCGCCCGCGCCCTGCTCGACGGCTGGCCCGTGCACGAGCCCGGCGGGATCACCTTCGACGTCGACCCGGCTCGGTCGTTCACGCCCGACGACGACCCGGCCGAGATCGCCCACCAGCTCCGGGAGGCTGGCTTCCTCCACCTGCGGGGGTGGCTCGACCCGGCCGACATGGCGACCATCGCCGACGACATCGACCGGGCCGCGCCGGAGTACTCGCAGGGCGACGGCCGCTCGTGGTGGGCCCGCACCGCCGACGGCACCGATCGGGTCGTGCGGCTCCAGCACTTCCACCACCACTCGCCCACCACCCTCGCCCTGCTCGACGGGCCG
Organism: Actinomycetes bacterium; assembly: GCA_025464025.1. The sequence goes on along the minus strand of JAODBP010000045.1, from coordinate 17,705 downwards.
ACCTGGGACCGGCTCCGCCAGGTCATCGGCGGCGACGACGAGCTCGAGCACCGGCCCCGCGACGGCAACTGCATCGAGGCCCTCGTCAAGCCGCTCGGCGTGGTGAAGGGCATCTCCGACGTGCCGTGGCACCGCGACTGCTCCTTCGGTCGCCACACCTACGGCTGCGCCGGCACGACGGTGGGCATCTCCGTCACCGCCGGCGGCGCCGGGACCGGCCAGCTCCGGGTCGTCGCCGGCTCCCACCGGGCCAACGTGCCGTCGACCGGCGTCGACCACATCCAGGACCTGCCGATCATCCCGCTCCCGACCGAGGTCGGCGACCTGACCGTGCACCTCAGCTGCACCCTGCACGAGGCCATGCCGCCCGTCACCGGCGAGCGCAAGGTCATGTACACCGGCTTCGGCCTGCCCCAGCCCGAGGGCACGGTCGGCCGCAAATCGCCCCAGCTCGCCCAGCTGAGGGAGCAGGCCCACCTCCTGAGGGACCAACCCGCCGCAACAGCGCGCTGAGAAGAAGAACAGCGCCGAGAGGCCGACTGGCCTGGTCCCGCCCCGAAGCGGACGGCGTCGCGCGCCAACGGCAGATGGACCGCGCTGCTTGCGGTCGGCCGCCGGGGCGGGGCCTGGTCAGGCGGCCGAAGGCTCGATCTCGCGGCCTCCGGCCGCCGCACGCGAAGCCATCTCGGCACGCGCCGCAGGCGCCCCTGCCATCTCGGCACGCGCCGCAGGCGCCCCTAGGCCGTCGGCACCTCGAAGTGCGAGACGTAGCGGGCGAAGCCGGCGGCCACCGAGGCCCGGTCGACCCCGAGGTCGTCGAACGAGTAGCTGTGCTCGCCGTGCCGGCCCTGGGGCTTGGCCGCCAGGTGGGCCGCCATCCGAGCCTCGAGCTCGGACGACCACTCGAGCCCGAGGGCGTCGTACACCGCATGCACCGTCTCGATCGGCGAGGCGAGGAAGTCGGCGTAGTGGCCGTGGTGGAACCGCCCGGCGGGCAGCTCACGATCGACCAGCCCGTCGAGGCTGCGGGTGAACAGGTCGACGTGGTAGCGGCCGACCTCGGCGAAGTCGGGGTGGTCGCTGTGCACCCACCGCAGGTTGGCCACCAGGCTCGTGGCCGAGGCGAGCACGGCCATCGGGTCGCGGTGGGTGAACGCCAGCCGGGCGTCGGGGTAGACGGCGAGCAGGGCGTCGAGGTTGTGCAGGTGCACCGGTGACTTGAGCACCCAGCTCGCCGGCCCGGTCCGGCGCTGGAGGATCTGGAGCACGAGCTTGTGGCGCTCGTAGGCCGGCGTCATGTCGCTGGCCTGGAACCACGCCACGTAGCTGGGCACGTGGTAGCGGGCGGTGAGCTCCTCGGACTGGAGCTCGAACGACATCGCCGACAGGCACTCCTTGGCGTTGCGGGCGCCGTACTCGTGAATGGCGTCCATCGTCGGCGTGACCCGGGCCAGCATCCGCAGCTCGGCCTCGGCCAGCTCGACCCGCCCGTCCTCCACGCCCGTGGGCGGTGGCAGCGGCCGCAGCAGCTCCCACCCGAGCGGCGCCCGCAGGTTCGGGTCCTCGACGAGGAGGGCGTGGAGGATCGTCGTGCCCGTGCGGGGCGCGCCGGCGACGAACACCGGCGCCTCGATGACCTCGTCGCGGACACCCGGGTCCGAGCGCACGTAGCGCTCCTGCTGGATGCGGCCGACGAGCAGCCGCTGGAGGAACCGCCGGGTCAGCCACCGGCCGAGGACGGTGAGCTGCGCCTCGTCCTCGAGCGCCGGGAGCAGCACGTCGAGCGGCTCGAGGAACCGTTCGTCGCCGAAGGCGGCCATCCCGTCGTCGGAGCCGTCGACGGCGAGCGCCTCGGCCAGCACGCCGTCACGCGTGAAGGGGCGGGCTGCCTCCTCGGTGATCGGCTCGATCTCGCCGCGGTTGACGGCCGCCACCCAGTCGGGCCGCGTGCCCGGATCCCATCCCATTACGTTCCCCTCACATGAGCGACCAGGCGATCCAAGCATGGCGGGACCTGTGCGCGCAGCTGGAACGGCTGGGCACCGAGGTCATCGGCGAGGGCTACGCCAGCGCCGACCCCATGGAGATGCTCGAGCACCTCGCCGACCAGACGGTCTGCTGGCTGGGGTGGTCGGTGTTCCACGCCGACCCGACCCGCCCCTTCTTCCACCGCAGCAACGACCTCGTCACCCAGTACGGCGGGCCCAACGCCGACAACGTCTACCGCCACGCCCTCATCGACCCGACCAAGCGCTACCGCATCGCCGGGAAGATGCACGGCTGCGACGACTTCCTGATGACCCTGCGGGCCGGGTTCATGCACGAGCCGGTGTACGGCACGCTGGCCGACCACACCGCGTCGGAGATGGGCATCGGCGCGGGTGAGGACTTCGAGCTGCTCCTCGGCGGCGACGGCATCCCGATCCCCGAGGGCGTCCGGATGGCGACCATCCGCGAGTACTACTTCGACTGGACCGTCGACGAGCCGGCCACGTTCACCATCGAGTGCCTCGACCCCGCCGGCCCCGAGCTCCCCCTCACCGACGACCTGCTCGCCGCCCGCCTGCGCGACGCCGGCGCCGCCATCGAGCACTCGATCACCTACTGGGCCCGCTACATGGACGACGTGTGGGAGCGCCAGGAGCCCAACCGCTTCGCACCCTCCCACCGCGGCGCCAAGGGCCTGAACCTGGCCCAGTACGCGTTCTGCATGTTCGACCTCGCCCCCGACGAGGCGCTGGTGGTCGACACCGACCTGGCGTCGGCCCGCTACTGGAGCCTGCACCTCTATCCCATGGGCACGTTCGCCCACATGGACGTGGTGAACACGGTGACCTCGCTCAACCACCGCCAGGCCGAGATCGGCGACGATGGCCGGCTCCACGCCGTGGTCAGCGCCGGCGATCCGGGCGTGGCCAACTGGCTGGCGACCGGCGGCCGGCGCCGCGGCCTCCTCACCTACCGCTGGTTCTGGCCCATCGGCGACGGGGCGCCGCCCGAGCCCGAGGCGCGCGTGGTGCCGCTGGCCGACCTCGGCGGCCCGGTCACGCCCGAGCAGCGGGCCGCGACCCAGGCCGATCGCCGGGCCCACCTCTCGTGGCGCTTCCGGGAGTGACGCGCTTCCGGGAGTGACGCGCTCCGGCTCCCGGCTCTAGCGTCTGCCCCATGGACGACCAGGAGATCCTGCGGCGCATCCACGAGCTCGTCGATGAGGAGCACACCCTCGAGAGCCACCCCGGCCCGCACGGCCTGGGCGACGACGAGCAGGACCGGCTGCGCTCCCTCGAGATCGCGCTCGACCAGTGCTGGGACCTGCTCCGCCAGCGCCGGGCCCGCCGTTCGGCCGGCGAGGACCCCGATGCCGCCGTCGCCCGCGACCCCCGCGTCGTCGAGGGCTACCAGCAGTAGGAGCACCGCCAGCAGGAGATCTGCCGGTTCGACTTCGGTCGACCGGATCGGCGCCGATCGGCGGTCGTGGGAGCACGGCGCCTCGGATGGGTCCTCGTCGCGGGTTCGATCGCCCTCTCGGGCACGGTCGGTGCCGCGCTCGGCGCCCGGGCATGGGAGCACGACGTCCGCCGCAACGCCGAAGCGGACCGCGCCCGCACCGCCAGCGACATCAGCGCCCGGGCCACCGAGACCATCCGGCGGGCCAACGACCTCGCCCTCTCGTTCCGCGGGATCCTCTCCGCCAGCCAGGAGCTGACGTCGGACGAGCTCGAGGCCTGGATCCAGGTGTTCGACCCCTACGGGCGCCAGCCCGGGCTGCTCGCCTTCGGCTACGCCGTCGACCGGTCCCCCTTCCACGGCGTCCGACCCACGCTCTGCCCCCTCCGGCTCGTCCACACCGGGACCAGCGGGCTCACCGTCCCGGTCGGGGTGAACCTCTGCGACGAGGACATCGGCCTGAGCTCGGCGCTGGGCCGGTCGACCGACAACGGCGCCCTGTCGATGGGCGTGGTGTCGACGAAGGGCGCGGGCGGCAACCCGGTGCTCATCGGCGCCGCCGTCTACCGGCACGGCCTCCCGGCGACCGAGACCGCCCGCCGCCAGGACGTCGTCGGCTGGTCCGGCACCCTGTTCGACGGCAACACCCTGGTGCGCCGCGCCCTCGCCGACCACCCCGGGCTCTGGCTCGAGATCACCCATCAGGCCGCGAGGCAGCGGCCCGAGGTCATCGGTCGCTCCGGGCGCCTCCCTGCCGGTTGGTCGCCCCAGCGGACGGTCATCACCGACCCGGACGGTCGGTGGATCGTGCGGGTGGCCGCGCCCGTCACCGGTGGCCTCTCCGCCGCGGCGCAGGGCCGGGCCATCCTCCTGGCCGGTGGGGCGCTGAGCATCCTCCTCGCCCTGCTCGTGCTCGTGCTGTCGCGCTCCCGCGACCGGGCCCTCCGGCTGGTCGCGACCAAGACCGACCAGCTCCTCCACCAGGCCCTGCACGACCCGCTCACCGGGCTCCCCAACCGGGCCCTGATCATGGACCGGGTCGAGGCCATGCTGGCCCGGGCCAGCGAGGACGACCGGCCCTGCGCGGTGATGTTCATCGACCTCGACGACTTCAAGGACATCAACGACACCGTCGGCCACGGCGCCGGCGACCAGCTCCTCCAGATCGTGGCCCGGCGCCTCGCCGCCGCCCTCCGCCCGGGCGACACGGTCGGCCGGCTCGGCGGCGACGAGTTCGTGGTGCTGCTCGAGGGCGACGGCCTGGCCGAGGGCGCCGAGGTCGTGGCCGAGCGGCTGCTGCGCACCCTGGGCGACCCGTACCACGTCGACGGCGTCCACCCCCTGCACGTGGGCGCCAGCATCGGCATCGCCTTCGGCACCCGGGCCACGGGCAGCGACCTCGTCCGCGACGCCGACGTTGCCCTCTACGGGGCCAAGGCCGCCGGCCGAGGCCGGGTCGTCGTGTTCGAGTCGTCGATGCAGGAGCGGGTCCAGGACCGGCTCGACCTGGAGACGGCGCTGCGCGAGGCCGTCGCCCTCGACCAGATGTTCCTCGTCTACCAGCCGACGTTCGACCTCGGCCGCATGGCCGTGAGCGGCGTCGAGGCCCTGATCCGCTGGCGCCACCCCGAGCGGGGCGTGCTCGCCCCCGACACGTTCATCCCGCTCGCCGAGCAGACCGGGCTCATCGTCCCCATCGGCCGTTGGGTCCTCCGCGAGGCGTGCCGGCAGGCCGCGGCGTGGCAGGCGGACGGCCACCCGCTCGCCGTGTCGGTCAACGTGTCGGCTCGCCAGCTCGACACCGACGGCCTGCTCGACGACGTGCACGAGGCGCTGGCCCAGTCGAGGCTCCCGGCCGGGATGCTGACGATCGAGGTGACGGAATCGGCGATCATGGCCGACACCCAGGCGACGGTGCGGCGCATCACCGCGCTCAAGGACCTCGGCGTGCGGATCGCCATCGACGACTTCGGCACCGGCTACTCGTCGCTGGCCTACCTCCAGCAGTTCCCGGTCGACCAGCTCAAGATCGACCGCTCGTTCATCGCCGCCATGGGCGAGTCGCCCGAGGCCACCACGTTGATCCGGACCCTCGTCCAGCTCGGTCGGGCGCTCGGCATCGAGACCCTCGCCGAGGGCATCGAGGAGGTGGCCCAGCGCGACCACCTCCAGGCCGAGCAGTGCGACTTCGGCCAGGGCTACCTGTTCGCCCGGCCGCTCGTGCCCGAGGCCATCGTGCCGTTCGTGCACCGCTGGGAGGCCGACGCCCTGGCCGCCGAGTCGAGCCGGCACTGATCAGGCCAGCATCGAGCGACCCCCGCCCTTCGCCAGCTCGGTGGCCACGATGCGGCAGTTGCGATCCCAGGTCGCCTCGTCGATGGGCGGGAGGATGATCGCCCACATCGGCAGGAAGAAGCCGAGGAGCTGGAACGCCCCGAACGGCCGGGCGTAGAACCAGAGGTGGAAGTGCGAGCCGCCGTCGCCGGTGCGCGCCACCTGCACCCGGCCGATGCCACCGATGGCCTGCATGGCTCGATCCAGCCGCACGATGCGCTGGCCGAGCTCGGCCGCTCGCTCGTCGTCGAGGCCGTCCATGTCGACGTGCTCCCGGGACTCGAGGAACACCTGCATCGGGAGCGGTGACCGCTCCTCCTTGGCCTTGACCCGCCAGTGGTCGTCGACCCAGAGGTAGCCGTCGTCGGTGCTGGCGCACTCCCGGCACGGCGGACCGCCCGGCTCGCCTGACCGTGGGATCTCCCGGTCGAGCGGCGGGTCGAGGGGCTTGACCCGGAGGTCGCCCTCGAACGGGAACAGCGGCCAGTTCACGAAGTCGGGCAGGGGCAGGGGCTCGCTCACCCCGTGAGCATCGCTGGTGGGGGGAGGGCGTGCCGGGCCGTTCCATCCGGCGAACGGGTCGGAACCGAACGAACCAGGCGATGGCAGCAGCGAAGGTGGCCCGGCGGCCGCGGCTCGTTCGCACCGTGGCCGAAGTCGCCCAGGAGCTCGGCATCTCGGTGATCACGGCCCGGCGCCGCGTCGCCTCCGGCGCGCTGCCGGCGATCCGGGTCGGCGGGACCTGGCGGGTGCCCATCGACGGCGCGCCCGGCCTCGGCGCCCTCCGCCCGTGGTGCACGGTGGCCGACGTCGCCAACAGCCTGGACGTGTCGATCGTGACCGTGCGCCGGTGGATCCGCGACGGCGACGTGCCGGCCGAGATGCGCGGGCGTCGGTGGCGGATCCCGCGCGCCTTCCTCGAGCGGTTGCTGGTGACGAAGGTCAGCGCCGCTTCGCGCGGCGCGGGGCCCGCTCGGCGGCCGCGTCCCGCGTGATGCCCTCGACCACGTAGCGGACGTGGAGGTCGAAGAGGGTGTCGACCTCGATCGGGTCGACGCCCCCGGGGTCGCCCCCGGAGCGGGCTCGCCGGCGAGCCTTGGGCGGCGGCTCCACCCCCGTCTCGACGACACCGAAGCCGACGATGGCCCACGTCAGCAGCCGGCAGGCCTGCACCGCGGCGTCGGTGGCGAGGCCACCGGCCCGCATCGCCTCGACCAGTGGGCGGGACGCCTCGACGTAGGCCTCCCGGCCGGGCCAGAGGATGAGCCGGCTGTCGCGGGCCTGGCCCAGGCGGGCACGGAGCTCGCGGGCCCACCGCACGGCGTACCGGTCCCAGGGCTCGCCCTCGTCGCTCGGTGGCGCCAGATCGGCCAGCAGGCGGTCGGCGATGGCGTCGACCAGCGCGTCCTTGTTGCCGATCCGGCTGTAGAGCGGGACGGGTGAGACGCCGAGCCGCGACGAGACGCTCCGCATGGTCACCGCATCGAGGCCGGACTCGTTGAGGATCTCGACGGCGGCCGTGACGATCTCCTCGGCCTCGAGGTCGAAGTCGGTGGACTTGGCCATCACGCCACCATCACCAGCTTGCCGACGACGCCGCTGTCGGCCATGCGCTGGACGGCGGCGGGCAGGTCGTCGAACGTGACCTGGTCGGTGACCGCGTTGCGCAGCCGCCCGTCGGCCACCAGGCCGGACAGGCCGGCGTGCATGGCGTCGAGCTCCTGGCGGCTGAAGCCGCCGGCGAACACCCCGACGAGCGACGTGTTGGCGAGGAGGAGGTCGTGGGTGGCGATGGTCGGCCACGACCCGCTGGCGAAGCCGACGGCCAGGAGCCGCCCGTAGCGGGCCATGCCGGTCGCGGCCTCCTCGGCGAGGGCGCCACCGACCGGGTCGTAGATCAGGTCGACGCCCCGGCCGTCGGTGAGCTCGCGCAGTGCCGGGGCGACCGGCCCGTCGCGGTGGTTGATCGTGGCGTCGGCGCCGAGCGAGCGGCAGAACGCCGCCTTCTCCTTGTCGCTGACCACGGCGACGACATGGGCGCCGAGCGCTTTGCCGAGCTGCACGGCGGCGATGCCGCTCCCGCCCGCCGCGCCGAGCACGGCCAGCCAGTCGCCCTCGGCGATGCCGCCCCGCTCGACCAGGCCCACCCAGCCGGTCATGTGTGGGATCCAGAAGCCGGCCGCCTCGGCGTCGGTGATCCCCGCAGGCACCGGGAACGCCGAGTCGGCGAACACCAGGCACTCCTCGGCGAACGAGCCGCTGCCGATGAAGAACGCGGTCACGCACATGACCTTGTCGCCCACGGCCAGGGCGACCCCGTCGCCGACGGCGGTGACGACGCCGGTGGCCTCCTGGCCCGGCGTGAACGGGAGCGGTGGGGTGAGCGGGTACGTGCCCCGGCACATGAACACGTCGGGCAGGCCGATCCCGGCGGCCGTGACCCGGATGCGGACCTGGCCCGGACCGGGTTCGGGCACCTCGACCTCGACGAGGTGGAGCACGTCAACGGGCTCACCGGCCGCTTGCACCTGCCAGGCGCGCATCATCAGGTCTGCCGACTGTGTACGTCGGCGGTTCCGGAACCAGGATGCTCATGGCTCGCTCGCAAGCTCGCTCGCATGGATCACACTGTAATCTCCGCGTGACGGCAACGAGGGGGACGGCATGGAGCTCACGGACGGATCGGTCGCGGTCGTCACCGGCGCGGCCAGCGGCATCGGGACGGCCCTGGCTCGGGCGTTCGCCGCCGCCGGGTGCTCGGTCGTGCTGGCCGACGTCGATGGGGCGGCGCTCGACGCCGTGGCCGGCGCTCTCCCGGGCGACGTCCTGCCGGTCGTCACCGACGTGAGCGACGCGGCTGCCGTCGAGGAGCTGGCCGAGTCGGCGTTCCAGCGGTTCGGCGCCGTCGACGTGCTCTGCAACAACGCCGGAGTCTCGACGTTCAACCCGATCTCGGCCCAGACGCTCGACGACTGGAAGTGGGTCCTCGGCGTGAACCTCTGGGGCGTCGTCCACGGCGTCCAGGCGTTCCTCCCCCGCCTCCTCGCCCAGGGGCGGGGCCACATCGTCAACACGTCATCGCTCGCCGGGCTGGCCAGCGGCCTCCCCGACCTCGGCCCCTACAACGTGAGCAAGGTCGGCGTCGTCGCCCTGTCCGAGACGCTCCGGCTCGAGCTGCTCATGTCGGGCGCGCCGGTCGGCGTGAGCGTGCTGTGCCCCGGCACGACGCCCACCCAGATCCTCGAGAGCGAGCGCAACCGGCCCGCCGCCTTCGGCCAGGAGGTGCGCGTCGAGGAGGGCGAGGCGATGCGCCAGGCCGTGCGCTCCGGCTTCGACGGCCCCGGTGCCCGCTCCGCCGACGAGGTGGCCGGCGACGTGCTCGCCGCCGTGCGGGCCGGCGAGTTCTGGATCGTCACCAGCGGCGAGATGAAGGACCTGGTGGCGAACCGCTTCCAGGAGATCGCCGCCGCCACGCCCTAGAGGAACAGTGCCGAGAGGCCTTCGTCCGAGGCTCGACCTCGCGGCCCCCGGCCGCCCCACGCGAAGCTCGGCACGCGCCGCAAGCGCCCCGACGACCGCTACTTCGAGTAGAGCGTCGACACCCGATCCGGGCCGAGCTTCGCCGCGTCGACCATCGGTCCGGTGACGTGCTGGAGGAACTCGGGCGAGCAGTCGAGCGTGCCGGCCTCCTTCGGCGCGAACTGCACGAACTTCGTGCCCTCGAGCTTGAGCGTGAGCCCGCACGCCGGCGGCTTGTTGGCGGCCGGGTCGGTCTCGGCGTGGAGCCCGCCACCGGTCCAGCTGTGGACCTTCGCCAGCTCGTTCGCCATGCACGCCCGGGTCAACGTCGACCCGCACGCCTTGGCCGCCGTGGCCCAGAGGAGGAACGACGAGGCCGCCTCCTCACCGAGCTGGCTGGCATCGCCACCGGCGGCCTCGACGATGGCGAGGAAGTCCTTGATCGCCGGCACCTTCTCGGCCTGGTCGAGGGCCGGGAACGTCTCCCGCACGTACACGTCGTCGGCGAACCCGTCCTTGTTCCACTTGGCGAAGGAGGCGTCGTAGAAGTTGGCATCGGTCATGTAGAGCGGGTGGTAGTCGAGCTGGTTCGCGGCCTCGAGGAAGTTCTCGAAGTAGGGCGCGGGTGCGCCGGTGAAGTACACGATCTCGGCGCCGCAGCTCTTGAGCTTCTGGGCGAACGGCTTGTAGTCGGCCTCGCCGGCGATGTTGTAGGCCTGGGGGCAGGGCAGGAACTCGAAGCCGAACTTCGGGTACGACGCCAGCACCTTGTCCTTGGTGACGATCGTCGACGGGTAGTTGCCGAACATCACCGCCGTCTTGGTGATCTTGGCCGGGAACGCCTCGGCGATGGCCGCCGCGTTCTGGGTCGAGACGTAGTCGATCGGGTTGGGCACGGCCTGGACCATGCCGGGGCCGTGGGCGAACTCGGGGCTGACGGCGAAGGCGGGCACGGCCGGGAGGCCGCACTCGACCCGCTTCTGCTCGCCCCCACCGTCGAGCGACCAGCCCTCGCCGACCAGCATGAACACGGTGGCGCACGCCTCGGTCATGACGTTGTTGACCTCGGTGACCTTGGCGTCGTAGTACCGGCCGTCGATCTGGCGCCCGAGGATGCCGCCCTGGTCGTTGCACCACGTGACCATCGCCTTCATGGCGTCGGTGACCTCGTGGTCGAGGCCGGGCGAGGCGGCGAAGCCGGCGTCGTCGCCGTAGCCGATGGTGATGGCGGTGTCGGTCACGCCCTGCTCGGTGGCGCCCTTGGCGTCGCCCTTGCCACAGGGCGACGGCAGGTCGCCGAACGTCGTGGCTGCCGTCGAGGCCGCGGCGGTGGTCGTGGTGCCGCTCCCGCTGTCGTCGCCACCCCGGTCGGACGAGCCGCACCCGGCGGCGACCACCGCCCCCAGCAGCAGCGCGCAGACCAGCTTCCCCATCGGACGTCGAACCACCGGATCCCCCTCCATCTCCGGGCGAGGGCTCGTCCGGATACCACCTAGATCACAACGTAATCTCAGTGTTGTGACTCGGCAAGGGTCGTACTGTCGCCGCCGTGACCGATCGAGTGGACGACGAGCTGGGACAGGCACGGGAGCGGTGGGGCGGGCGGGTCGCCGTCATCACCGGCGCGGCGGGCGGCCTGGGCTCGGCCTTCGCCGAGGTGGCCACCGCCATCGGCATGCCGGTCGTGTTGTCCGACGTCGATGCCGCCGGGCTCGACGCCGTGGCCCAGCGGGTCGAGGCCGCCGGCGGTCGGGCCACGACGGTGGTCACCGACGTGCGTGACTACGACGCCGTCGACGCCCTCGCCGCGACCGCGTTCGCCGAGCACGGCGACGTGGCCCTGCTGATCAACAACGCCGGCATCGAGCACGTCGGCCTGATCTGGGAGGAGTCGCCCGAGTCGTGGCACCGGGTGATCGACATCAACCTGAACGGCGTGTACCACGGCGTCCGGGCGTTCGTCCCCCGCATGCTCGAGGCCGGCCGGCCCGCGGTCGTGCTCAACCTCGCCTCCGTCGCCTCGTTGACCTCGGGTGCGCAGCACGCGGTGTACCAGGTGTCGAAGCACGGGGTCCTCGCCCTGAGCGAGGCGCTGGCCGACGGGCTGACGTCGACCGGCGCGCCGGTGCAGGTGTCGGTCGCCCTCCCCGGCCCGGTCAACACGCGGATCTACGCCGACGCCAACGCCGGTGCGCCCGGCGACCACGTCGACGCCATGCGCAAGGTGCTGGCCGACGGCATGCCGCCGACCGAGGCGGCCCGGCTCATGCTCGCCCAGGTCGCGTCGGGCGCCTTCGCCGTCTCCCCCCACCCCGACTGGGTGCAGCGGATGGCGGCGAGCCGGGCCGACCGCCTGCTCGGGCTGATGCCGGAGGGCTGAGCCCGCTCCCCCGCCGGTCGCACGCTCCGGGCGGGTGCCCGCACGAGGAACCGGCGGTCGTCCGGAGCTGACCCGGCCCGGGATGCTCGCCGCCATCCGGAATGTCGCCGACTGGAACGCCTACGGGCTGCTGCCCGCGGCCGGTCCGGCGAACGAGCGCCCGGCCACGTGCTTCATCTTCGAGGTCGTGCGCAACGGCGCCTTCCAGCGGTGGAGCTCACCGCCGTCGGGCTTCAACTGCACCGGCCACTTCGTACGACGACCGTGATGTCCGCCTCGTCGTGGATCGGGAGCACCCCGTGCGCTGACGGCATCGCGATCGCTGCCTCCAGCCACGCCTCCACGGTCATCGGCTGACGACGACCTTGAGCGCGCCGGTGTCGGCGGCGCGGGCGAACGTGTCGTAGGCGGCCATGAAGTCGTCCATGGCGAAGTGGTGGGTGACGAACCGCTCGACGTTGAGCCGGTGGCCCAGCAGGCGCAGCAGCGTCGGGATCGTGCTGGTGTCGACGAGGCCGGTGGTGATGGTGACGTCCCTGCTCCAGAGGTGCTCGAGGTGGAGGGTCGCCGGCTGGCCGTGCACGCCGATGTTGGCCACGTGCCCGCAGGGCCGCACCAGGGTGGTGGCCAGCTCGAAGGTGGCCGGGGTGCCGACCGCTTCGATGACGACATCGGCACCGAGTCCGTCGGTGAGGCCCTTGACGACCTCGAGGGGATCTTCCCGCCCGTTGTTGACGATGACATCGGCGCCGAACTGCTTCGCCGCGTCCAGCCGACCGTCGTCCAGGTCGATGGCGACGACGTGGCTGGGGCTGAACAGCTGGGCTCCCAGGATCGCCGACAGGCCGACCGGGCCGGCACCGATCACCGCGACCACGTCACCGGGGCAGATGGCGCCGTTGAGCACGCCGACCTCGTAACCCGTCGGCAGGATGTCGGAGAGCATCAGCAGGTGCTCGTCGCTGACACCGTCCGGCGCCGGGTAGGTGGACGTGTCCGCGAACGGCACCCGCACGTACTCGGCCTGGGTGCCGTCGATGAGGTGGCCGAGGATCCAGCCTCCGCCACCGGTGCACTGGCCGTAGCGCGCCTGGCGGCAGAACTGGCAGGCGCCGCACGCCGTGATGCAGGAGACCAGCACGCGGTCGCCGGGGCGCAGGTGCTTCACCGACGACCCGACGGACTCGACCGTGCCGACGGCCTCGTGACCGAGGATGCGACCATCGGTCACTGCCGGGACGTCGCCCTTGAGGATGTGGAGGTCCGAGCCGCAGATCGTGGTGGCATCGACCCGCACGATGGCGTCGGTGTCGTCGATCAGCGTCGGCTGCCGCACCTCCTCCCAGGCCTTGTTCCCGGGTCCGTGGTACACGAGTGCGCGCATGCTGGCTCCTCTGGCAGTCCGTCCTGACCTGGAGCCATCGTCCGCCCCGGGGATCGCCGGGGACAGGGCCGAAGGACCCGAGATCGGGCGGTCTCCACCGTCCTCGTGGCTCGGACGGTCAGCTCGGCAGGGTGCAGGTGCTGCCCCCGTCGATGGGGACGACCGCACCGGTGATGTAGCCGGCCCGGTCGGAGGCGAGGAACGACGCCAGCTCGGCGACCTCCTCGGGTTGGCCGCCTCGCCGCAGGCACGACCCCTGCACGAGGGCGGGGAAGCGCTCGGCGGCCCCCTTGCCGCCCGACATCGGCGTCTCGATGAAGCCGGGGCAGATGGCGTTGGCCCGGATGCCCTGCTCGCCGTACTCGATGGCCGCCGCCTTGGTGAGCGAGATCACCCCGGCCTTGGCCGCCGAGTACACGCTCGTCGGCATCCGCGAGCCGTTCATGCCACCGATCGACGACCAGTTGAGGATCACCCCACCCCCGGTCGGGACCATGGTGCGGATGCCGTGCTTGGTCCCGAGCATCACGCCCTTGAGGTCGACCGCCATGACCCGGTCGTACTCCTCCATGGTGGTGTCGGCCAGGGCGCCACCGCTGCCCACGCCGGCGACGTTGAGCACGGCGTCGACCCGGCCGAACGCGTCGAGGGCGGCGGCGAACATGGCCTCGACCGAGGCCTCGTCGGTCACGTCGACCCGGAACGGGGCGGCGGCCACGCCGAGCTCGCTCGCCGTCTGGTCCTGGAGACCGCTGATGTCCGCGACCAGCACCTTGGCGCCTTCCCGCACGAACACCTGGGCCGCCGCCTTCGCCATGCCGGACCCGCCACCGGTGATCACCGCGACCTTGCCGTCGAGCTCACCCATCGGGTCTCCCCTCGCTCCGAATGCTGAGCGACTGCTTAGCACGCTGGGTCGGTGACCGTCACCCGTCCTCGAGCCGGGCGATGGCGCCCTCGACGAACCGTCGGGTCTCGTCGTGGCCGGTGCTCATCCCCAGCACCTTCTCGAGGGCGAGCACCTGGGTGAGGCCCGTCATGAGCAGGAGGGCGGCGATCGCCGGCATCTGCTCCTCGGGCACGCCGGCCCGGGCGAGGGCGTCGCCGAGGGCCTGGAGCTGGGCGGCCCGGAACCGCTCGGCGTAGCGGGCGATCTCGGTCCGGATCTCCTTGCGGTGGTTGGCCAGGGCGGCGAACTCGATGGTGAGCGCCGCGCCCCGCGGGTCGTTGTTGAGCTTCCAGATGTTCTGGAGCGAGCCGTCGGCGGCCAGCGCCCGTTCGAACGTGGCCAGGTTCGCCTCTGCCCCACGCCGGAAGACCTCGACGTAGAGGTCGTCCATGGTCCGGAAGTAGTAGTGGACGAGCTGGGGCTTCAGGCCGGCCCGGGCCGCCACCTTCCGCGACGTGACGGCGGCGTAGCCCTCCTCGAGCATGAGGTGCTCGGCGGCGTCGACGAGCTGGGCGCGGGTGCTGGAGTCCTCGGCGCCGATGCGGCGCGACGACGCGGGGGTGGCCACGCCGCGCATCTTGCCACACCGTCCTGGCCGATGCTAAGCAACTGCTCAGCATCGAACGAGGGGGCGCTCAATGGGCGACTGGACGACGATCGACTTCTTCAGCGACGACTCGCTCGTCGAGGACCCGTACCCGTACTTCGACGAGCTCCGGGCCCAGTGCCCGGTGCTGCACCTCCCCCACCTCGGCGTGGTCGCCGTCACCGGCTACGAGGAGATCAGCGAGATCTACCGCGACAACGAGACGTTCTCGTCGTGCAACTCGGTGGTCGGCCCGTTCGCCATGTTCCCCGTCCCCCTCGAGGGCGACGACATCACCGACATCGTCGCCGAGCACCGCACCGCGCTGCCCATGCACGAGCACATGGTGACGATGGACCCGCCCGAGCACAGCCGGGAGCGGGCGCTGCTCATGCGTCTCATCACGCCCCGGCGGCTGAAGGACAACGAGGCGTTCATGTCGCGCCTCGCCGACGAGATGGTCGACGACCTCCTCGCCGCCGGGCGGGTCGAGTTCATCCGGGCCTACTCGCAGCCGTTCGCCATGCTCGTGGTGGCCGACCTGCTCGGCGTGCCCGAGGAGGAGCACGAGCGGTTCCGGGAGGGCTTCGGCCTCAGCACGTCGCCGGGCCAGATCGGTGCCGGCCAGGAGGGCAGCCCGGGCGAGAACCCGCTGGCCTGGCTCGACGCCTACTTCTCCGCCTACGTCGAGGACCGTCGCCGGGAGCCGCGGGGCGACGTGCTCACCGCCCTCGCCCTCGCCACCTACCCCGACGGCACGACCCCCGACGTGACCTCGGTCGTGCGCACGGCGACCTTTCTCTTCGCCGCCGGCCAGGAGACCACGGCCCGACTGCTCGCCGCTGCGCTCAAGCACCTCGCCGAGCACACCGAGGTGCAGGACCAGCTGCGGCGCGACAAGGAGCTGATCCCCGTCTTCCTCGAGGAGGTGCTGCGGCTCGAGAGCCCGGTCAAGGCCGACTTCCGCCTCGCTCGCCGGACCACGGAGATCGGCGGCGTCGAGGTCAAGGCCGGCACGCCGGTGATGATGCTCAACGGCGCGGCGAACCGCGACCCCCGACGGTTCGAGTGCCCGCACGAGTTCCAGATCGACCGGACGGGCGTGCAGGCCCACATCGCCTTCGGGCGGGGCGTGCACTCCTGCCCCGGCGGCCCGCTCGCCCGGGCCGAGGGCCGGGTCAGCCTCGAACGCCTCCTCGACCGCACGAGTGAGATCCGCCTCGTCGAGGAGCACCACGGCCCGGTCGGCGATCGCCGCTTCAACTACGAGCCGACCTGGATCCTGCGGGGGCTCACCGACCTCCACCTCGACTTCGTGCCGGCGTAGGCCCGTCTCGGTAGGCGCTCGGCGGCACGCCCACCAGAGTGGTGAAGTCCCGCGTGAAGTGGGCCTGGTCGTACCAGCCGAAGCGGTGGGCGAGGTCGGTGAGCGTGCCCTCGTAGCCGGCGTCGATGGCGCTGACGACGTCGTGCATCCGGTACCGGGCCAGCACCCACTTCGGCCCGATGCCGACGTAGTGGGTGAAGAGCCGCTGGAGCGTGCGCACCGACACGCCGTGCCGCGCCGCCACATCGGCGACGGACAGGAGCGACCGGTCGGCGAGCATGTCGCCGACGATGGCCACCAGCCGCTCGTAGCGAGCGTTCTCGCCACCGCGGTCGGCGGCCATGGCGACCAGGCCGGCCTCGGCCTCGGCCAACCACCCGTCGACGTCGGCGACCAGGTCCGCATCGGCCAGGGTGGCGCACAGCGATGACGGCAGCGCATCGGCGGCGGGGACGACGCCATCCGTCCACGCCGTCGCCGCCTGGCCGGTGAGGGCGGCGAGCCCACCCGGCCGGAAGCGGACACCGAGGACGCGCCCCGCGTCCCGGATCTCGACGTCGAACCGGGCCGTGGTGACGCCGGTGATGAAGACGCTCGTGCCGTCGGGCAGGCCGGCTCGCCGGTAGCCGACCTCGACGGTGAGCGAGCAGGTCGGATGGGGCAGGACCTGGCTCGTGAACGACTGGCCCTCGGCCAGGTCCCAGCGGAGCGACCAGTGGTTCTCGACCCACGGCGCGACGGCGGTGCCGGCGGGCCGGCGCACCAGATCGACGTGCTGGGCCAGCTCCTCCGGGCGCAGGATGCCTGCCGTCGACGCCGTCGGCGGGCTCGCTGTCGCATCTCTACAAGCGGCCACCGGACGAGGGTAGGCACGATGCCGGGATGGCTCTTGCAACGATGAAGATGATGACGCTCGACAGCTCCGACGCCCGCCGGGATGCTCGTTTCTGGGCCCAGGTCCTCGGCTGGGAGGTCGTGCACGAGCAGGACGAGTACGCCATGCTCCAGGGGCCCGGCGTCGCCCTCGGTTTCGGCACCGTGGCCGACCACCAGCCGCCGAGCTGGCCGAACGAGCACGGCACGAAGCAGTTCCACCTCGACCTCGCCGTCGACGACCTGGATGCCGGCGTGACGGCGTGCGTCGCGGCCGGTGCCTCGCTGGCGCCCGAGCAGCCGGGTGAGACCTGGCGGGTGCTCCTCGACCCGAGCGGCCACCCGTTCTGCCTCACCCTGGCCCAGAACTGGGGCTGACGGTCAGAGCACCTCAGTCGGAGAGGCCGCAGATGGCCGAGAACCGGCCGTAGCCCAGGCACAGGGCGCAGACGATCGCCAGCTCCACGATCTGCTCGTCGGTGAAGTGGGCTCGCAGCGCGGCCTTGTCGGCGTCGTCGACGGCGAGGTGGTCGGTGCCGAACTTGTGGGCGAAGCGGATCGCGGCCCGTTCGGCGTCGGTGAAGTCGCCGTCGTCGGGGGTGTCGAGCATGCAGACGAGCGCCTCGCTCATGCCGGCCTCGACGGCGGCGGGCAGGCGGCCGCCCATGCACACCGGGCACTTGGTGGTGTTGGCGACGGTGATCCGGACCAGCTCGGTCAGCTTGTCGCCGAGGTGGTTCTCGAACCGGACGCCGGCGTAGAGGCGTGAGAACTCGAGGTGGAAGCGCTCGGCGTTGCCCATGATCTGCACGAAGGCCTTGAGACCGGGCCGAGGCGTGGCGTCGTAGAGCTCCCGCAGCGCCGGAGACAGGTCCTCGGGGGCGATCGGCTCGACGATGTCCATGG
>JAODBP010000036.1 GCA_025464025.1 Actinomycetes bacterium | reverse complement strand
TCCGACCGACGCTACTTCCGCGCCTGGGTGAAATCGGGCATGCCAGGAACCTCCGGCCGCCCGCCAGGGATCAGGGTAGCGCCCGTCCCCACGACCGTGGTGGAGCTCAGGCCTCCATGACCACGGGAACGATCATCGGGCGGCGGCGGGTCCGGTCGCTGACGAACTGCCCGAGCGCCTTGCGGGCATGGCGGCGGATCGTCTCGACGTCGGTCTCGTCGGCCTCCTCGATGCCCCGGATCACCGCGGCCCGGGCCTCCTCGAGCAGGTCCTCGGCCTCGGGGGCGTAGACCCAGCCGCGGGTGATGATCTCGGGCCCGGCGATGACCTCGCCCGACTTCACGTCGACCGTGACGATGACCACGACCACGCCCTCCTCGGCGAGGATGCGGCGGTCGCGCAGCACGCCGTGGCCCACGTCGCCGAGGCCGGCGCCGTCGACGTAGAGGTAGCCGGCCGGCACCTCGCCCACCTTCACCAGGCCGTCGTCGTTGAGCTCGAGCTGGTCGCCGTCGAGCGAGATCAGGACCTTGTCCGACTCGACGCCCATCAGCTCGCCGAGGCGACCGTGGTGGAACAGGTGGCGATACTCGCCGTGCACCGGCACGAACCACTCGGGCCGGGCCAGGGCGAGGAGGGTCTTGATCTCCTCGCTCTTGGCGTGCCCGCTCACGTGCACGTCGGCGATGCCGGAGTGGATGACCTCGGCGCCCATGCGGTGCAGGCCGTCGATGACCTTGCCCACCGACGTCTCGTTGCCAGGGATCGGGTGCGACGAGAGGATCACCGTGTCGTCGGCCCCGATGCGGATCCACTTGTTGTCGTTCGACGCCATGCGGCTCAGCGCGGACATGGGCTCGCCCTGGGAGCCGGTGGAGATCACGCAGACCTTCTCCGGTGCGACCTCGTCGAGGTCGGCGATGTCGCAGATCGAGGCGTCGGGGATCGTGAGCAGCCCCATGTCGCGCGCCAGGCGGATGTTCTTCTTCATCGACAGGCCGAGCGTGGCGATCTTGCGGCCCTGCTCGATGGCGATGTCGGCGATCTGCTGCACGCGGTGGATGTGGCTGGCGAAGCAGGCGATGACGATGCGGCGGTCGGCGTTGGCGGCGAAGATCGTCCGGAGCGAGGCGCCGATCGTCGACTCCGAGCGGGTGTAGCCCGGCTCCTCGGCGTTGGTGGAGTCGGCCAGCAGCAGGCGGACGCCCTCCTCGACCTCGATGGCGCCGATGCGGCCGAGGTCGGTGTGGCGCCCGTCGACGGGTGTGAGGTCGAGCTTCCAGTCGCCGGAGTGGAGGATGACGCCCTGCGGCGTGTGGAACGCGGTGGCGAACCCGTGCGGCACCGAGTGGGTGACGGGGATGAACTCCACGTCGAACGGGCCGATCATGCGCCGCTCGCCGTCCTCGACGACGTTGAAGCTGGTGCGATCGAGGAGGCCGGCCTCCTCGATGCGGTTGCGGGCCAGGCCGAGGGTGAGCGCCGAGCTGTAGAGCGGGAACGACAGGTCGCGCAGCAGGTACGACAGGCCGCCGGCGTGGTCCTCGTGGCCGTGGGTGAGGATGCAGCCGATCACCCGGTCGGCGTTCTCCTTGAGCCACGTGAAGTCGGGGAGGATCAGGTCGATGCCGAGGTGCTCGGCCTCGGGGAACATGAGGCCGCAGTCGAGGAGGAGGATCTTCCCCTCCAGCTCGAAGGCGGCGCAGTTGCGCCCGATCTCGCCCAGGCCGCCGAGGAAGGTGATGCGGACGGGGCTAGCCACGAAGGTTCTTCAGTACCTCGCGGGCACGGTCCTCGAGACCGTCGGGGCAGGGCCCCATGGGCGGGCGGGTCTGACCGGCTGGGAGTCCCATGGTGCGCAACATCGCCTTCGTCGGGATCGGGTTGGGGTTCGGGTCGCCGCTCTCGAAGGCCCAGCTCTCGATGAGGCGCTGGTTGATCCTCCGAGCCTCCTCGACGTCGCCCTTCTTGAACGCGGTGACCATGTCCTTGGCCTCCTGGCCGCACCAGTGGGTGGCCACGCCGACGAGGCCCACGGCACCGATGGACAGGAGCGGCAGGTTCACCACGTCCTCGCCGCTGTAGAGCTCGAAGCCCGACGGCGCCAGCGCCACCCGCTGGGCAGCCTGGGGGATGTCGCCGCTGGCGTCCTTCACGGCCACGATGTTCTTCACCTCGCGGGCGAGCGTGAGCAGCGTGTCGGTGGCGATGGCCCGGCCGGTGCGGAAGGCGATGTCGTAGAGCATCACCGGCAGGTCGGTGGCCTCGGCCATGGCCCGGAAGTGGGCGTCGATGCCGGCCTGCGACGGTCGGTTGTAGTACGGCGTCACCATCAGCACGCCGGCCGCGCCGGTGGCCTTGGCCCGCTTGGTGAGCTCGATGCCGTGGCGGGTGTCGTTGCTGCCGGTGCCGAGCACGACGGGGATCGTCACGGCCTCGGCGACCGCCTGGCCCAGTTCGATCTGCTCGTCGTCGGTCAGCGTCGGGCTCTCGCCGGTCGTGCCGGCCACCACCAGGCCGTCGTTGCCGTGGTCGGCCAGCCAGCGGGCCAGCTCGACCGCACCGTCGACGTCGACGGACAGGTCGTCGTTGAACGGCGTCACCATGGCGGTGAGCACCTCTCCGAAGCGTGCCATCTACCGGCTCCTCATTCTCGTCCTTCGGCGCCGCGCTGGAGCCCCAGCGTGGCGAGCAGGTCCTCGTGCAGCTCGAACCAGACCGTGTGGTAGCTGTCGAGCAGGGGCTTGGTGAACCACTCCGACTCGCCCAGCTGCACCCGGCGCACGGCGTTGGCCAGCCGCTCGGGGTAGCGGCCGAAGCGCCACAGGGCGGCGGCCAGGGCGTCCAGCACCGGCTCGATGCGCTCGTGCACGCCGGCCAGGCGCTGCACCACCGACCCGTCGTAGGCGGGGTCGAGGTGGTCGTTCACCGACTGGCCCGTCTCGGTGGCCCGCAGCTGCCACGCCGTGCACGTGGCCAGCAGCTCGGGGTTCACCTCGCGGAACGAGCGGTAGGCGACCTCGACCTCGGGCCGGGTGCCGGCGTCCTCCAGCTCGGCTGCCACCAGGTGGGCGTGCTGGGCCCGGCCGTCGGGCGTCAGCGACCATCCGGTGACCCGGCCCTCGCGTCGCTGCACGAACCCGTCGTCGGCCAGCTCCTTGAGCTCGGCATCGACCGCGCCCTCGTCGAGCCGCCACAGGTCCGCGATCGCCGAGGCCTCGGCGAAGCCCTTGAGGCGCACGCCGTGGAGCACGAGGAGGCGGAGCGCCGGCTGCTGAGGCACCCGGCGAGGCTACTCCGAGGGGGATGCGTACCCCGGACGGGTTCGGTCAGGTTTGTGCCACCGACGGCTACGACGCGAGCTCGCCCTCCGCGAGCTGGAACATCGCGTACTCCTCGCCGGTGTCGGGCATGTCCTCGAACTGGATGACGCCGATCTCCTCGAAGCGGTGCCGCAGCCAGCCCTCGTTGGCGTCGAGCAGGCCGAGCTTCTTGCAGTTCGGGACGATCTTCGAGAACAGGAGCTGCTGGAAGAGCTGGCGGTCGGGGGCGTCCTTCACCATGGCGCAGGCGACCTTGACGTCGACGCCGAGCCGGTCCCACACCTCCTGCTGGAGGAACCGGTCGCGCATGCGGACGGCGGCCTCGAAGGCGAACTCCTGGCGCTCGAGCAGCTCCTTGGAGCTGAGGTCGGCGTAGTAGTCCTGCAGGCTGAGCACGCCGAAGGCCACGTGGCGGGCCTCGTCGCTCATCACGTAGCGGAGGAGCTGCTTGAGCAGGGGCTCGGTGCTGAGCTGGTGCATGAAGCCGAAGGCGGCCAGGGCCAGGCCCTCCACCATGATCTGCATGCCGAGGTAGGTCATGTCCCACCGGCTGTCGGCGATGATGTCCTCGAGCAGCATCCGCAGGTGGGCGTTGAGCGGGTAGTGGCCGGAGAGCTTCTCGTCGAGGTACTTGGCGAAGACCTCGACGTGGCGGGCCTCGTCCATCACCTGGGTCGACGCGTAGTACTTGGCGTCGATCCACGGCACCGTCTCCACGATGCGGGAGGTGCAGATGAGGGCGCCCTGCTCGCCGTGCATGAACTGCGAGAGGGTCCAGTTCTGGCTCTCGATGCCGAACTGGAGCCACTCCTTGTCGCCCCACTTCGCCATCTGGGTGCCCGACCAGTCGATGTTGCCGTCCATGCCGTTGGCGGCGGCGGCGTTGGCGGCCACGACCTTCTCCTGGTCGACGTCGGTGTCCCACGGCAGGTCGGTCTGGCCGTTCCACTGGCTGGTCTTGGCCTTCTCGTAGAGCCGGGCGAGCTTGGCCCGGGAGCCCTGCTCGTAGTCCCACGTGAAGTGGGTGTCGTAGACGCTCTTCACGTCCATCCCGGGCTTGCCGTCGTCGACCGTGGTGATGGCGAGGATCGAGTCGATGTCGTTGACGTCGACGCGGCCGAGGATCTCCTCGTCGGTGCGGGGCAGCAGGTCAGCCATGGGGGTCTGCCTTTCCTTGGAGTCCTGGGAGCAGGAACGTCTGGGTGAAGCGGCGAGCGTCGTGGGGTTCGCCGAGGTCGAAGTGCGTGCTGGGGGCGAGGGCGTAGGAGAGGACGATGCGGGCCACCCACTCGGCGGCCCGGGCCGCGCCCTCGACGCCGAGGTGGGGCTCGAGCCAGGGGCTGCCGATGGCGGCGGCGCCGGCGAGGACCTGGTCGAAGCGGGCGAAGGCCAGGTGGGGCAGGACCTGGTCGGGCTCATGGGCCAGGAGGAACTGGAGGGCCTCGTGCTGGCGCACCGACTCGGTGGCGAAGGTGAGCGACGTGACGAGCACGTCCTCGAGGGTGGTGAGGCCGGCGAGCCGGACGGCGAGCGCCTGCTCGAAGGCGAGCAGCTCGTTGGCCACGGCGGCCCGCACCACGGTGTCCTTGCCGCCCGGGAAGAGCCGGTAGACGGTGGCCCGGCTCACGCCCGCCTCGCGGGCGATGTCGTCGAGGGTCGTCTTGCCCAGGCCCCAGCGGCCGAGGCACGCGATGGTGGCGCCGAGGACGCGGGTCGAGGGGGGGTCGCCCGCAGTCCTCGCGCCATCGGTCGGGCCAGTGGCCTCTGTGACCGCCATCACATGAGACACTAAGCCACTTTCCGTCTCATCGTCAAGGTCGAGGGCGCACTTTGCCCCGGTTCGGCCCCCAAGCCGCCGGCCCGCCGCGGGCCGGCAGAGTCCGAGTTCTGGACGGTTCTTGGCGACATGCCCCGACAACCGTCCACATCTCAGCGATTCGGCCCGGCGAACGGGACCCGCGCGAGCTCGCCGGTTTCCGCGGAAACACGTGGGCTACGCCAGGACGCCGGCCACGATCTCCGTGCGGACGAGCTCGGCGACCTGGGCTGGATCGTCGAGGTCCCAGCGGCCGGGCGAGCCGAGCATCGACACGACGATGCGGGCGACGTACTCCCCCTTCGCCGCGGGGTCGGTCACGCCCTCGGCCACCAGGTAGGGCTCGACGAAGCGGCCGATGGCCGGGACCAGCTTCCGCATCTCCTCCACGATCGGGGGCAGGAGCTGGCCCGCCTCGGTGTCGAGCAGCCGCTGGAGGACCTCGTGGCCGACCACCCACTGGTGGGCCGACACGAGGGCGCGGGTCACGACCTCCTCGAAGGTGGCGCTCCCGGCCACCTCGACGGCGAGGTCCTCGAAGAACCGGTCGGTCTGCCAGGCGATCGTCTCGTTGAGCAGCTGCTCCCGGCCGCCCTGGAACCAGCGGTACACCGTCGCCCGGGACACCCCGGCCTCCCGCGCTGCGGCGTCGACGGTCGTGCCGTGCAACCCGTCCCGAGCGATGCAGCGGTACGTCGCCTCCAGCAGGTTCGCCCGCGCCTCGTTCACGTCATGCGGCCCCTCGTCGGGAGCGCCAGCGAGCAGAGGGAGTCGAGCGGAGCCTGCGGAGCGAGACCATCAGGACGGGAGGACGTAGCCGGCGAACTGCTCGCGGAGGGTCTTCTTCGAGAACTTGCCGACCGAGGTCTTGGGGATCTCGTCGACGGTGACGACGTCGTCGGGCAGCCACCACTTGGCGACCCGGCCGTCGAGGAAGGCGTTGAGCTCCTCGAGCGTGAGCGTCTCGCCCGGCTTCAGCACGACGACGGCGAGCGGGCGCTCGGTCCACTTCGGGTGCGACACCCCGATCACGGCGGCCTCGGCCACCTTCGGGTGGGCCATGATCTCGTTCTCCAGCTCGTTCGAGCTGATCCACTCCCCGCCCGACTTCACCAGGTCCTTGGTCCGGTCGACGAGGTACACGTAGCCCTCGGGGTCGACCCGGGCCACGTCGCCGGTGCGGAGCCAGCCGTCGTCGGTGAACGACTCGCCGGCCCGGTCGTCGTCGTAGTAGTCGCGGGCGATCCACGGCCCCGCCACCTGGAGCTCGCCGGTCGAGGTGCCGTCCCACGCCTGCGGCTCGCCCGAGTCGGGGTCGACGACGCGGAAGTCGACGCCGGGGAGCACGAAGCCCACGCTCGTGCGCTCCTCCCGGCCACCGTCGGCCAGGGTCGACTTGGGCTTGTAGAGCGAGCACACCGGGCTGGTCTCGGTCATGCCCCAGCCCTGGCGGAGCGCCACGCCGGTGCCGGCCTCGAAGGCGTCGGCCACCGACACCGGCAGGGCCGACCCGCCCGACATGGCGCAGCGCAGGCTCGACAGGTCGTGCGTCTCCAGCTCGGGGAGCATGCCCATCCAGATCGTCGGGACGCCGGCGGCGACGGTCACCCGCTCGGACTCGATCAGGGCGGCGAGGGCGGCCGGGGCCAGGTTGGCGCCAGGCATGACCAGGGTGGCCCCGGACGCCGGGCCGGCGTGGGCGATGCCCCAGGCGTTGGCGTGGAACATCGGCACGATCACGAGCGCCTTGTCCCCTTCGCCCAGCGTCAGGCCCGACGACGTCATGGCCGCCATCGTGTGCAGCCAGATCGACCGGTGGCTGTAGACGACGCCCTTGGGGTTGCCGGTCGTGCCGCTCGTGTAGCACATGGCCGCGGCGGTGCTCTCGTCCCGGACGACCTCGAGCGGGTGGGGCTCGGCCCCGGCGAGGAGGGCCTCGTAGTCGTGCACCTCGACCCCCGCGATCTCGGGGACCTCGCCCATCCCGTCGTCCATCACGACGACGTGGCGCACGGTCGTGAACGTCGGCACCAACGGTGCCAGGAGTCCGAGCAGCGACCGGTTGGCGAAGATCACCTCGTCGGCGGCGTGGTTGACGATGTAGGTGAGCTGCTCGGGGAAGAGCCGGATGTTGAGCGTGTGGAGGACCCGACCCGAGCACGGCACCGAGTACCAGAGGTCGAGGTGGTCGCCCGTGTTCCAGGCGAACGAGCCGACCCGACCATCGGCCGAGACGCCGAGCTGGTCGAGGACGGTGGCCACCCGCCGGCTGCGGTCGGCCCACTGCGCGTAGGTCCGCCGCTGGAGGCCGTCGGGCGTCGCGGTGACGACCTCCTTCGACGCGAAGAGCTGCTCGCCACGCCGGAAGAAGTGGTCCAGCGTGAGCGGCGTGTCCTGCATGAGTCCCTGCATGAGGCCCCCCCGTCGTCAGGTGGGCGCGACTGTAGGCTCCGCTGGATGGATGAGCGGGAGCCTCGTCGGATCCCGCTGCCCTGGCTGTTGGCGCCCTTCATCGTCTCGATGGTCGCGGGCTACGTCGGCGACATCATCGGGCCGCACCTGATCAACGACCACCCGCTCCTCCAGATCGCCATCAACCCGCGGAACCGGTGGCTGCTGCTCGCCACCCCGCAGCTCGGTGCCGCGTCGTTCTTCATCGTCGGCTTCCTCCGACTGGTGTCGACCGACCCCGTCGCCTTCCTCATCGGGCGCCAGTACGGCGAGGCCGCCGTCACCTGGGCCGAGCGCAAGATGGGCGACGACAGCGGGATGATCAAGACCGGCCAGCGCTGGTTCGGCAAGGTCGCCCCGCTCGTCATCCTCATCGCCCCGAGCTTCTACTTCTGCCTCCTGGCCGGCGCCGGGAAGATGAAGGTCCGCACCTTCATCGTCCTCAACGTGGTCGGCACGATCGGGCGTCTGGTGCTGTTCCGCCTCGCCGGCCACGCCTTCCGCGACGAGCTCAAGGACGCCCTCGAGCTCATCCAGCGCTACCAGTGGTGGCTGGTCGGGGCGTCGTTCATCTTCATCGCCATCACGCTGCTGCGGGGCGGCAACCCCATCGAGTCCCCGACCGAGATGGCGTCCGAGCTCGAGGCCGAGGTCGACGCCGAGGAGCAGGAGGCTGCGTCGGACGATGCCTGACCGGGGCACCGCCGTCGTCACCGGCGCCAGCAGCGGCATCGGCGCCGCCACCGCTCGGCGGCTGGCGACAGAGGGCTTCGACGTGGTCGTCGGCGCCCGCCGGCTCGACCGGCTCCGCGAGGTGGCCGAGCCGATCGGCGCCCGGGCCCTGGTCCTCGACGTGACCGACCCGGCCTCGGTCGAGGCGTTCGCCGCCGAGGTGGGCGACTGCCGGGTCCTGGTGAACAACGCCGGCGGCGCCCTCGGCCTCGACCCGGTGGCCAGCGCCGACGAGGAGCAGTGGCGCCAGATGTACGACGCCAACGTCCTCGGCACCCTCCGCGCCACCCAGGCCTTCCTCCCCAAGCTCGAGGCCAGCGGCGACGGCCACATCGTGATGATCGGCTCGATCGCCGGCTGGGAACCCTACGAAGGCGGCGCCGGCTACAACGCGGCGAAGTTCGCCCTGCGGGCCATGACGAAGGTCCTCCGGTCCGAGCTGCTCGGCACGCCGATCCGGGTCAGCGAGATCGATCCAGGGATGGTCGAGACCGAGTTCAGCGTCGTGCGCTTCGACGGCGACGCGGCGCGCGCCGCGGCGGTCTACGACCGCACCACTCCCCTCACCGCTGATGACATCGCCGACTGCATCGCCTTCGTCGTCACCCGCCCGAGCCACGTGAACATCGACACCCTCCTCGTCATGCCCCGCGACCAGGCGGGGCCCGGAAAGGTCCACCGGCATGACTGACCTGCACGACCTGTTCGACCGGCACTGGGCCCACCTCATGGCCGAGGTGCCCGAGCTGGCCACCATGACCGGCTGGCCCGAGGGCCACGACCGCTGGACCGACATGTCGGTCGACGCCGTCGAGCGCCGCCGCCGCGAGGCGAGCCGCTGGCTCGACGAGGCGAAGGCCGTCGATCCGTCCGCCCTCGGCGAGGTCGACCGGACCAGCCTCGAGATGTTCCTCGCCGTCGAGCAGGCCGAGGTCGACGCCGCGCAGTTCCCGGCGCCGTACCTCGCCCTCGACCAGATGGAGGGCGTGCACCTCGACCCGTCGTTCTACCTCGGGATCATGGGCACGGACTCCGAGCAGGAGCGCCACGACGTGCTGGCCCGCCTGGCCGGTGTCCCCGACCTGGTCGACCAGACGATCGAGCTCCTGCACCGCGGGCTGGCCCTCGGCGTCACCCAGCCTCAGATCTGCCTGCGCGAGGTGCCGAACCAGATCGCCCTCAACCTCGACGCCGGCGAGGGCAACCCGTTCCTGTCCGCCCTGGCCGGGGCCCCGGAGGAGGTGCGGACCGAGGCCGCGGCGATCGTGGCCGAGCGGCTGGTGCCGGCCTTCCAGCGCCTGGCCGACGTCGTCAACGACACGTACCTGCCGGCGTGCCGCGACGAGATCTCGCTGGCCGCCCTGCCCGACGGCGCCGACTGGTACGCCGAGCGCGTCCGCTACCACACGACCACCGACCTGACCCCGCAGGAGATCCACGACATCGGCCAGGCCGAGGTGACCCGCATCGCCGCCGAGATGGACCGGGTGCAGGAGCAGACCGGCTTCGCCGGTGACCGCAAGGCGTTCGCCGAGCACCTCCGGACCGACCCGATGCACTACTTCACCACCGAGGACGAGCTGCTCGGCTTCTACCGCGACATCGCCAAGCGGGCCGACCCCGCGATCGTGAAGCTGTTCTCCCGCCTCCCCCGCCTGCCCTTCGGGGTCACCCCGGTGCCGGCCGAGCAGGCCCCGTCCGCACCCGGCGCCTACTACATGCCCGGCTCGCTCGAGCTGGGCCGGGCCGGCATGTTCTACGCCAACACCTACGACCTCGGCTCCCGCCCCAAGTGGAACATGGAGGCCATCTGCCTCCACGAGGCGGTGCCCGGCCACCACTTCCAGATCGCGCTGGCCCAGGAGACCGAGGGCCTTCCCAACTTCCGGCGCCAGAGCCTCACCTGCACCGCCTACATCGAGGGCTGGGGCCTCTACTGCGAGAGCCTCGGCCCCGAGCTCGGCATGTACGACGACCCGTACCAGCGCTACGGCGCGCTGGAGGCCGAGATGATGCGGGC
This sequence comes from Actinomycetes bacterium, assembly GCA_025464025.1. The sequence continues at coordinate 5,876 of JAODBP010000036.1, read as the reverse complement.
CTGCCGGCTGGTGCTCGACACCGGCATGCACGCGCTCGGGTGGACCCGCCAGCAGGCCATCGACTTCTTCGTCGACCACTCGCCCTCGCCCGAGCACGATCTGATCGTGGAGGTCGACCGCTACATCGTCATGCCCGGCCAGGCCCTCGCCTACAAGATCGGTTCGCTCAAGATCCAGGAGCTCCGCGACCGGGCGGCCTCGACGATGGGCGACCGCTTCGACCTCCGCGGCTTCCACGACGAGGTCCTCCGCCACGGCGCCCTCCCCCTCGGGATGCTCGAGCAGGTCATCGACCAGTGGGCCTGCTGAAGAGCCGAGATGCCTGAGTGCGAGGCCGCTGTCGGGAGCGCCAGCGAGCAGGCGGCAGTCGAGCGGAGCCTGCGGAGCGAGACCATCAGCACCGTGGTCTTCGACCTCGGGGGCGTCCTCGTCGACTGGGACCCCCGCCACCTCTACCGCCAGGTGCTCGGCTCCGAGGAGGAGGTCGAGCGCTTCCTCGCCGAGGTCGCCACGTGGGCATGGCACACCCAGCACGACCTCGGTCGACCCATGGCCGAGACCATCCCCGAGCTCATCGCCGAGCACCCCGAGCACGCCGAGGCCATCTCGCTGTGGCACGCGAGGTACCACGACATGATCGCCGGCGAGGTGCCGGGCACGGTCGACGTCGTCCGCGACCTCCACGCCGCCGGCACCCGACTGCTCGTGCTCTCGAACATGCCGGCCGACGTGCTCCACGTGCTCGACGGCTTCGCCTGGCTCGACCTGTTCGACGCCGTCGTCGCATCGGGCCAGGAAGGCCTGATCAAGCCCGACCCGGCGATCTACCGGATCCTCGTCGACCGACACGGCGTCGACCCGGCGACGGCCGCCTTCGTCGACGACCGCCTCGAGAACGTCGAGGCGGCCGCCGCCCTCGGCTTCCACGGGATCCACTTCACCGACGCCGCCGCCCTGCGCGACGAGCTGCTCCAGCCGCCGCGGCGCCAAGTCTGAGCCTGTTCGACTCCGCCGTCCCCGCTGGTTAGGTTGAGCGGGGATGGCGGCGGGCGGCAGGGTCGAGAACGGCGTGACCCGGCAGGCCGTGATCGCCTTCATCGGGCTCCAGCTCGCCATGGTGCTGAGCTCGATGGACGGCACGATCGTCGCCACCGCCCTGCCGTCGATCACCCGTGACGTGGGCGGCTTCTCCCGGGTCACGTGGGTCATCACCGCCTACCTCCTGGCCCAGGTGACGTCCATGCCGCTGTGGGGGAAGATCGGCGACCTCCACGGCCGCAAGAAGATCCTCCTCGTCGCCGTCGTGGTGTTCCTCGTCGGGTCGGTGGCGTGCGGCGCAGCCCAGACCATGGACCAGCTCCTCGTGGCCCGGTTCGTGCAGGGCGTCGGGGGCGGCGGCATCGGCACGGTGTCGATGGCCGTGATCGCCGACCTCGTCCCGGCCCGCCAGGCCGGCCGGTGGCTCGGCTACCAGGGGATCGCCTTCGCCGTGGCCAGCGTGATCGGGCCGGTCGTCGGGGGCGTGTTCGTCGACCACCTGAGCTGGCGGTGGGCCTTCACGATCAACATCCCGTTCGGGCTCCTCGCCATCGGCCTGATCGCCAGCCAGCTCCAGATCCCCTACCGGCGGCTCGAGCACGCCATCGACTGGGCCGGCTCCGCCCTGCTCGGCGCCGCCCTCGTCGCCTTCATCGTGCTCACCAGCCTCGGCGGTCACGACTTCTCGTGGCTGTCGGCGACCGCGCTCGGCTTCGTGGTCGCCATCGTGGCGTGCACCGCGGCGTTCATCGCCCGGGAGCGGCGGGCCCCGGAGCCCATCATGCCGCTGCGCATGTTCGGCGACCCGGTGATGCGGGTGGCCGCCGGGCTCAACTGGACCAGCGGCCTGCTGTTCTGGTGCGGCATCTTCTTCGTGCCCCTGTTCATGCAGGAGGTGCACGGCGTGAGCCCGACCAGCTCGGGCCTCATGCTCACCCCGGTGATGTTCGGTGCCGCCTTCGGCACCGGGATCTCGGGTCGCCGGGTCGAACGCAACGGGAAGATCAAGGCGTGGCCGATCTACGGCGCCGCCCTGATGCTGGCCGGCGTCGCCCTGATGGCGACGCTCACCGAGCACACGCCGATCGCCCTCGCCGCCGTGTTCGTGCTGCTGCTCGGCACCGGCGTCGGGTTCTCGATGCAACCGTCCCTGCTGGCCGCCCAGAACGCCGCCGAGCCGAACGAGCTGGGGACCGTCACGTCGACCCAGCTCCTGTTCCGCATGCTCGGCTCGCTCATCGGCGTGCCGGTCTTCGGCGGCATCCTCAACGCCGGGCTCGGCGACGGCCCCCGCACCGCGGCGAAGTTCGCCGACGCCCTGCCCCCGGTCTTCCTCGCCGCCGTGCCCGTCGCGGCGATCTCGCTCGCCGTCGCCTTCTGGCTGCCCGAGCGGCCGCTGCGGGTTCGCACCCACCTCGAGGACGGTGGCGCCGGCCTCCTCGCCGAGCCGCTCGTCTAGAGGTCGAGCAGGGCGTCGAGGCCGACGGTCAGGCCGGGGCGATCCGCCACGCGCTTCACGGCGAGGAGGACGCCGGGCATGAACGACGACCGGTCGAGCGAGTCGTGGCGGATGGTGAGCGTCTGCCCAGTGGTGCCGAACAGCACCTCCTGGTGGGCGACCAGGCCCTTCACCCGCAGCGAGTGCACCGGGATGTCGCCCGGGCCCTTGCCACCACGGGCGCCCTGGAGGATCTCCCGCGTCGTGGGGTCGGGCGTCCACTCCGACGAGGCGGCGGCGATGCGCGCAACGGTGAGCATGGCCGTTCCCGACGGGGCATCGACCTTGTTCTCGTGGTGGAGCTCGATGACCTCGACCGACTCGAAGAAGGGCGCGGCGATCTCGGCGAGCCGCATCATGAGCACAGCGCCGATGGCGAAGTTCGGGGCCACGACGCAGTTGCTCGAGGTGAACGACGCCCGCAGCTCGTCGTAGTCGGCATCGGTCAGGCCGGTCGTGCCGACGACGGCGTGGATGCCGTTGGCCGCACACCACCGCAGGTTCTCGCGGGCGGCGTCGGCCTCGGTGAAGTCGACCACGACCTCCACGCCCGCGCCGGCCATCGACTCGCACGAGCCGCCCAGCACCAGCCCGGGCACGTCGACGCCGGTGACGGTCTTGACGTCGAGCCCCTCGTGGTGCGGGTCGACGGCGGCCACCAGCTCGGTGCCCGGATCCTTGAGCACGGCATCGCACACCGTGCTGCCCATCCGACCGGCTGCGCCGAAGACCCCGACCTTGATCGTCACGGCCTCAACTCTGTCAGAGCTCGCTCGACCTCACGACGGGAGTTCGGCCCGACCACGGCGACCGACCGCTCCCCCGGGCCGAGGACCCGCGCCACGGCCCGCTGCACGTCGGCCCGGGTGACGGCCCGGTAGCGGGCCAGCACCTCGTCGACCTCGACGACGTCGCCATGCACCAGCACGGCCTTGCCGATGCGGCTCATGCAGCCGCCGGAGTCCTCGAGGCCGAGCACGGTCGACCCCTCGAGGTAGCCCTTGGCCACCCGCAGCTCGGAGTCGGTGATGCCGTCGGCCAGCAGGTGGTCGAGCTCGTCCTGGATCAAGCCGTGCACCTCGCCGAGCCGGGCCGGTGCCGTGCCGGCGTAGACGACCAGCGCGCCGCAGTCGGTGTAGGACCCCGTGTAGGAGTACACGGCGTACGCCAGCCCCCGCTCCTCGCGGATGGTCTGGAACAGCCGGCTCGACATGCCGCCGCCCAGCACCACGTTGGCCACGGCGAGGGCGAACCGGTCGGGGTCGCCCTTGGGGAGCGCCCGCACGCCGACGGCGAGGTGGGCCTGCTCGCCGCGCATCTTCAGCACCTTCAGCCGCTCGGCCGGCGCCGTCGGCGCGACCCGCACGGGCGGCGCCCCGCCCTCGATGCCGGCCAGCCGCCGGGCCACGCCGTCGACGACGTCGTCGTGCTCGATGGCGCCGGCCACGGCCACCACCAGGTTGGCCGGGCGGTACCACTCGTCGTGGAAGCCCCGGATGTCGTCACGGGTCATGGCGCCGATCGACTCCCGGGAGCCGAGGACCTCGCGGCCGACGGGGTGGTCGGGGAACAGGGCCTCCCCAAGGAGGGTGATCACCCGGTCGTCGGGCGTGTCCTCCTCCATGGTGATCTCCTCGAGGATCACCTGGCGCTCGGCCTCGATCTCGTGGGGCCGGAAGGCCGGGGCCCAGAGCACGTCGCAGAGGATGTCGAGCCCGAGGACGAGCTGCCCGGCCGGGAGGCGCGTGTAGTACGCCGTGCACTCCTGGGCGGTGAAGGCGTTCATCTCGCCGCCGACGGCGTCGACCGCCTCGGCGATCTGGGCCGCCGTGCGCGAGTCGGTGCCCTTGAACAGCAGGTGCTCGAGGAAGTGCGAGGCGCCGGCCACGGCCGGCGCCTCGTCACGAGCTCCCACGCCGACCCAGAACCCGGTCGTGACCGACCGCGAGTCCGGGAGGGCTTCGGTGACCACCCGGACCCCGTTGGGGAGGGTGGTCAGGCGGATCGTCAACTAGCGACGACCACGGCCGCCGCCACGGGGGCGACGGTTGCTGTCACGCTCCGACGGCGGGGCGCTGGAGGCGGGACCGAGGTCGCCGAACTCCTCCTTCAGCTCCGACTCGAAGGCATCCTCGAAGGACACGGTGGCCGCCGCGGTGCCGCTCTCCTCGCGGGGCGCACGCTCCTCACGGGGCGCACGGTCCTCGCGCGGGCGACGCTCGCCCCGCTCGGGGCGATCGCCCCGCTCGGGACGGTCGCTGCGCTCGCGGCGGGGGCGGTCCTCGCTCGAGCGCTCGCTGCGCTCGGGCGCCTCGTAGCCCACGGGCGAGAGGCTGACCTTGCCCTGCGGGTCGATGTCCTCGACGACGACCTCGACGGCGTCGCCCAGGTTGAGGACGTCCTCGACCCGATCGATGCGCTTGCCCTCACCCAGCTTGGAGATGTGGAGCAGGCCGTCGCGGCCCGGGAGGATGTTCACGAACGCACCGAACTTGGTGACGTTCACGACCCGGCCCTGGTACGTCTGACCCACCACGGCGGCCGGCGGGTCGAGGATCAGCTCGATCCGGCGACGGGCCTCGGCCACGGCCTCGCCGTCCTTGGAGCCGATGGTGACGGTGCCGACCTGGCCGTCGTCGTCGACGTTGATGTCGGCGCCGGTCTCCTGCTGCAGGGTGTTGATGACCTTGCCCTTCGGGCCGATGACCTCGCCGATCTTGTCCATCGGGATCTGGAAGCTGACGATCTTCGGGGCGGTGCCGTTGACCTCGGGGCGGGACTCGGCGATGGCCGAGTTCATGACCTCGAGGATCTGCATGCGGGCCTCGCGGGCCTGCAGGAGGGCGGCGCGCAGCACGTCGGCCGGAAGACCCTCGATCTTGGTGTCGAGCTGGAGGGCGGTGATGGCGTCCTCGGTGCCGGCGACCTTGAAGTCCATGTCGCCGTAGGCATCCTCGGCGCCGAGGATGTCGGTGAGCGTCGTGTACTTGCCGTCCTCGTAGATGAGGCCCATGGCGATGCCGGACACATGACCGCGGGTCGGGACACCGGCGTCCATGAGCGACAGCGAGCCGGAGCACACCGAGCCCATCGAGGTGGAGCCGTTCGACGACAGCACCTCGGAGACGAGGCGCAGGGCGTAGGAGAACTTCTCCTGGGAGGGCACCACCGGGAGGAGGGCGCGCTCGGCGAGGAGGCCGTGGCCGACCTCGCGGCGCTTGGTGCCACCGACGCGGCCGGTCTCGCCGTTCGAGTAGGGCGGCATGTTGTAGTGGTGCATGAACCGCTTGCGGTCATCGGGGCTCAGCGTGTCGAGCATCTGGTCCATGCGGGGCATGC
>JAODBP010000029.1 GCA_025464025.1 Actinomycetes bacterium | reverse complement strand
CCGGGGATCTCCTGCGCCTTGGCCAGGTCGACGAGCTCGGCCTTGGTCAGGTCGATCTTGTCGGCCAGGGTCGGCGCGCCCAGCGCCGCCTTTCGTGCCTCGAGCGCGTCGCCCAGCGCCTGGAGGTGGTCGCCCGACATCGCCGAGCGGAGCTTGGGCCACATCTCGGTCTCCTCCTCCTCGGCGTGGTGCTCCACGTTCTCGATGAGGACGGTGATCTTGGCCGCCCAGTGCTCGTCGTCGGGCGAGAGCCCCTTGGCCTCGGCCATCTTGTCCTTGGCGACCTTGTGCTCTTCGAGCGACTCGACGACCAGCTCGTGCACCTCGTCGGACAGGTCGGTGATGGCCGGGTAGAAGACCGTCTCCTCGATGTCGGTGTGGACATCGAGCTCGGTGCAGATCGTGGCGAAGAGCTCGACCGCGGTCGTGGTGTCCTCCGCCTCGTGGGCGGCTTGGAACCGGGCGAACAGACCTCGCACCCGGTTGTGGTCGGCAGTGAGGAGGGTGAGTGCGTCCATGCCTCGCCGCTACCCGCACGCCCCGGGGTTCTATTCCCAGTCGAGGCGACCCACGTCGCTCCAGAGCCGCTCGAGGTCGTAGAACTCGCGGGTCTCGTCGAGGAAGACGTGCACCACGATGTCGCCGTAGTCGAGGAGCACCCACATGCCGTCGGACATGCCCTCCACGCGGATCGGGGGGCCGCCGTCGGCCAGCTTGACCTGCTCCTCGACCTCCTCGGCGATGGTGCGCACCAGGCGGGTGTTGGACGCGCCGGTGATCACGAAGTACTCCACGATCGAGAGGACGTCCCCCACCTCGAGCACCACGGTGTCGGTGCCCAGCTTGTCGGCGGCCGCCCGAGCGGCGATCACAGCACGCTCGGCGGTGGTGGGGACGGTCTGCTCGGTCAGGGTCGTGCTCCTTCGTCGGGTGCTGCTGTACCCAGAGCGTAGAGACCCCGCTCGCGGATGAGGCGCTGCACGGGTCCCGTGACCAGGTAGTCGAGCGGTCGGCCGTCGGCGAAGCGGGCTCGCAGGTCGGTGCTCGACACCTCCAGCCTGGGCACCTCGAGCCGCTCGTAGCTCCAGCCCGCGGGCGCCGTCAGCTCCTCGGCGCCGGGCCGGGTGACGACCACGAGGGTGGCCAGGGCCCGCACCTCGTCGACCCGCTCCCAGGTGGGGAGGCCGGCGGCGGCATCGCTGCCCAGGATCAGGAACAGCTGTGCGTCCGGGTGCAGGCGCTGCAGGTCGGTGAGGGTGTCTGCGGTGTACGAGTGCCCACGTCGCTCGAGCTCGATGGCGCTCGCCTCCAAGCCGGGCACGTCCACGACCGCGGCCTGCACCATGGCCAGCCGGTCGGCGGCGGGGGTCGCCACCGTGCCCGCCTTCTGCCACGGATCGTGGGCGACCACGAGCAGGACCCGGTCCAGCGACAGCGAATGCCGGACGTTGACCGCGGTGACGAGGTGCCCCACGTGGATGGGATCGAACGTCCCGCCGAAGACCCCTAAACGCTCAGGCACAGGTATTTGCTAGCCGAACAGGGGTAGGGGCCGGAACGATGGAGCCCCGTCCGGCGTTGTAGCGACACAGCGGCGTCGGCCCACCCCCTCGAGTGACTGTCGTCACCCCCGACGCTGGAATGACATCGGTGTGACGACGGTTGGAAAGCCCTGCGATGAGAGATTCCGTTGGTCAGTACCTCCATGAGATCGGCCTCGTCCCCCTGCTGGACGCTGCGAAGGAGCGCGAGCTCTCGCAGATCGTCGAGCGGGGCCACGAGGCCCAGCGCCGGATCGACGCCGGCGAGCGCAAGGCCGAGCTGAAGCGGGCCGTCCGCGAGGGCGCCCGGGCCAAGGACCACTTCATCCGGGCCAACCTCCGCCTCGTGGTGTCGATCGCCCGCCGCTACCCCCTGCCCCCCGGCATGGACCTGCTCGACCTGATCCAGGAAGGCAACCTGGGCCTCGAGCACGCGGTCGACAAGTTCGACTGGCGCAAGGGCTTCAAGTTCTCCACCTACGCCACGTTCTGGATCCGCCAGGCCATCGGCCGGGCCCTCGACCAGAAGGCCAACCTCGTCCGGCTCCCGTCGGAGCGCTCCGCCCAGCTCCGGGCCGCGCTGCGGGCCGTGTCCGGCGAAGGCGACGACCTCGATGCCGAGCTGGCCCACCTCCACCGGCTGGCGACCCCCACGAGCCTCGACCGCACGGTCGGCGAAGACGGCGACCAGGAGCTGGTCGACCTGCTGCCCGACGCCGTGCCCGGCCCCGAGGCCATCGTGATGAACGCCATGGAGGAGGAGATGGTCACCAGCCTCCTCGACCGGCTCGAGCCCCGGGCCCGGACGGCCGTCGAGCACCGCTTCGGCCTGCACGACGGGCAGAAGCACTCCTTCCGTGAGGTGGGCGAGGTCCTCGGCGTCACCGCCGAAGCCGCCCGCCGCATCGTCAAGCGCGCCGTCGACGAGCTCAAGCTCGACGTCGACGCACTGTCTGCGGCCTAGTTGCCCCCCAGCTAGGGACCGCATGGCGGTCCGGCTCCCCCCGCCGGACCGCCCAGATCGCCGAGGTGGGCCGGAGGCGCTTCCCCCCAGCGCCCCGCCCGCCTCGCCGAGGGACCGAACCGGAACCGACTTCCTGATCCTGCGGGCGACCCGTACGCTTTGACACCCGTGAGCACGTGGACGCCCTCCTCCTGGCGAGAGCGACCGGCCGGGCAGCAGCCCGACTGGCCGGATCAGGCCGCATTCGACCGCGCCCAGAAGCAGCTCGCGACCTATCCCCCGCTGGTGTTCGCCGGCGAGGCCCGCAGCCTGACCGACGACCTGGCCCGCGTCTCCCGGGGTGAGGCGTTCCTGCTCCAGGCCGGCGACTGCGCCGAGTCGTTCGACGCGTTCTCGGCCGACGCCATCCGCGACAAGCTCAAGGTCATCCTCCAGATGGCCGTCGTCCTGACCTACTCGTCGGGCGTGCCGGTGCTGAAGGTGGGCCGCATCGCCGGCCAGTTCGCCAAGCCCCGCTCGTCGCCCACCGAGATGATCGGCGACCTTGAGCTGCCGTCCTTCCGGGGCCACATCGTCAACGACATCGCCCCGACGGCCGACGCCCGGACCCCCGATCCCGACCGCCTCCTGACCGCGTACAACCAGTCGTCGGCCACGCTCAACCTGCTCCGGGCCTTCACCAAGGGCGGCTTCGCCGACCTCAACCGGGTGCACGCCTGGAACCAGGAGTTCGTGGCCAGCTCGGCCCAGGGCCAGCGCTACGAAGCCGTGGCCGAGGGCATCGACCGGGCGATGCGCTTCATGCGGGCGTGCGGCGTCGAGGTCGAGTCGCAGTTCAACCTGCACCAGGTCGACTTCTTCACCAGCCACGAAGCCCTGATCCTCGGCTACGAGGAGGCGCTGACCCGCCAGGACAGCCTCACCGGCGACTGGTACGACTGCTCGGCCCACATGCTCTGGATCGGCGAGCGCACCCGCGAGCTCGACGGGGCCCACGTCGAGTTCCTCTCCGGCGTGAAGAACCCGATCGGCTGCAAGGTCGGCCCGTCGATGGCACCCGAGCAGGTCGTCGAGCTGTGCGAGACGCTCAACCCCGAGCGGATCCCCGGCCGGCTCACGCTCATCTCCCGCATGGGCGCCGACAACATCGAGGACGGCCTGAAGCCGTTGCTGGCGGCCGTGCGCGACGCCGGTCACCCGGTCGTGTGGGCGTGCGACCCGATGCACGGCAACACCTTCACCGCCCCGAGCGGCCGCAAGACCCGCCACTTCGACGCCGTGCTGTCCGAGATCAAGGGCTTCTTCGCGGCCCATGCCGCGGAGGGGACCTGGCCCGGCGGCGTGCACATCGAGCTCACCGGCGACGACGTCACCGAGTGCCTCGGGGGCGCCGAAGAGGTGCTCGACGCCCATCTGGGCGAGCGCTACGAGACCATGTGCGATCCCCGGCTCAACGGTCGCCAGAGCCTCGACCTGGCCTTCGAGGTCGCCGAGCTCCTCCGGCGTTAGCAGCCCACCGACCTGCCGCCAACCGGCGTTCGGGAGCGCCAGCGAGCAGCCGGAGTGGAGCGGAGCGTGCGGAGCGAGACCATCAGCATCGCCAAAAGTCGGAAAAGTGGACCGGAATACTCGGGTTTCGGTAGCGTTGTGCTCTGTGATGCACGTTGCGAAGCCCACCGACGCGATGGATGCGGCGCAGCTGGCCGACATCGCCAAGTTCGAGGTGCAGCTCGACCGCTACCTCAAGGGTGATCTGGAGGAAGACGCCTTCAGGGTCTTCCGCCTGAACAACGGCGTCTACGGGCAGCGCCAGGGCGGCCACAACCAGATGGTCCGGGTCAAGGCGCCCTACGGCACGATCACGCCCGAGCAGCTCGACATGTGCGCGCACATCGCCGAGACCTACTCCCGCGGCTGGGGCCACATCACCACCCGCCAGAACATCCAGTTCCACTTCGTGCAGCTGGAGAACATCCCGGCGCTGCTGCGTGACCTGGCCTCGGTCGGGCTCACGAGCCGCGAGGCGTGCGGCGACACCGTCCGCAACGTCCAGGGCTGCCACCTGGCCGGCGCCTGCCCCTACGAGGTGCTCGACATCTCGCCGTGGGCCGAGGCCGTGCACCGCCACTTCCTGCGCAACCCGGTCTCCCAGCGCCTCCCCCGGAAGTTCAAGTTCAACTTCTCGGGCTGCGCCACCGACTGCGGCCAGGCCATGTTCAACGACGTCGGCATCATCGCCGTCAGCCGGCCCAAGGGCGACGGCACCGTCGAGCAGGGCTTCCGGGTCTTCGTCGCCGGCGGCCTCGGCGCCAACCCCCACCCGGCCCAGGCCCTCGAGGAGTTCACCGCCCGCGAGGACCTCCTCGCCACGTGCGAGGCCGTCCTCCGCGTGTTCGGCAACCACGGCAACCGCGACAACAAGCTTCGGGCCCGCCTGAAGTGGCTGGTCGACACCATGGGCATCGACGAGCTGCGCGAGCGCATCTTCAAGGAGCGAAAGCTCCTCGTGGCCAGCGCCACGTGGCCGGGCGGCATCCCCGAGTACGTGCGCGAGCACGGCGACGCCCCCGCCGGCGTGTCCACCACCGTGACGCCCACGGCCGTCGGCCAGGGCATCCCGGTCACCGTCCGCCGGGGCAAGGGCCAGGGTCGCTGGGAGGACGCCAACGTCGTCCGCGGCGCAGCCAAGGAGACCGTCTCGGCCTACGCCTACTCGCCGCTCGGCGACGTGACGGCCGACCAGTTCCGGGCCCTCGCCTCCATCCAGCGCGAGCTGGGCGCCGACGTGCGGGTCACGAACCGCCAGAACCTGGTGTTCCGGGACCTCACCGAGGAGCAGCTGCCGACGCTCTACGCCCGCCTCGACGCCATCGGCATGGCCGAGCCCGGAGCCGAGCTCGTGCGCGACGTGGTCGCCTGCCCCGGTGCCGACACGTGCAACCTGGCCGTGACCCAGAGCCGCGGCCTGGCCTCGGCCATCGGGAACGCCCTCGAGGAGGCCGGCCTGGGCGACACGCCGGGCCTCCGCATCAACATCTCGGGCTGCACCAACTCCTGCGGCCAGCACCACATCGCCGACATCGGCTTCTTCGGCGCCGAGCGCCGGGCCCACGGCAAGGCGGCCCCCGGCTACCAGATGCTCCTCGGTGGCCGCGTCGGCCAGAGCGAGATCGAGTTCGGCCAGAAGGCCACCCGCCTCCCGGCCAAGGCCGCCGCCGAGGCGACCGTCCGTGTCGTCCAGCGCTTCACCGACGAGCGCAGCGCCGGCGAGACCTTCACCTCGTGGCTCGATCGGTCCGGCGGCGCCAGTGCGGTCGGCCAGTCCATCAAGGACCTCGACGTCTTCCCGACGCCCGAGGAGAACCCCGACTTCTACGTCGACTTCGGCGAGACCGGTCCGTACATCGCAGAGATCGGCGAGTCCGAGTGCGCAACGTGAGCCTGCGACCCATGAGCACAGGTCTTGTGAGGCGCCCTGGCGCCGAACGTCGTCGGTGCACCCTGACGCGAGCCAACGAGGACCGGTGGATGGCGTGGGCGACGCACCGATGACGATCACCGACCAGCAGGTCAGCCTCCGCCCGCGGGACGTGCCCCGGTTCTCCGACGAGGACCTGGCGGAGCTCAACGCGGAGTTCGAGCGGCTGCCGGCCAAGAAGATCATCCAGTGGGCGGTCGACACGTTCAACCCCTACCTCTGCCTCTCGGCGTCGATGACCGACGCCGTGCTGATCGACCTCGCCACCAAGGTGGAGCCGTCGATCGAGGTGGTCTTCATCGATACCGGCTACCACTTCCCGGAGACGCTGGAGACGGTCGAGCTGGTGCGGCGCCGCTACGGGCTGAACCTGCGGATGATGTCGGTGCCGCACCACGACGAAGAGCTGTGGAAGGTCGATCCCGAGAACTGCTGCTCGGCCGTGAAGGTGGGCCAGCTCGACCGGGCCCTCAACGGCAAGCTGGCGTGGATGAGCGGCTTGCGCCGCGACGAGGCATCGACCCGGGCCCAGGCGCCGATCATCGGGCGCGACATCCGCGGCCTGGTGAAGATCAACCCGATCGCCAACTGGTCCGACCTCGACGTGCAGGGCTACATCGAGGACCACGACGTCCCGGTGAACCCGCTGCTGCTCCAGGGCTACACGTCGATCGGCTGCATGCCGTGCACCACGTTGCCCACCGACCCCAACGACAAGCGCTCCGGGCGCTGGGCCGGCCGGGACAAGACCGAGTGCGGCCTCCACGGGGCGGAGTGATCGGCCGATAGTCTCACGGTCGTGCCGAGCACGACCGTGACGATCCCGACCAGGACGCTCGTACTGGGCACGGCCCGGCGGGACGGCACCATCCGGGCCGAGGACGTCTACCGCGTCGCCGAGGCATCGGGGCAGTCGACCGAGCAGGTCCGCTCCTGCCTGCGCCGGATCGTGAGCGAGGGCCTCTACGAGCGCGACGGCTCGGGGCGCAAGGCCGTGTTCACGCCGACGGCCGCCGGGGCGGCCACCCTCGGGGCCCGCCTGCGCCGGGTCCGCCTGTCGTTCGCCCAGGACGCCGCCGGACGGGGCTGGGATCGCAACTGGCGCCTGGTCGCCTTCGCCGTGCCCGAGGCCAACCGGGCCAGCCGCGACGCCCTCCGCGATCGCCTGCGCGACCTCGGTGGCGCCCCGATCCAGGGCGGCCTCTACGTCTCGCCCCACCCGTGGGAGCCCGACGTGAAGGAGCTCGGCAGCCAGCTCGGCGTGGGCGACAACCTCACGTTCGCCAGCACCGACGACCTCGAGGTCGGCCGCGAGACCGATCCCCGCAAGCTCGCCTCCATGCTGTGGCCGATCGAAGAGGTCGGCGCCGCCTACGCCCGCTTCGTGGAGACCTACCGGCACCTGCCGGCCGAGCTCGAGTCGCTCCGCCTCGACCGGGGACGGGTGAGCGACGCCGAGCTCTTCCCTCGCATGCTCGCCATGGGCGTTGGCCACGACGAGATCTCCGGCGTCGACCCGTTCCTCCCGCCCGAGCTGCTCCCCCGGCCGTGGGCGGGGCGAGCGGCGCGGGAGCTGGTGGTGAAGTGCCGCAAGCTGGCCCACCAGGTCCGCGAGAGCGGCTCCGGCACCGGCCTGTTCGACGGCTACGACAGCTTCGTGCTCGACATCACCGGCTGAGCCCCCGCACCAGCGTGGCCAGGACCTGGTCGATCAGCACGTCGAGGTCGGGCCAGTCGAACGTCGGCTTGGCGATGAGCAGCGACGTGATCCCGTGGACGCCGGCCCACACCGTGAGGGCGGCCATCACCGGGTCGGTCCCCTCGACGAAGAGGCCAGCGTCGGCGGCCCGCTGCATTGCCTCGAGGTGGTGGTCGAACGCACCGGTCGCCGGGATCGGTTGCTCCGGCCCGAGCCCCACGGGCCGGGTCATGAACAGGATCCGGTACTGCTCGGGGTTGCCCCGCCCGAACTGGACGTAGGCCTTGCCCCTGGCCCGGAGCTCGTCGCGCAGGTCGTCGATGTCGGCGACCGCCTTCTCGATGTACTCGTCGAGGGCGGAGAACGTGTCCTCGCACACCGCGAGCAGGAGCGCCTGCTTGTCGGCGAAGTGGAGGTAGATCGACGGCGGGCTCACGCCGACGGCCTTGGCCACGGCCCGGATGGTGACGGCCTCCTCGTCGCCGGTCTCGAACAGCAGGTGCTTGCCCGCCTCGAGGATCTCGTGGCGGAGCCGCTCGCCCTCGCCTCGCCGCGCTCGTTCGCGAGGGCTCATGCGTCCACCAGCTCACGGGTGGGTTCGTCGTCCTCGGCGACCGACTCCGAGATGCCCCACCGGTCGTAGATGCGACGGAGCGACTTCGGTGCCCACCAGTTGGCCTCGCCGGCCAGGCGCATGAACGCTGGCACCAGCGTGGCCCGCACGATCGTGGCGTCCATCACCACGGCAAGGGCGAGGCCCAGGCCGAAGAGCTTGATGAACGTGATGCCCGACGTCGCCATCGCCAGGAAGGTGACCGACAGCAGGGCCGCGGCGGCGGTGACGATCCGGCCCGTGCGCTCGAGGCCCATGGCCACCGACGCGGTGTTGTCCCCGGTGCGGTCGTGCTCCTCCTTGATGCGGCTCAGCAGGAACACCTCGTAGTCCATCGACAGGCCGAAGGCCACGCAGAACATGAGGATCGGCGTCGTCGTGTCGAGCGTGCCGGTCGCCGTGAAGTTCATGAGGCCCGAGCCGTGCCCTTCCTGGAAGACCCACACCATCGCCCCGAACGTCGCCGTCAGCGACAGGAGGTTGAGCACGATCGCCTTGAGGGGCACCACCACCGAACCGAACATGAGGAACAGCAGCACGAACGTCGACACGGTGATGATCAGGGCGGCCAGCGGCAGCCGGCTGAAGATGGAGGCCTTCGAGTCGACGAGACCGGCGGCCGCGCCACCGACCCGGGTGGACACGCCGGCGTCGATGGCCCGCACGTCCTTCACCAAGCGCTCGCCAGCCTTCGACATGGCCTCGACCTTCGGCACCACGCTCACCCACGAGCCCGTCGTCCCGCCCTCGAAGCGGGTGGTCGACGGGTTGGGACCGGCGAGGCGCTTCCCACCGAGGTAGTTGCCGGTGACGGCGTCGACGCGGGCCACCGAGTCGATCGCGGAGATCTTGGCGGCGTAGGCATCGATCTGCGCGTCGGTGGGGTCGCCGTCGAGCACGACGCCGAACGCCTCGCTCTCGTTCGAGTCGAAGTCGGCGCGCAGCTGGGTGGAGACCTCTCGGCTCTTGGCGTCCTCCGGGAGCGACCGGTCGTCAGGCGTGCCGAAGGCGACGTTGAGGAACGGGGCCCCGAGGAGCAGGAGCACGACGATCACCGCGGTGGCGACACCGATGGGCCGCTTCATGACCCCGATGGCGATGCGGTGCCAGAAGCCGGTGCCCACCTCGGGCGGCTCGCGGTGCAGCACCTTGAACTTGTCGACCCGGTGGCCGAGCACGGCCAGCAACGCCGGCAGGCTGAGCACCGACGCGACGGCGGCCACGAGCACGACCGCCACGCCGGCGTAGGCGAACGACCGGAGGAAGTAGAGCGGGAACACGAGCAGGGCCGAGAGCGAGACGGCGACGGTGAGGCCGCTGAAGGCGACCGTGCGGCCGGCGGTCTCGACCGTCTTCACGACCGCGTCCTCGACCGAGCGTCCGTGGCGCAGCTCCTCCCGGAAGCGGGAGACGATGAACAGGCTGTAGTCGATGGCGAGGCCGAGGCCCATCGCCGTGCACAGGTTGATCGAGAAGATGGAGACGTCGGTGACCTGGGCCAGGAGGTACAGGGTGAGGAAGCCGCCGAAGACGGCGACGGCTCCGACGACCAACGGCAGGGATGCGGCGATCAGCCCGCCGAAGATCAGCACGAGGAGGATGAGGGTGATCGGCACCGCGACCGCTTCGGCCCGGGCGAGGTCCTTCTCGATCGTCTTGCTCATCTCGTTGTAGACCGGCCCGAACCCGCCGACCTGCACGGTGTCGCTCGCGTACTCGTCGACGATGCGGGCGGACACGTCCTTCACCTGGTCCTCGTCGCCCTTCACGAAGGCGAAGGCGAGGGCCTTGTCCCCGTCCTTCGAGCGCAGCGGGGCGACGTTGCCCAGCGTCCAGTACGACGCCGCCGAGGCGACGCCCGGCTCAGCGGCCAGCCGCTCGGTCAGGCGCTTCCCGAAGGCCCGCGCGGCTGGGCTGTCGACGCTGCCGTCCGGCGGCGTGTAGAGCAGGACCACGTTCGGGTTCCCCTGGCCGAATCGGGCCTCGAGCAGGTCCTCGGCCTGGGTGGACTCCGCCTTCGGATCGGCGAACCCGCCACCCTTCAGGGCGTCGAACACGCCGCCGCCGGCCATGGCGGAGACGACGACGAAGAGGCCGGTGAGGGCCAGCACGAGCCGACGACGGCGAACGGCGAAGCGACCGAGGCGGGAGAACATCGGGGACCTCCGAGTTGGTTAACTGTGTTCAGTTAACGACGTTCTTCTATCGGAGGTCAAGGTGGTTCCTGCCATCGCCCCCACGATCAGCGCCGGCTCGGCGATCTCGCGGAAGCGGGTGTTGCCGTAGGCCACGACGCTGAGCCCGATCACGAGGGCGACCATGGCGACGAGCGGGACCGCCCGCCGACGGAGCCGCCAGGCCCCGAGGGCGAACAGCGGGAGCAGGAACCAGTCGGCGACGACGCCAGCGAGCTGGACCCCGCTCACCCTCCCCTCGCGGCCCTCGGCCCGGGCCTGGCCCACCGGGTGGAGCACCCCCCACGCCCGGGCCACGCGGGCCGCCGCGACCACCGGCAGGCGGCCGGCGTGGTCGGTGGCGTAGTCGATGCCCGCCTTGCGCATGGCCGACGAGGCGGCCACCTCGTCGGTCGGGTCGACCTCGACCCGGTCGGCGCAGGTGAACGTCCAGGACCCGATGCCGGGGCCCTCGTACGAGGGCGGGCAGTTGGCACCGTTGAGCAGGCTGCCGAGGTTGTTGGAGAGCACGAGCTGGCCGTCGAACCGGGCCGCGTTGCGGGCCAGCCACGGGGTCACCACCACGAGCACGCCGACGACCACCAGGCCGAGCAGCTCGACCAAGCGTCGGTCGACGCGACCGTGGCGAAGTCCCAGCACCGGCACAGCCACCATCGGCACGAGCAGCACACCGTCGCCCCGGGTCAGGATGGCAGCGCCGAGCAGCAGCCCGCTGGCCAACGCCCACCGCCGCCCGTCGCGGAGCAGGGTCAGGAGGGCTGCGGTGCCGAGGAGGGCGTAGAGGGTCTCGGGCATGAGCGCGCCGTCGCTGCCCAGGAGGATCGGGTGGACGGCGGCGACCACGCCCGCGGCGATGGCGACGCGGCGGTCGCCGGTGATGCGCCAGCCGAGCAGGGCGGTGAGAACCGGGGTGACGGCACCGACCACGGCCAGGAAGAGCTGCTGGCCGAGGATCGTGCCCAGGCCGAGCAGCACCGCCCCGGCGAGCAGCGTCGGGTGGAGCGGCGCGAACTCGGCGGTGGGACGGGCGTGGTGCAGGAAGGCCCAGTCGTAGGGCGAGATGTAGCCGCGGCCGTGGGCGATGTCGTCGGCCAGGAGGTGGTAGTTCCCGCCGTCCGAGATGGGCCGCACCACGGGGTCGAAGAACAGGACGTAGCCCACCCGCACGGCCACGGCGAGGGCGAACAGGCCGACGAGCTCGCGCCGCTTCACTCCAGGTGGGCGGCGTCGTTGAAGCGCAGGAGGCGCCACCCGCCGGCGGGCGCCCAGGGGTGCTCACCGTGCGACCACTCGGTCACCGACGAGTTCGTCGTGGCGAGCACGTTGCCGGCGTCGTTCGGCAGGCCGAGGAAGTGGACCATCGAACCGTCGATGACGCCGCCGTGGACCGCCGCCACGATCACCTTGCCCTCGTGGCGCTCGACGATGCCGGCCAGCGTGCGGGACACCCGCGCCATGAAGTCCACCCACGCCTCGCCGCCCTCGGCCATGGCCGTGTGCGGGCTCCAGCGGTAGTCCTCGCCCCGGAAGAGGTGATCGAAGTCCGCCCACGACATGCCGTCGCACTCCCCCGGCGCGATCTCGCAGAGGCCCTCGTCCTGCTCGACCGGCACCCCCAGCACCTCCGACAGCAGCTCGGCCGACTCGACGGCGCGCGGCAGGGTCGAGGACAGCAGCACGTCGGCCCGCTGACCGGTCCGCCGCCAGCGGTCCCGCAGGAGGGCGACCTGCTCGCGGCCGAGGTCGGACAGGCCCTTGCACCCCTTCGGCCCGCCGATGATCCCCTCCACCTGGGCCATCGACTCGCCATGTCGCACGAGGAGCAGGCGGGTCACGGGCGTGAAGCTACGGGGACGCCGAGGATCAGGCGAGGATCTCGACGAAGCGCTCGAGCTGGCGCAGGTTGCGGCACTCGTAGACGCCGTCGGTGTGGACGCCGTACTCGCTCACGATCGAGTCGCCGGTGTCCCAGTACGACTTGGGCTCGGGGTTCAGCCAGTAGACGTGCCGGGCCTTGTGGCGCATCTCCTTGACGACCCACGACTGCGACGCGTGGTAGTTGTTCCGGGCGTCGCCGAGGAGGATCACCGTGGTGCGGGGGCCGATCTCCTTGCCCCACCGCTCCCAGAACGCCTCGAAGGCATGGCCGTAGTCGGAGTGCCCGTCGACCCACACCACGTCGGCCTCGGTGTTCACCCGGTGCACGGCCTGGTTGATGTCCTCCTGGCCCTCGAAGAACTTCGTGACCTCGTCGACCCCGTCGATGAAGACGAACGAGCGCACCTTCGAGAACTGCCCGCTGATGGCGTAGACGAGCTGCAGGGTGAAGCGGGCGAACGCGGCCACCGAGCCGGAGATGTCGGCCACCACGAAGATCTCGGGCTTGGCCGGACGGGGGTACTTGAACTTCGGGTCGGCCGGCACGCCGCCGTACGACAGGGAGTGGCGCACCGTGTTGCGGAAGTCGAGCGGGCCCTTGCGGCCGTGGCGGCGCTTGCGGGCCAGGCGCACGGCGAGCTTGCGGGTGAGCGGCATCAGCGCCTTGCGGAGGTTGACCATCTCCTCCCGGCTGGCGTGCATGAAGTCGACGTCCTCGGGCAGCGGCTTGCGCAGGGTCTTGGCCATGGCCTCGACCCCCCGGTCGGCCACCAGCCGGCGCCGGATCTCGGCCTCGACCTCCTTGCGGAGCTGGTCGGCGCGCGACTCGAACTCGTCGCGCTCGAGGCGCTCCTCGAGCTGGGTGAGCTCGCCACCCCGCTGCATGCGGGCGTCCTCCATCATCCGCTCGACGACACCCTCGAGGTCGAGGTTCCGCAGCGTCCGGTAGAGGTAGTACGTGCCGCCGACCGGGCGGCCCGGCTCCATGCCGGCGAAGCGCGACACGGCCTGGCGGGCGATGGCCCGCATGAGGGCCGAGTCGGCGTTCTTCATGGCGTTGAAGAGCATCTCGGCGATCTCTTCGGGCGACATGCCCTCCATGCCGCCCATGCCCCGCGGCGAGAGCTCGCCGTCGGTCGGCGCCAGCTCGTCGAGCTGGTCGAGGGCGCGGGCCGTGGCCTCGTCGAGCTCGCCGAGGTGGTACTCCCGGCCGCGCAGCGAGAAGAACACCTCGAAGACCGTCTCGAAGGTCTTCCAGTGGTTCGAGCTCTTCACCAGGGTGGCGGCGAGGGCGTACTTGAACGCCTCGCGGTCCTCCATGGGGACGTGCTTGACCGCCTCCATGGCATCGAGGTTCTCGGTCAGCGAGACCGGGAGCCCGGCCCGTCGCAGCTCGGCGATGAAGCCGGCCATCAGGTCGAGCATCGAACTACGCCTTGGCCGGGGCCGCCGGGTCGTTCGTCGCCAGCTCCTTCGTCGCCTTGGCGATGTCGGTCTGGTACTTGAGCAGGATGTTGAGCGTGTCGGTGGCGACCGCGGCGTCGATGGTCTGGATGCCCAGCAGCACGAGGGTGCGGGCCCAGTCGAGCGTCTCGGAGACCGACGGCGACTTCTTCAGCTCGAGCGACCGGATCGAGCGGACGATGCGAGCCACCTGGTCGGCCAGGTTCTCGTCGATGCCCTCGACCTTGGTGAGCACGATCTGCTTCTCGCGCTCCATGTCGGGGTAGTCGATGTGGAGGAAGAGGCACCGGCGCTTCAGGGCCTCCGACAGCTCACGGGTGTTGTTCGAGGTGAGGAACACCAGCGGCACCTGGGTGGC
>JAODBP010000014.1 GCA_025464025.1 Actinomycetes bacterium | reverse complement strand
GACGAGGCCGAAGCCGATCCGCCACGACAGCGGGGTGCCCCAGATCGAGGTCCCATCGGCGTCGAGCTCGGCGCCAGCCCGCTCAACCCCTGAGCGCATCACGGCCCACTTGCATCTGGCCGTGGTGCTGGGCCAGCTCCTCGTAGATGTGGATGGCGGCGCCGCCCTGGGTGCGGCCGAGGGGGGGGGCGGCGTCCTCGGGGTCGAGGACCTCGCCCCGGGGCGCGGCTGCCGGATCGATGGTGGCGAGGTCGGCCGCCAGCTGGATGCGTGCCGCCCGGGCCCGGGCCACCAGCTCCCCGGCCGGGCCGTGGGCCGTGAACTCGGCATCCCGGTCGCGCTCGATCGTGCGGCCGGCGATGACCTGGCCGCCCCAGACCTCCATGACCCCGAGGCAGTGGGTGAGGATCACGTAGGCCGAGTTGGCCCCGGGCAGGTCGGGGCGCACGTTGGCGTCGACGTCACCCAGCTCGGTGACGATCGAGACCATGCCGTCGAGCGCCTCGTCGACGAACCACAGGTAGTCCTCGAGCGAGACCGTGATCATGGGGACGGATCCTGCTCGGGCGGCGGCCGCTCGTGCTCGACGGTGCCGTCGGGCGTCGTCCACTCCCAGCCGTTCGGGCCGTGGCGGTACGTGTGCCCTCGGTGGGTCTTGAGCAGGTGGTCGGGCCGGCAGAGCCCGCCGAGCTCGTCGAGCGTGGTGTGCTTCGTCTCGATCCACGGGTCGATGTGGTCGACCTCCTGGATCCGGCGGTCGCACGTCGGGCGGACGCATCGGCCGCCGTCGCGCACGAAGGCGGCGGTGCGCTGCTCGGCGGTGGGCTTCCGCCCGAGGTGCACGACCGTGCGGATGTCGACGCCGTCGCGGATCACCAGCTTGAGGAACGCCTCGCCCAGCAGGTCGCGGGCGACCGAGAGGGGCACCGGCCCGACGCCGGCGATCTCGCACACCTCGTCGCCCTCGACGCTGCCCCGCTGGAGCGACTCGAGGTTCAGGAGGAGCACGGCCTCGGTGGCACCCTTGCCGTCATCGGAGCCGTTGGCGGCACGCGCCATGGTGACGAGGCCGTCGGCGGCGTAGGCCTCCGACGTCTCGTGGTCGCCCGTGGCACGCGCCGCCTGGAAGGCGGCCTCGACGAACGGTGCCGCGGCCGCCTCGACCGCGGCGGCGGCCTCGGGCGTGAGCTTGTACTGGCCCATGCGGGCGCCATCGCGGTCGGTCCACTTGCGCCAGTACCGAGACCGATGGATCTGCCGATGCGTCGACTCGGCATCGCGCTTGCTGGCCCGCACCCGGTCGCACTCGTCGCGGAGCTTGCCGAGGCCGGTGCGCTCGGCCATCCCGAGCAGGCGGTCCTCGGCGTTCGGGTCGGCGGCGGCCGCGCCGGCGATGGCCTCGGCCTGCGGCTTCGACAGCTTTCCCTTGCGGAAGGCCTTGGACGTCTTCGGGCAGCGTTCGAGCTTCTTGGCCGTCTCGAGCGTCGAGCGAGCGGCGCCGACCGTCTCGCCGGTCTGCTTGGCCAACCAGTCGGCCTCGCTCCGCTCGCCCGAGCGCCGCCAGCGCCCGGAGTCGGCCACCCGCTTCGCCGCGACGGCCTTGCCGGCCGAGGCGATGCGCTCGATGGCGGTGAGCTCGCCCAGGAGGTGCTCGGCGTCGGCCGGCTCGAGGACATCGCCATCGAGCCGGGCGACGATGCCCTCCAGCTCGGTCCTGATGTCCTCGACGAACATGCGTTCGATGGTACCCGAGCGGTGTGACAGCGAAACGGGTCGTACGATCTTCCTCGTGGAGATCGCCGAGATCATCGCCCGGCTCGAGGCCGCCAACCTCGAGCACACGCCGGTGCTCGCCGTGCGCGACGTGCTCGACGAGCTGGTGGCCGACCCGTCCGCCCTGGCCGGTGCCCTCGGGCCCATCGAACGCGGCGGCATCACGCCGCTGCACCACACGCCCGACCTCACCGTGCTCCACGTGGTGTGGACGCCGGGCATGGTCCTCTACCCCCACGAGCACAACATGTGGGCGGCGATCGGCATGTACGGCGGCGTCGAGGACAACGCCTTCTTCCGGCGCTCGCCCGGGGGGCTCCAGGCCAGTGGTGGCAAGGAGCTGCCCCAGGGCGACGTGCTCGTCATGGGCGACGACGTCATCCACTCGGTCGCCAACACCCGCCGCCAGTACGCGACCGCCCTGCACGTCTACGGCGGCGACTTCTTCAGTGCCGACGGTCGCTCGGAGTGGGACGCCGACACCCTCGAGGAGCGGCCGCGCGACATGGAGCGCACCGGCCGCCTCTTCGAGGAGGCCAACGCCCGCTGGGTCGCCGACGAGCACTAGGTGGGCATCGCCCTCCTCGACCCGGCCTCCGCCCTGCCCTAGACCATCTTCTCGGTCGAGGCCACCTCGTGGATCTCGATCGACATCGACGTGGGCGCCGGCCCGCCGGCACCGCCGGCGAGGCCGGCCAGGTGGGCGTCGAGGGCCGGGCGATCGCGCCAGCGCTCGGACAGCACGACCCGGGCCGGGTCGAGCGGGTCGGCGGCCATGACGTACTCCTCGCAGCCGTCCTCGGCGCGCGACTTCGTCATCCCGGCCTTGGCGTGCTCGAGGAAGGCGTCGCGGTCGGCGGGGGCAAGGGTGAAGGTTCCGGTGACGAGCAGCATCAGACGCCCACCTTCGCACGTCGGACCGAGGGCGTGAAGGCGACCGGCAGGTGCTTGATCCCGCCGATGAAGTTCGACCGCAGGATCGGCACCTCCCCGGCGACCCGCATGTCGTGGATGCGGGTCAGCACCTCGCGGAAGATCGACCGCAGCTCGAGCCGGGCCAGGTTGGCGCCGAGGCAGTAGTGGAGCCCGCCGCCACCGAACACCACGTGCTCGTTCGGGAAGCGCTCGATGTCGAAGCGGAACGGGTCGTCGAAGACCTCCTCGTCCCGGTTGGCCGAGATGTACCAGAGCTCGACCTTGTCGTCCTCGGCGATGTCGACCCCGCCCAACGAAGTGTCCCGGGTCGCGGTCCGGCGGAAGTGGTACACCTGCGACGCCCACCGGAGCATCTCCTCGATGGCCCGGTCGAGCTTCCCGTCGAGGTCGTCGACCAGGGCGGCGTACTGCTCGGGGTGCTGCATGAGGGCCCACATGCCCCACGACGTCGTGTTCCGGGTCGTCTCGTTGCCGGCCACGGTGAGGAGCAGCATGAACGAGTCGAACTCCTGCTCGGTCAGCTTGTCGCCGTCGATCTCGGCGCCGAGCAGCTTGGTGCAGATGTCGTCGCGCGGGTCGGCCCGGCGCTCCTTGGCCAGCTGGTTCACGTAGGCGTACAGCTCCTGCGCGGCAGACGACCCGTCGTTGGCGGCGTAGTCGGGGTCGTCGGTGCCGATCATCCGGTTCGACCACTCGAACACCAGCCGGCGGTCCTCCTCCGGCACGCCCATGATCTCGGCGATGGCCTGGAGCGGGAGCTCGGCGGCGAGGTCCTCCACGAAGTCGCACTCGCCTCGCTCGACGACGGCATCGACGATGAGCTTCGACCGGTGGGCGAAGTGCTCCTCGAGCAGCCGGATCATCCGGGGCGTGAATCCCTTGTTGACCAGCATCCGGAAGCGGGTGTGGCGGGGCGGGTCCATCTCGGTGAGCAGGAGGCCGCGCGAGTCGCTCCCGCCCTCGAGCTCGTCGATGTCGCGGATGTTGACGCCGCCCCGCTCGTTGGAGAACCGGTCGGCGTCGCGGCTGGCCTCCTGCACCTCGGCGTGCTTGACGACCGACCAGAAGCCGCGCTTCCAGCGGGTCGGCTCGTGCCAGATCACGGGGCCCTGCTCGCGGAGCTTCCGGAACATCTCGTGGTGCTCGAGCCGCTGGAACCGGTCGGCATCGAGCAGATCGATCTCCGTCATGGCAGCATCGTGGCACTTCACACACCTCGGAGGAGGGGCCGATGTCGCTGTGGCCGGAGGAGTACGAGGGTCTCCGCGAGGAGGCCCGCCAGATGGCCGAGGTCATCCGGGGGGCGTTCGCCATGGGTGGTGGCGCGCCGCCGGCCGACCGCGACCAGCGGGTGTCCCAGCAGCGGAAGGTGCTCGCGTCGCTGGAGGTGACGTCGCCGGCCGGGACCGACGAGGAGGTGGCGGGCGTGCCGTGCCGGGTGTTCCGCCCGCCGGCCGAGCCGCGGGGCACCTACGTCCACTTCCACGGCGGGGCGATGATGCTGGGCAGCCCGCGCATGAACGACACCGGCAACGCCGCGCTGTGCGAGCGGCACCGCATCACGGTGATCTCGGTCGACTACCGGCTCGCTCCCGAGCACCCGTTCCCGGCCGGTGGCGACGACTGCCTCGCCGTCACCAAGTGGGTGCTCGACCACGAGCAGGGCCCGATCGTGCTCGGCGGCGAATCGGCCGGTGGCTACTACGCCGCCCTCACCCTCCTGCGGGTGCGTGACGAGCTCGGCGCCATCGACCGCATCAGCGCGGCCAACCTGGTGTTCGGCGTCTACGACCTCAGCGGCACCCCGAGCGGCACCGGCGTCCGCCCCAGCGAGGTGCCCGACATCCTCGAGGGCGACCTCGGCGACTTCGTGGTCGAGTGCTACCTGCCGGGGGTCAGCCGCCACGAGTCGAGGGACCCGCGGTACTCGCCGCTGTACGCCCACCTCCACGACCTGCCCCCGGCGC
Source organism: Actinomycetes bacterium (assembly GCA_025464025.1). Next base: position 26,677 of record JAODBP010000014.1, on the reverse strand, counting down.
TGTTCACCGTCGGGTCGGCCGACCACCTGCTCGACGACACGCTGTTCATGGCCCGGCGATGGGAGGCGTACGGCAACGAGGCCGAGCTGGCGGTGTACCCCGACTGCATCCACGGCTTCACCGGCTTCCCCATGGAGCTGGCCAACCGGGCCAACGAACGGGTCGACGAGCTCTTCGAGCGCGTGCTGAAGGGCTGACCCGGCCTACCTTTCCGGGGTGAAGCTGATCATCCAGATCCCCTGCCTGAACGAGGGGGAGCAGCTCCCGGCCACGCTGGCCACGCTGCCGCGGCAGCTCGACGGCTTCGACGCCGTCGAGTGGCTGTTCCTCGACGACGGCTCCACCGACGACACGGTGGCCGTGGCCCGGGCCCACGGCGTCGACCACGTCGTGCGGCTGCCGACCCACAAGGGCCTGGCCGTCGGGTTCCAGGCCGGGCTCGACGCCTGCCTGAAGCTGGGCGCCGACGTGATCGTCAACACCGACGCCGACGGCCAGTACGACAGCGCCGACATGCCCGCCCTGCTGGCGCCGATCCTCCGGGGCGACGCCGATCTCGTGGTCGGGGACCGGGGGGTGGGCACCGTCGCCGACTTCTCGCCGCGGAAGCGGCGGCTCCAGCGGCTGGGCAGCCGGGTCGTGAGCGCGGCGGCGGGCACGCCCATCCCGGACGCCACCTCCGGCTTCCGGGCCTACAACCGCGATGCCGCCCTCCAGCTCATCGTCCTGTCGAGCTTCACCTACACGCTGGAGACGCTCATCCAGGCCGGCACGTCGGCGCTCACCGTGGCGTTCGTGCCGATCTCGAAGAACCCGGTCGAGCGGCCCTCCCGGCTGTTCCGGTCGAACTGGGACTACATCCGCCGCAGCATCCAGGCCATCGCCCAGGTGTCGACCTTCTACCGGCCCTTGCGCACGTTCTTCGCCGCCGCCACCGGCCTGGCCGTGCTCGGGGTGCTGGCCTGGATCCCGTTCTTCCTGAGCCTGCTCGACAGCAACTCGGGCGGCCACATCCAGTCGGTGATCCTCGGCGCCGTGTTCATGATCGCCGCCGTCCAGGTGGCGGCGTTGGGCGTGGTCGCGGATCTGCTGGGCCGCCAGCGCCACCTGTCGCAGATCACCCTCGAGCGCGTCCGCCGCGTCGAGCTCCACCTCGGTGTGCCGCCCTCCCACTACGAGGCCGGTCAGGGCTGAGCTGCCGATCCCATCCACGTTCGTCAGGGTGGCTGCGGGCATCGCCCTTGCTCACGGACTGAAAGACAAAGGCGCAACCAAGGGGCGAGCCCGGTGCGCCGAACGTCGGTGCGGCGCCCGACCTGCTTCTAGTCACGAAAACGTCGCTATGACGACGTCTACGTGACTAGAAGGCTGGAAGGGCCCCGCGGCGGGCCGGCGGCACCCGGTCCCCCCCTTGGTTGCGTCCTTCGTCTTTCCGTCTTTCGACCCTGACGCGAACGCCCGATGTCCCCATGGCGCGACGTCGCACTGTCGGACGTCCTTGGGAGCTGCAGCTAGCGCAGCTGGTGGGCCGAGGTCGGCGGCACGGGGCCGACCGCGTCGGGGTGCAGCAGCGCCGCCAGGACCTCGATGCCGTCGACGAGGCGGGGCCCGGGCCGCACGAAGAGGCTGTCGGCATCGACGGCCCACACCTCGGCGCCGGCGATCTCCGGTCGGTCGAGGAGGCCCTTCCCCTCGGCAGCCGCCTCGTCGAGCGAGTAGCCGCACGGGGTGAAGACCACCACGTCGGCCTCGGCAGCCGCGATCTGGTCCCAGCCGACGCGCACGGAGTCGCGCCCGGGTTCGCACAGGACGGGTGCCCCGCCGGCGAGCTCGATCATCTCCGGGATCCAGTGCCCGCCGTTGAACGGCGGGTCGCCCCACTCGAGGGCGAACACCCGGCGCCGGGGAAGACCGTGCACCGACGCCCGCACCCGATCGAGCCGGTCTCGCAGTCCGGCGACCAGTGCGGCGGCCTCGGCATCGGTGCGGGTCGCGGCGCCGACCTGCGAGATGCCGGCGAGGACCTCGTCGATCGAGCTCGGGTCGAGGGAGACCACCTCGGCGGTGCAGCCGAGCGTCGTGAGCGCGGCCTGCACGTCGTCGGTCGGGATGGCGCAGACGGCGCAGAGGTCCTGGGTGATGATCAGCTCGGGGTCGAGGCGGGCGAGCACGTCCTCGTCGAGGACCTCGGTGGGCGAGCCGCCGGGCACGCTGGCCGCCGTCACGAGCCGGTCGATCTCCACCGGCGTAGCGTCGGGCGGCAGCAGCGTGCGCGACACCCGAGCCTTGGTCCGGGCGTCCGCCGGGAAGTCGCAGTCGTGGGTGACGCCCACGAGCTGGTCGCCGAGCCCGAGGGCGTAGACGATCTCCGTGGCCGACGGCAGGAGCGAGACGATCCTCACGAGGGGCCTTCAACCGCGGCCAGGAACGCCGGACGCTCACCGCCGCCGTGCATCAGCACCGACGTGCCGGTGACGTACGACGCCAGCGGTGAGGCGAGGAACAGCACCACGTCGCCCACGTCGGATGGCGTGCCCATGCGGCCGAGCGGGATCGTGGCGGCGACCCGGGCCATGCCCTCGGGGCCGCCGTAGTGCTCGTCGCCGCCCTCGGTGATGATGAGCCCGGCGGTCACGCAGTTGACCCGCACCTTGGGCGCCCACTCGACGGCGACCGACACGGTGAAGTGCTCGACACCGGCCTTGGCCGCGCCGTAGGCGGCGGTGCCGGGGGAGGGCCGGATGCCCGACACCGACGTGATGTTGACGATCGAGCCGCCGTCGTCCTGGGTCTGCATCACGGCGTTGGCCGCCTTGGAGACGTGCACCACCGACATCAGGTTGAGCGCCACGATCTTGTCGCTGAAGCGGGGCGAGGCGTCGGCGGCGAGGGCGTAGGGGGCGCCACCGGCGTTGTTCACCGCGACGTCGAGCCGGCCGAAGGCCGAGGAGATCCGGGCCACCAGGGTGTCGACCTGCTCGGGCTCCCGCACGTCGCACGGGAAGAAGGTCACGCCGTCGGGGAGGGAGTCGGGTTCGCTGCGGCCGCAGATGACGACCTGGGCACCGGCGTCCAGGAACCGCTGGGTGATGCCTCGGCCGACGCCGCGGGCACCTCCGGTGACCAGCGCGACGCGTCCCGAGAAGTCGAGGCTGACGGGCATGCGTAGTACCTTGCCACACGGAATCTGACGCCGGATCAGGAAGTGACGCGCGCCCATGGGGATCACCACCGAGGTACATGACGGCATCGCCGAGGTGGTGATGGACAACCCACCGGTGAACGCCTTGAACGTCGCCGGGTGGTACGAGGTGGCCAAGCAGGTCACCGACGCCGGCCTCCGCCAGGACGTGTCCGTCGTGGTCCTCCGGGCCGAGGGTCGCGGCTTCAACGCCGGGGTCGACATCAAGGAGATGCAGGCGACCGAGGGCTTCGACGCCCTCGTCGGCGCCAACCGCGGCTGCTACGAGTCGTTCAAGGCCGTCTACGAGTGCAAGGTGCCGGTGATCTCCGCGGTCAACGGCTACTGCCTCGGCGGCGGCATCGGCCTGATCGGCAACTCCGACATCATCGTCGCGTCCGACGACGCCACCTTCGGCCTTCCCGAGATCGACCGGGGCGCCTTGGGCGCCGCCACCCACCTGTCCCGCCTCGTGCCGCCCTTGAAGGCCCGGGCGATGTACTACATGGCGGCCACGGCCACGGCCCAGGAGCTGCAGGCCTTCGGCTCGGTGTGGTCGATCGTGCCCCGCGACCAGCTCCGGGACGAGGCCCTCCGGGTCGCCGCCTCCATCGCCGAGAAGGACACCCGCATCGTGCGGATGGCCAAGGAGGCGTTCAACGGCATCGACCTGTGGGACGTGAACACCAGCTACCGCTACGAGCAGGGCTTCACGTTCGAGATCAACCTCCTCGGCGTGGCCGACGAGCACCGCGACAAGTTCGTCGAGAAGGGCAAGTGATGGACAAGCGCATGACACCGGAGGACGTGGCCGGTCGCCTCGAGAGCGGCATGACCATCGGCATCGGCGGGTGGGGCTCGCGGCGCAAGCCCATGGCCCTGGTGAAGGCCATCGTGCAGAGCGACCTGAAGGACCTGACGATCGTCACCTTCGGCGGCCCCGACCTCGGCATCCTCTGCACCGCCGGCAAGGTGAAGCGGGCCGTCTACGCGTTCGTCGCCCCCGACATCGCCGGGGCCACCAACAAGAACTCGCCCGTGCTCGAGGGCCACTTCCGCAAGGCCCGCCAGAGCGGCGCCATCGAGGACGAGCCGTACGACGAGGGCATGGTGCTCCTCGGCCTCCAGGCCGCGGCGTGGCGGGTGCCGTTCCTGCCGACGCGCGTCGGCCTCGGCTCCGACCTGCTGCGCGACAACCCGAAGCTCAAGACGATCACCTCGCCCTACGACGACGGCGACGAGCTCATCGCCATGCCGGCGCTCGAGCTCGACGCCGCCCTGGTCCACATGAACCGGGCCGACGAGCGGGGCAACGCCACCTACCACGGGCCCGACCCGTACTTCGACGACCTCATGGTGATGGCGGCCAAGGACGCCTACGTGTCGACCGAGCGCATCGTCGACACCGCCGAGCTGCTGAAGGAGGCCCCGGCCCAGGCCCTCCGCATCAACCGGGCCTACGTCACCGGCGTGGTCGAGGTGCCGGGCGGCGCGTCGCCCACCTCGTGCGAGCCCGACTACGAGCGCGACGAGGACCTGCACGGCAAGTACATGGCTGCGGCCAAGTCGGACGAGGCCTGGGACGAGTTCCTGACGGCATGGGGGGCGAAGTGAGCACCACGACGGCAGCACGGGCGGACATCTGCGCGGTCGCGGTGGCCGAGGCCTTCCGCGGCGACGGCGAGATCCTCGCCAACCCGATCGGCACGATCCCGATGGTCGGCGGTCGCCTGGCCCGGGCCACGTTCGAGCCCGACCTCCAGATGACCGACGGCGAGGCCGCCCTCATCGCCAACGACGAGGCCTTCGAGTGGCCCGGCGGCAAGGTCATGGAGCTGTGGAACCCCTACCGCTCGATGTTCGACATCGTGTGGGGCGGCAAGCGCCACGTGATGATGGGCGCCACCCAGGTCGACCAGTACGGCAACCAGAACATCGCGGCGATCGGCGACTACGCCAAGCCCAAGACCCAGCTCCTCGGCTACCGCGGCGCCCCCGGCAACACGGTGAACAACACGACCTCGTACTGGGTGCCGTCGCACACGCCGCAGGTGCTGTGCGCCAAGGTCGACACCGTCACCGGCGTGGGCTACGACCGGGCGGCGAAGCTCGGTGGCCGCACTGCCCAGTTCCACGAGATCCGCCGGGTCATCACCAACCTGGCCGTGCTCGACTTCGAGACGCCCGACCACCGGATGCGGGTGCGCTCGCTGCACCCCGGCGTCACCGTCGACGAGGTCCAGGAGGCCACCGGCTTCGAGCTGGTGATCCCCGACGACGTGCCGACGAGCCGTCTGCCCGACGACGAGGAGCTGCGCCTCCTCTACGAGGTGATCGACCCCAAGGGCCTGCGCCTCAAGGAGGTGCCGGACGCATGACGCACCCCGCGCTGCACACCCGGCTCTGCGACCTGGCCGGCATCCAGTACCCGATCGTGCAGACCGGGATGGGATGGGTGGCGGGGGCGAGCCTCACGTCGGCCACGTCGAACGCCGGCGGCCTCGGCATCCTCGCCTCGGCGACCATGTCGTTCGACGAGCTGAAGGCGGCCATCGCCGAGGTGAAGTCGCGCACGACGAAGCCGTTCGGCGTGAACCTCCGGGCCGACTCGCCCGACGCCATGCAGCGCGTCGACCTCCTCATCGCCGACGGGGTCAAGGTCGCCTCGTTCGCCCAGGCGCCCAAGCAGGACCTGATCAAGAAGCTCAAGGACAACGGGCTGGTCGTCATCCCCTCGATCGGGGCCAAGCGCCACGCCGAGAAGGTGGCCGAGTGGGGCGTCGACGCCGTGCTCGTGCAGGGCGGCGAGGGCGGTGGCCACACCGGCTCGGTGCCCACCACGCTGCTGCTGCCCCAGGTGGTCGACGCCGTCGACATCCCGGTGATCGCCGCCGGTGGGTTCTTCGACGGCCGTGGCCTCGTCGCCGCCCTGGCCTACGGCGCCGAGGGCGTGGCCATGGGCACGCGCTTCCTGCTCACGTCCGACAGCCGGGTGCCCGAGTCGGTGAAGGCCGAGTACCTCCAGCGCGGCGTCACCGACACGGTGGTCTCCCGCGAGGTCGACGGGCAGCCCCACCGGGTGCTGCGGACGGCGTTCATCGAGAAGCTCGAGCACCACGTGCCCGGCACCTCGCTGCTCGGCGCCCTCCGCAACGGCCTCCGGTTCCAGAAGGAGTCGGGCATCCCGTTCACCGACATGGCGAAGGAGGGCCTGGCCATGCGCAAGAACCAGGACCTCTCGTGGAGCCAGGTGATCATGGCGGCCAACTCGGCCGTGCTCACCAAGCGGGCGCTGGTCGACGGTCGCACCGACATCGGTGTGTTCCCCACCGGCCAGGTCGTGGGCGTCATCGAGGACCTCCCGTCGTGCCAGGAGCTCATCGACCGGATCATCGGCGAGGCCGAGAAGGTCCTCGCCCGCCTCCAGGGCTAGCGAGCGGTCCATCCACGTTCGTCAGGGTGGCTGCGGGCATCGCCCCGACGAACCAAGGACGCAACCAACGGGGCCAGAACTCAGCCCTTGGGGGCCCCACGGCGGGCCGGCGCGCACGGGTCGCCCCTTGGTTGCGTCTTTGGTTCTTCGACGCTGACGAGCACGCCGGACATCCATGGCACGACGTCGCACTGACGAACGTCCTCGGGATCGACAGCTAGCGGGCGGGTCCGGCACGGAGCTGGCGGGCGACCTCGCCGAGCAGGAACCGCCGGAAGGCGTTGATCTTCGGGGAGGCGGGGGAGGCCAGCCCCTCCTCGCCGACCATGCGACTCACCAGTTCGAGGAGGTCGAGAAGCTGCTCCACGTCGGCGCTGGCCCCCTCCGGCAGCTCGACCTCGAGGGTGAACGTGGAGCGGCCGGCCTGCTCGGCGGCTTCGGCCTGGGCCGCGATCGCCTGGCGCTGGGACCCGTACTGCTGGAGGAGGTCCTCGATCCGAGCGGCGCCCTCGGCCGTCAGGGCCAGGTCTCGCTGGTCGTCGCCGAGGACGACCCAGAGCCAGGGCAATGCCTCTCCGAGCTGCACGACGTTCTCGAGGTAGAGGTCCACATCGACGTCAGGGACCCGCACGAGCACGTCTCGACGGTAGACCTACACGACGGTGAGCGTGACCTCGACGTTGCCCCGGGTGGCATTGGAGTAGGGGCACACCTCGTGGGCCTTGGCGACGAGGTCGCGGGCCACCTCGGGGTCGACGTCGGGCAGCTCGGCCTCGAGCGTGACGGCCAGCCCGAAGCCGCCGGCGTCGTTCGGGCCGATGCCGACCTTGGCCGTGATCGCCGAGTCGGTGACGTCGACCTTCTCCCGGGAGGCGACCAGCTTCAGCGCGCTGTGGAAGCAGGCGGCGTAGCCGGTGGCGAAGAGCTGCTCGGGGTTGGTGAGCGGCCCGCCCGGCCCGCCCATCTCCTTGGGGATGGCGAGCTGGACGTCGACCACGCCGTCGGACGATGCCGCCCGTCCCTCGCGCCCGCCCCAGGCCGTTGCCTCTGCGGTGTACAGGATCTGCATGTGGTGCCCAACCCCAACTCGGGCGCAGACCTTCCGCTCGTGGGCCAAGCTCCAGGGGTGGACCGCTGCGACGAATGTGGGTTCGACCCGTCGGCGGTGACCTTCGAGGAGGCCATCGCCCTCGTCGAGGACGCGCCCGACCGATGGGCGGCCGCCATGCCCGGTGCCGTGAGCACACAGGCGTGGTCGCCGGTCGCCTACCTGTGGCACGTGATCGACGTGTTGCGGATCGGGGCCGAGCGGTTCTGGTCGTTCACCCTCGACCCGTCGGCCTCGCTGCCCCCCTGGGACGCCGACGTGCTGGCCGCGGCCCGGAGCTACGAAGACCAGTCGGTCGCCGTCGGCATCCAGTGCCTGCGGGCGGCCGCCAACGTGTGGGCCGGTGCCGCCCTGTCGTGCCCGCCCGACGTGCGGGCACCGCACCCCGAGCTGGGAATGGCGGGCCGCGACGACTTCGTGTTCCGCAACGCCCACGAGGTCGTGCACCACCTCATGGACATCGGGGCGGGGTAGGAGCGCCTCCGGCGCGTGGCGAGATCGCGGCGCGTGCGGCGGCCTTCGGCCGCGAGAGATCGAGCCTTCGGCCGCCTGACCCGGCTCCGGGCCAGCCTGCCTCTCGGCGCTGCTTCTCTACAGGCGCTCGATGATGGTGACGTTGGCCTGCCCGCCGCCCTCGCACATCGTCTGCAGGCCGTAGCGGCCGCCGGTGCGCTCGAGCTCGTTGAGCAGGGTCGTCATCAGGCGCACGCCGGTGGCGCCGAGGGGGTGGCCGAGGGCGATGGCGCCGCCGTTCACGTTGACCTTCTCGAGGTCGAAGCCGGTCTCCTTCTGCCAGGCCAGGACCACGGAGGCGAACGCCTCGTTGATCTCGACCAGGTCGATGTCGTCGACCGAGAGGCCCGACTTCTGGAAGGCGTAGGCCGTCGCCGGGATCGGCGCCGAGAGCATGAAGATCGGGTCGTCGCCCCGCACCGAGAGGTGGTGGATGCGGGCCCGGGGCTTCAGGCCATGGTCCTTGAGGCCCTGCTCCGAGACGATGAGCATGGCGGCCGAGGCGTCGCTGATCTGTGACGAGACGGCGGCGGTGAGGCGGCCCCCTTCCACGAGCGTGCGGAGCCCGGCCATCTTCTCCAGCGTGGTGTCGCGGCGGAAGCCCTCGTCCTGGGTCACGCCCTCGAACGGCACGATCTGGGTCTCGAACCGGCCCTCGTCGGTCGCCCGCGCCGCCCGCTGGTGCGACTCGAGGGCGAAGCGCTCCATGTCGTCGCGGGAGACGTCCCACTTCTCGGCGATGAGCTCGGCGCCGCGGAACTGCGACACCTCCTGGGTGCCGTAGCGCTCGACCCAGCCCTTGGAACCGGAGAACGGATCGGTGAAGCCCATGGGCTCGGCCGCCGTCATGGCCGAGGAGATCGGGATCATCGACATGTTCTGCACGCCGCCGGCGATCACCACGTCCTGGGTGCCCGACATGACGCCCTGGGCCGCGAAGTGCACGGCCTGCTGCGACGAGCCGCACTGGCGGTCGATGGTGACGCCGGGGATCGCCTCGGGCAGCCCCGCGGCCAGCCAGGCGGTGCGACCGATGTCGCCGGCGTTCGGGCCGATGGTGTCGAGGCAGCCGTAGACCACGTCCTCCACGGCCATCGGGTCGATCCCCGTCCGGTCGAGCAGGGCCTTCAGCGTGTGGGCACCCAGGTCGGCCGGGTGCACGTGGGCGAGCCCGCCGTTGCGCCGCCCAACGGGCGTGCGGACGGCGTCGACGATGTAGGCCTCAGGCATGGCTGCAAGCTTACTGACGGACCGTCAGGCAACTACGTTGCGGCCCATGCCTGACGCACTCGTCGAACGTGACGGCACCACGCTGATCGTCACCATGAACCGCCCGCACCGGAAGAACGCCCAGTCGGGCGCCATGCTGGCCCGGATGTACGACGCCTGGGTGGAGGCGTCGACCAACGACGACATCCGCTGCATCATCCTCACCGGCGCCGAGGGCAACTTCAGCTCGGGCGCCGACCTCCGCGCCATGGCCGGCGACAGCGGGCCCCACGCCGACACCGAGATCGACGTTGCGACGCGGATGAAGGAGGAGCCCCGCCTGATGCACAAGGCGTACCTCAAGGAGTTCCGCCCGACGAAGCCGATCATCGCCGCCGTCGAGGGCGTCGCCATCGCCGGCGGCACCGAGATCCTCCTCGGCACCGACATCCGCGTGGCCGGCGCGACGGCCAAGTTCGGCGTGTCCGAGGCCCGCTGGTCGCTCTACCCGATGATGGGCAGCTCGGTCCGCCTGCCCCGGCAGATCCCGAAGACGGTGGCCGCCGAGATCCTCCTGACCGGCAAGCACATCAGCGCCCAGGAGGCCCTCCAGTGGGGCCTGGTCGGCAGCGTCGTGCCCGAGGGCCAGGCCCTGGCCGCGGCCAAGGAGATCGCCCGGGTCATCGGCGAGAACGGCCCGCTCGCCGTCGAGGCCATCCTTCGCACCCTCCACGAGACCGATGGGATGGAAGAGGTGGCCGCCCTCAAGTACGAGGAGCCCTACGGCACCGCGGTCTTCCAGACCGAGGACGCCAAGGAGGGCCCGAAGGCCTTCGCCGAGAAGCGCACGCCCAACTTCCAGCGCAAGTAGTCGGGTGCTCGCCGACCTCCTCCATCGGGCGTGGCGGTTCGCCGAGCGTCGGGGCACGATCACCTCGACGTCGAAGCTGGGCCGGCGCTTCCGCTCGATGGGGGAGGGCAGCTGGATGGCGTGGCCGCCCGGCGACCACGTCGGTCTCCAGCACATCGAGCTCGGGCGCGACGTGTTCATCGGGGCCAACGTGCTGCTCGCCGCCGGCATGCCGGCCGAGACGCTGCCGGCCGAGCGATCGCCGGTCATCACGATCGGCGACCGCACCACGATCGGCCGCGGCTCGATGGTGAACGGCCGGATCGGCATCCACCTCGACCACGACGTGACGATCGCTCCGAACGTCTACATCACCGACCACAACCACACCTACGGCGACGTCGAGACGCCGATCGGCAAGCAGTTCCTCGAAGAGGCGCCGGTGCACATCGGTCCCGGCTGCTGGCTCGCCACCAATGTGGTGATCCTCCCGGGCACGACGCTCGGCCGGCACGTGACGGTGGCGGCCGGCGCGGTGGTCGGTGGTGACATCCCCGACCACTCGGTCGTGGCCGGCATCCCGGGGAAGGTCATCCGCCGCTGGACCGAGGCGGGCGGCTGGGACCCGCCCATGCGCAACCCGTTCGAGCCGATCGAGGGATGGCCCCGGGGCTACCCCGACCGCGGTACGTAGGCGCGGGCGCACCGCCGTGACCTGGGGGTTCGCGGCCGATCTACGTAGTGAGGAGCCCTCTTCGGCCCCGAGAAGCGCCCGCGGGTTGCCGTCACCGTCAGGTGGTGTCATTTCGCTCCGGGATGCCGTTCGCCGTCCACGTGCGTCCCTATCTTCCAGCGAGACCTCGCCGCGCGGGCGGTGGCGAGCGACCCCTGGAGAGCGATGCACACGACGATGTCCCCCGGAACGAGCTGGGAGCGATCGCGATCGCTCGCCGCCCTCGTGGTGCTCGCCATCCTGGCCACGCTGGTGGTGCTCGTCGCCGCCGCGCCCTCGGCCTCGGCGGCCAACCCGCTCGGCACGAAGTACAGCGGCCAGAACGCCAACGCCGGCCAGGCCGACCCGTTCACCACGGTCTCCTACGACGGCGGCGTCACCTGGAGCCCGGCCTACATCGCCGGCGCCTTCGGGTCGCACCCCTGGGACGACGGCGGTGACAGCACCTGGGGCGTCGACCCCAACGCCAAGTGGATCAACTGCACGGCATCGTTCTTCGCGTGCATCAACCAGACGGTGCTCTACCGCACCACGGTCGTGCTGGCCGATGCCGGTGACCTCTCGCTGACGTTCCACGTCCTCGCCGACAACGCGGCCACGCCGTACATCAACGGCGTCCTGGCTGGCCCGACATTCCGCGGCACGCTCGACGACGGCACCGTCGACATCGACCCGTCGCTCCTGCGCCACGGTGTGAACACGTTCGACATGGAGTTCATCGACGAGGGCGGCTGGGCCGGCTTCCGCTACGACCTGGTCGGCACCCTGGGCAACCAGAAGCCCGTCATCACGACGGTCGCCAGCAGCTCGCCGGACGCCACGTCGGCGTCGGGCACAGCGGTCTACTTCCAGCCGCCGACGGCCAACGACGTCGAGGACGGTCCGCTGCCGGTCACCTGCACGCGCTTCGCGGCGTCGGTGTACCCGCTCGGCACCACCACGGTCACTTGCTCGGCGACCGACAGCGCCAACGCGACTGTCACGACGTCGTTCACGGTCACCGTCGTCGACCGCACGGCCCCCGTGGTGTCCACGCCCTCCGGCATCACCGTCGAGGCCGTCTCCGCGGCCGGCGCGACCGTCAGCTGGTCGGCGTCCGCCTTCGACGCCGTGAGCGGCAATCGACCGGTGACCTGCTCGATGGTCCCCGGCTCCACCTTCCCCGTCGGCACCCGGTTCGTGTCCTGCTCCGCCGTCGACAACTACGGCAACGTCGGCAGCCGCTCATTCGCAGTCGTCGTCCAGGACACCACCGCACCGGTCCTGGTGCTCCCGGGCACGATCACCGTCGAGGCCACCGGTCCGACCACGCCCGTCACCTTCACGGCCTCCGCCACGGACGCCGTCGACGGTTCCCGGACGGTCAGCTGCACCTTCGCCAGTAGCACGGCCTTTGGCGTCGGCAGCTACACCAACGCCTGCTCCGCGTCCGACACCAGGGGCCACGTCGCGAGCGGTTCGTTCTCGGTCGTCATCCAGGACACCACCAAGCCCGTCCTGAACGTTCCCCAGGACATCGTCGCCGAGGCCACCTCGGCCAACGGTGCGGCGGTGTCGATCGCCGCCTCCGCCGTCGACCTCGTGAGCGGCAACCGTGCCGTCACGTGCAACCGGCAGCTCGGCACCTCGACGTATGCGCTGGGCGCGACCACCGTGACGTGCTCGGCTTCGGACGGGCGTGGCAACACCGCGACGGCCACGTTCAAGGTCACCGTTCGCGACACGACCGCTCCGACGGTCAACGTGGCCTCGAGCATCAGCATCGAGGGCAACACCCGCGGCGGCGCCATCGTGAACTTCACGTCGACCGGTTTCGACACCGTGTCCGGCATCCGGCCGGTCACGTGCACCCCGGCATCCGGCACCGTGTTCGCCATCGGCTCGACCGACGGCACGTGCACCGCCAACGACGCCGCCGGGAACATCAAGGTGGTCGGGTTCACCGTCTTCGTGCGGGACACCACGTCACCCGTGGTGATCGTCCCGAACAACATCGCCGAGCCCGCAGTGGCGTCCTACGGCGCTCCCGTCAACTTCAGCGCCTCGGCATCAGACATCGTCGACGGTGACCTGTCGCCGGGGTGCTCCGCGCAGTCGGGCGACCCGTTCACCGTGGGCACCACGACCGTCACCTGCCTGGTGCAGGACAGCGCTGGCAACATGGCTTCGGCCAGCTTCGACGTCCTCGTCTACGACGCCACGCCGCCGACGCTCTCGCTGCCCGAGAACCTCGTCGTCGAGGCCATCGGCCCGCAGGGTGCGCCGGTCCACTACGCGGCCGCCGCGCACGACGACATCACCGGTGTGGTTCCGGTCCTGTGCTCGGTGCCCTCGGGCGCCGTCGTCCCGCTCGGCACCCACGTGGTGACGTGCGAGGGCGCAGACGCCGCGGGGAACCGGGCGTTCGGCTCGTTCACGCTGTCGGTGGTCGACACCACGGCTCCCGTCGTGGGCTTCCCCGCCGGGGCCGTCCACATCGAGGGCAACGTCCTCGGCGGCGCCACCGTGACCTTCACGGCCGCGGCCGCTGACACGGTGTCGGGCCCGCTCGAGACGGTGTGCTCCGCCGAGTCGGGTGCGGTCTTCCCGCTCGGAGCCTCCGACGTCACCTGCTTCGCCTCGGACGCCGCCGGCAACGTCGGCTCCGGACACCTCGGCGTCGTCGTGACGGACACGGCGTCGCCCCAGCTGGTGCTGTCCGGTGACATCGTCACCGAGGCCCTCAGCGCGGCCGGCACCCCGGTTGCGTTCGCCGCCGCCGCCACCGACGTGGTCGACGGCCCGATCGCCCCGGTGTGCGACGCCGCGTCGGGCCAGGTGTTCCCGCTCGGCTCGACCACGGTCGGCTGCTCGGCGACCGACGCCCAGGGCAACCGGTCGTCCGGCTCCTTCCACGTCGCCGTCGTCGACACCACGGCCCCGGTCGTGACCGCACCGGCCGACCGCACGCTCGAGGCCACCGGCCCCGGCGGCGCAGTCGCCACCTACGCAGCCTCCGCCACCGACGCGGTCGACGCCACTCCGGCGATCTCGTGCTCGGCCCCGTCGGGTGCGACGTTCGGCCTCGGCGCCACGATCGTCTCCTGCACGGCGACGGATGATGCCGGCAACGTCGGCATGGCCAGCTTCACCGTCACCGTCGTCGACACGACGGCACCGGTCCTCAACGTCCCGGCGACCATCGTCGCCGAGGCGGCGAGTGCCTCGGGCACCGTCGTCGGGTACTCGTCGACGGCGACCGACGTGGTCAGCGGGGCCCTGGCCCCGACCTGCACGCCGGCCAGCGGCACCCGGTTCGCCATCGGCATCACGATCGTGTCCTGCACGGTCGTGGACGGCGCCGGGAACACGACGACCGAGGCGTTCACCGTCAAGGTCGCCGACCGCACGGCCCCGGTGGTCACCTTCACGGGCAACCGCGCCACCTACGGCGTGGACGAGACGGTGGCCATCGGCTGCTCGGTCAGCGACGCCGTCACCGCGCTCACCTGCGCCGGCATCAGCGGCCCGGCGTACTCGTTCGGCCTCGGCGGTGAGTCCGTCACCCGCACGGCCACCGACGCCGCCGGCAACATCGGCCGGGGGACGGCGACGTTCACCGTCGTGGTGACCAAGGACAACCTCTGCGCCCTCGTCACCCGCTACCTGGCGGACGACAAGGGCGTGGCCAACAGCCTCTGCGTGAAGCTGCGGGCCGGGTCGTACGGCGCCTTCCGCAACGAGCTGAAGGCCCAGTCGGGCAAGAAGCTCACCGCGGCGCAGGCGACGCTCCTCACCGAGCTCTCACTCGGCCTCGGGTAGGGAACGCCCTTTCGACGAGCGGATCGGGGCCCTCCTTCGGGAGGGCCCCGGCGCGTTCGGAGCCAGAGAAGATCGCAGCGGTGCAGGCAGCCTGGCCGGTAACGACCGGCATGACCGATCTGGGACGAAATGTTGGAAGATTGGGCCAGCATTGTCGAAAGGCGAGGGCGCCGAGCGCCGACACAGCCCACCATGGGGGGTGTGGGGGCACGCGAGTTCTCGGGCACCTTCGCTCGCATGGCCCTCAGCCGCGTCGCGGAGGTGCGTGGGTCGGGGGCGATCGCCGACGTGTTGCGCGACGCCGGCGAGGCGCGGACCGTCGAAGAGATCACCGAGGACGGCAACTGGTCGTCCTACGACCAGGTGCGCAGCCTCCTGGAGGCGGCCGGCCGGCAGCTCGGCGGCCCTGAGCGGCTGTTCGAGGCCGGTGCCGAAGTCGACCTCGGGGGCAACTCGTCCCCGGAGTCCACCGACCTCTACCAGAGCCTCGGAGGTCCGGGCACGATCTACGCGACCCTCGGCCAGGGCCACGCCCTGATCTCCTCGATCACGACCCACGAGGCGGAGCAGGTCGGCCCGACCGAGTGGATCGTCCGGCAGCAGTTCGTGGGTGCGCCGGCCTTCGAGGAGTTCTGCTGGTTGTCGGGCGGCATGCTCGCCATGTCGCCTCGCCTGTTCGGCCACGCCAACGCCGAGGTCGTCGAGGAGACGTGCTGCCGTCGAGGCGACGACTGGTGCAGCTTCCGGATCCTCTGGCAGGAGACCGACGACCCTGTGCGCCGTGCGGCGTTCTTCGAGAGCCGTGCGCTCCTCTTCGAACGGCGCTTCAAGGCCCTCGAGGACACCGTGGCCCACCTGGCGACGGACGGGGATCTCGATGCCGTGCTGGCGCGGATCGTCGAGTCCGCGGCCCGCGCCGTGCGGATGCCCGCCTTCGTGCTCGCCATCCAGTCGCTCCCCGGGATCGAGCAGCAGGTCTGCGCCAGCGGCCTCGACGACGCCCAAGCGCAGGCCATCGCGGCCGAGATCCTCGATCCAGGTCGGTTGGAGCGCCCGGACCTGCTGGTCGCCGAGGTGGCATCGGCCCGGCGCCACTACGGGCAGCTCGCGGCGCTGAACTTCGGCAACATCGGCCTGCCCCACGAGATCGTCATCCTCCGTTCGTACGCACGCCTGGCGGCCACCGCGCTCGACTCCGCCACCGCGCTCGCCGAGGCACGTAGCCAAGGGGCGCGGGCCGAGGCGCTGCTGACCCTGTCGACGGCGCTGGCGGACATGGTGACCACGGAGCACATGGCGACCACCCTCGCCGACGCCGTGCCCGCCGTGACGGGGGCCGACTGCGCGGTGGTGGCCCTGCGCACGGACGAAGGCGCCGCGGTGCGCATCCACGCCACGGTCGGGTTCTCGGAGGACGTGGCTGGCGCCATCGGTGGCTGGGAGCTGCCGTACACCGGGCAACAGTTCGTCGACGAGCTGCGCTACCACGAGCTGGGATCGGCGCGGCCCGAGGTGGCGGCCATCATGCGGGCGGCCGGCGTGGTCGCCCTGGCCTACGTGCCGGTGTACGTGAGCGGTCGCGGCGTGGGGAGCATCGTCGCGGCCGTGCGCGACCGGCCCGAGCGGCTCCGGCCCAACCCCGAGCTGGAGGCCCGCCTGCGCGGCCTCGCCGGCCAGGCCTCCACGGCGCTCCGCAACGCCCGCCTGCTCGAGCAGATCCAGCACCAGGCCCACCACGACGAGCTCACCGGACTGCCCAACCGGTCGCTCGTGATGGACCGGGCCGAGGGCATGCTGGCCCGAGCCCGCCGCAGCGGCGTCGCGCCGGCCGCCCTGTTCATCGATCTCGACGGCTTCAAGGACGTCAACGACACGCTCGGTCACGCCGCCGGTGACGAGCTGCTCCAGGCGGTCGCCGATCGCCTGCGCGACGCGGTCCGGGGCAGCGACACGATCGCCCGGCTCGGCGGCGACGAGTTCGTCGTGCTCACCGAGGGCGTGTCCGGCAACGGCGGGCCGGAGCAGGCGGCGAACCGGATCCTCGCCGCCATGCGGGCGCCGTTCCTCCTCCCTGGCCGGGAGGACGCGCCGCTCGTGCTGAGCGCGTCGATCGGGATCGCCACGGGGGACCGGGCGACCGCCGGCGACATGCTCCGCGACGCCGACGTGGCCCTCTACCAGGCGAAGGCGGCCGGCAAGGACCGCGCCACCGTCTTCGTCTCCGAGATGCAGCTCGCCGTCCGGGATCGCGCCCAGCTCGATGTCGAGCTGCGGGCCGCGCTGGAGGGCGATCAGTTCTTCCTCGTCTACCAGCCCATCGTCGACCTGGACGACGATGCGGTGCTCGGGGTGGAGGCGCTGCTGCGCTGGCAGCACCCCGAGCGAGGCGTCGTCGTCCCGTGCGACTTCGTCCCCCACCTCGAGAGCTCCGGGCTCGTCGTCGACGTCGGCCGGTGGGTGCTGGAGTCGGCCTGCCGGCAAGCGGCGCGGTGGCGCGCCCTCGGCCACGACCTCGAGATCTCCGTGAACCTGTCGGCTCGCCAGCTCGAGCACGAGGGGTTCGTCGACGACGTCGTCCGGGTGCTGGCCGCCAGCGGCTGCGATCCGCGGCGGCTGCTGCTGGAGGTCACCGAGTCGGCGATCATGTTCGATGCCGGGGTTGGCGCACAGCGGCTGCGGTCCTTGAAGGACCTGGGCGTCCGCGTCGCCATCGACGACTTCGGCACTGGATACTCCTCGTTGGTCCACCTCCACCGATTCCCGGTCGACGTGGTGAAGCTCGACCGCTCGTTCGTGAGCGCCATCGGTGACTCCGACGAGGCCAACGCCGTGGTCCACACCTTGATCCAGCTCGGGGTCTCGTTGGGGGTGGAGACCCTCGGCGAGGGGATCGAGGACGCCGGGCAGCTCGACGTGCTCCGCCAGGAGGGGTGCCGGACCGGACAGGGCTTCCTGTTCGCCCGTCCGATGGCCGTCGCTGCGCTCGAGGCCTGGCTCGTCGGCCGTGGGGTCGGGCGGACCCTCAGCGGGGCCGCGCCGGCTGGACCTCGAAGTTCTGCATGAGCACCCGCTGCGCCTGCCACGTGTTCCAGTGCTCGGTGAGGTACGAGATGCGACCGTCGTCGTCGAACGTGAACACGAAGCAGTACGTGTTGGCGTAGTGCTGGCCGAGCTTGGTCTCGGCCGTCATGTTCTGCTGCCGCACGACGTGGTTGCCGTCGGCCAGGGTGACGACGTCGGTCGCCCGGCACGTCTCGAGCTTGTAGGTGTCGCGCCCCGGCAGCAGGCCTCGGCCCTTGTTCTGGCTCGGGAGGATGTTGCGGATGGCGTCCCGGCCGCGGTGCTCCATCACGCCCTCGGCGCCCGGGATCATCGGCAGCCCGTTCCACCAGCAGCCGTCCTCGGTGAACAGCTCGCTCTTGTCGGCCGGCCCCGGCTCCTCGCCGAAGAACTGGCGGACGACGGCGAGGTTCCGTTCCTCGATCTCCGAGTAGCTCATTCGCTCGCACGCTCGCTCATGACCAGCGGTTCCAGTGGACGCGGTCCATCGACGAGGTGCGGTCGGCCGGCTTGAAGTCGGTGCCGATCGTGTAGGCGATCGGGAACAGGCCGGCCTGGGTCTCGGTGGCCGGGATGCCCAGCAGCTCGCCCATCTCGGCCTCGCGGTGGAGGTGCAGCGTGGTCCACGCGCTGCCCAGGCCGTGGAGGCGCAGCGCCAGCATGAAGCTCCAGATGCCGGGGGCGATGGAGCCCCACCGGCTGGCCTGGTCGAAGAGCGAGCCCGTCTCGCACCGGCCGTGGAACGTCGGCACCAGCAGCACCGGCACCTCGTGCAGGTGCTCCATGAGGTGCATGACCGAGGCGGTCATCCGCTCCTGCTTCGGCG
Organism: Actinomycetes bacterium; assembly: GCA_025464025.1. The sequence continues at coordinate 7,963 of JAODBP010000014.1, read as the reverse complement.
TCTGCGGCGGGCGGGCGTCGGCCTTCTTGGTGCGGGGACGGTTCACGTAGTCCTTGAGGGCGGCCATGTAGATCGCGGCCATCCGGGCGCGGGTGTCGGGGTCGTCGACGAGCACCCAGCCCCACGTCTGCTGGTCGGAGCCGTTGGGCGCCTGGAACGCCAGTTGGAGGCACTCCTCGACCACCTCCCGCTCCACCGCGCGCTCCAGGTCGAGTCGCTTGCGGACCGCTCTCGTGGTGGTGAGCAGCTCCCTCGGGGTCAGGTCGAGCTCCATGGCCGGAGCTTCGTGTCAAGATGCAACTATGTCAAGGGCCGACGATCTCGCCGGGGTGGACGCGGCGCTGACCCGGATCTCGCGCGTGGCCAACAGCCGGCGCGCGGCCCGCTACCGGGCGCAGCTCTCGGGCGTCGACCTCCTTCCCACCGGTGTCGCCACGCTGGCGGCGATCGTGGGCGTGGGTCCGGCCCGGCTCACCGACGTCTCGGCCCACCTCGAGCTCGAGCCCTCGCGCGTGAGCAAGGAGGTCAACCGCCTCGTCGAGGCCGGCTTCGTCACCCAGCAGCCCGACCCGAGCGACCGCCGGGCCGTGCTGCTCACCGTCACCGACGAGGGCGCCGACGCCTGGCGCCGCTACCGCAAGGCGACCGACAAGCAGCTGGCACGGACGCTCGACGACTGGTCCGACGACGACCTGCACCACCTGGCCGACCAGCTCCGCCGCCTGTCGGCCGCGGTGGCCGGCGAACCCCTCTAGCCTCCTGCGTCGGCGGAGAGGGGGATCTCCAAATGACCGACACGAAGCAGTTCGACCCGTACACCACGGGTTCCGAGGAGCGCTACGCGGCGATGGCCGCCATCCGGGCCGAAGGCGGGATCGTCGAGACGGCGGCCGGCCACTACGTCGCCACCGCGGCCGGCGTGCTCGACGGCCTGAAGCACGTCGAGCACTTCGTGGGCTCGTTCCAGGACGTGAGCGGCCTGCCCGACGACCAGGTGCCGCTACCGGCCGTCCCGGAACCTCGGCACGGCAAGATCCGCCGGGTCGTCAACACCGTGGTGGCGCCCCACCGCACCAACCCGGTCGAGCCGTTCGTGCGCGAGCTGGCGTCGATGCTGCTGGCCGAGACGCTGGCCGCCGAGGTGGTCGACCTCGTCGTCGGCTACGTCGACCCCATCCCGTCGGCCGTCATCGCCCACGTGCTCGGCGTCCCGGTGGAGGACCGCGAGCTGTTCCAGCGGTGGTCCGACGAGCTGCTGGCCAACCAGCAGGCGGCGACCGCGCCCGGGACGCTCTCCGACTACCACCCCGAGTTCGCCGCCTACCTCCAGGCCCACATCGACCACCGCCGAGGGATGCCCGACCCGCCGGACGACGTCATCACCCGCTTCCTCGTCACCGACGTCGACGGTGAGCTGCTGAGCGACGACGCCATCCGCACCCAGGTCCTCCTGCTCATCGTCGCCGGCAACGAGACGACCCGGAACCTGCTCGGCAACATGCTGCACACCCTGGCCCTCGACCCCGAGCTCTACGCCCGGGTCCGGGCCGACCGCTCGCTGGTGCCGATCGTGGTGGAGGAGTCGCTGCGCCACGACTCGCCGGTGCAGGTCCTGGCCCGGGCCGTGCTCAGCGAGACGACGATCACGGGCTGCCCGGTCGGGCCGGGCGACCGGGTCGTGTTCGGCCTGGCCTCGGCCAACCGCGACGAGTGCGTCCACGCCGACCCCGATGCGTTCCGGGTCGACCGGCCCAAGCCCCGCGACCACCTGGCGTTCGGCGCCGGGCCGCACGTGTGCCCGGGCGCGTCGCTGGCTCGCATGGAGGCCATCGTCGCCCTCGAGGTGTTCTGCGACGCCGTCGAGTCGTTCGCCCCGGTCGATGGCTTCGTGCCCGAGCCCAACCCGGTGTTCTGGGCCCTCGGCCACCGCTCGCTGCCGGTCATCGCCACGCCGGCCTGATCCACCAGCTCGACGGGACTGGGATGCCCTGAAGGGCGTCTACACCGACGAGCAGGTCGCCGCCTTCCAGAAGGGCGACCTCTACACCGGCTACCGCGTCGCCATCACGGCGTCGGGTGACTGGATGTACTTCGTCGCCGGTGACTGACCTCACACGGCGAACGCCTGCCGACCCGCGTGGACCAGGGTGGCCTCGGGTGTGAGCGGGTGGAGCTTGGCGCCGCGGACGTCGCGGTAGCACCGCTCGATCGTGGAACCCGTGGCGAAGGCACCGCCGCCGGCCACCTCCATGGCCAGGTCGCACACCTCGATGCCGGCCAGGGCGACCTCGCGCTTCGCCGTCAGCACCGCGGTGAAGCGCTCGGCCGACGGCTCGGGGTCGTCGCCGACGAGGTCGAGGGCGCCGTCGAGCGCCCACGAGGCGACCCGGAGCCGGTGGGCCATGAGCCCGACCTGTCGCTGCACGCCGGGGTCGTCGGCCCGGTGGCCGACGGCCAGGACGGCGGCGTCGTAGGCGGCCTCGGCCACGCCGAGGTAGACGGCCGAGATGATCGGCATGGCGATGCTGAAGATCACCTGCAGCGGGGGATCGACGACCCCGTGGGGCCGGTTGGCCAGGACCCGCTCGTCGGGGACGAACACGTCGTCGACGACGATGTCGTGGCTGCCGGTGCCGCGCATGCCCAGGGCGTCCCACGTGTCGAGCACCCGCACGCCGTCGTCGGCCATGGGCACCGACATGTTGAGCACCCGCCGGCCCTGCTCGGGGTCGTCGAAGGTGAACATCGTCGACATCACGGTGCCGACGGGCGCCTGGCTGGCCACGCGCTTGTGGCCCGACACCCGGAAGCCGCCGTCGACCTTGACGGCGCGGCCCTGCGGGTCGGTGAAGTCGCCGGCGCCGGTCGAGACGAGCACGATGCCCTCCTCGGCGACCCGGCGGAGCGCGCCCTCGGCGCCGGGCAGGCCCCGCCGGTACCGCCACGCCGTGAAGGCGGTGACGTGCTGGTGCATGGCGCTGGCCAGCGCGGTCGAGCCGCAGTGGTGGGCGAGCTCGCGTTGCACGGCCGCGATCTCGCGGATCGTCGCACCGTCGCCGCCGAGCTCGGTGGGCACGGCGATGCGGAGCATCCCGGCGGTCCGGAGGCAGTCGTAGCTCTCGGTGACGAACGTGCCCTCGCGGTCGTGGCGCTCGGTGTGGAGGGCGATCTCGGCGCCGACGGCGGCGGCGCGTGCGACGAGCTCCGAGCCGGTGGTCGTGGTGTGGGAGGTGACGTCGGTGGTCGTGGACATGTCGGGCATCGTGCGCCCCGGCCGGACCGGCACCTAGTCCACGATCGATACCCCGCCGGCCGGGTGGTACGGAACCAGGACTACACGCGCGGGCGTCGGGGTGGGATCATCCGCGGGTGCCCGACTACGGACGCTTCTGCCCCATCTCCATGGGGAGCGAGGTGCTGGCCGACCGCTGGACGCCGTTGATCCTGCGTGAGCTCTTCCTCGGGAACGTCAGGTTCAACGACATCGCCCGCGGCCTGCCCGGGATCTCCCGGTCGTTGCTCGTCCAGCGCCTCCGCCACCTGGAGCGGATGGGGGTGCTCGAGCTGGAGCCGTCCCCGACGGGTCGAGGGTCGGAGTACCACCTGACCCCGGCCGGTCGGAGCCTCGAAGAGGTCGTCGGTGCCCTGGGTCGGTGGGCCGTCCAGTGGCTGTTCGCCGACATGCGTCCGGACGACGTCGACCCGGCGACGCTGATGTGGTGGATGCATCGACGGATCGACGCGTCGGAGCTGCCAGCCGGACGGGTGGTCGTGCAGTTCGACCACACGGCACCGAAGCGGCTCTCGATCTGGATGGTGCTCGACCGGGGCGAGGCATCGGTGTGCATGCACCACCCCGGCTTCGAGACCGACCTCCTCGTGACGGCGACGACACCGACGTTGGCCGAGGTGTTCGCCGGGCTCGACACCTGGGTCAGCGCCGTGGCGTCCGAGCGGGTGCGCATCGTCGGCCCGCCGGCGCTCGAGCGGGCGTTCCCGCGGTGGTTCCTGTGGAGCCCGTTCGCCGACATGACGCGGGCGATGGCCGAGGCCCGTCCGCCGGGCTAGGCATCCTCGATGTCGAAGGGCTCGCCGTGGCGGACGGCGGCGGCCAGCTCCTCGATGTCGAACAGGACGTTCGTGCCCGTCACCTGGAGGAGCCGCATCACGGCATGGCCGACGCCGCGCAGCGAGGGTCTCTCGTCGTCGACCTGGTCACGGTGACGGAGGTACTTGACCAGGGCGCCGAGCCCGGAGGCGTCCATGAAGGTGAGCCGGCTGCAGTCGAGCGTGACCTGCCCCGGGTCGTAGCGGGCGATGATCGGCCGCAGCGCCTCGGTGAGGACCGGGACACCGTCGATGTCGAGCTCGCCGTTCAAGACGACGAGGACGGATCCGTCCATGTGCAGCACCTCGACCGCGAACTTCTGCACCGCACAGCCTCCCCACGTGCTCGAGATGACCACCGGCACCGCATCGAACGGACATGCCCCCTGCCTTGCTCGTCGCACAGCAGGCGTCCGCACCAGTTTTGATCCGCGAGCGGGGAATGCAAACCCGCGCTAGATGCCGAGCGCCTGCCCGATTCGGTCGCGGTGCCAGTCGGCATCGCCCCAGCTGCGCTGGAGCGCCCACGAGCGCTTGAGGAAGAGGTGGAGGTCGGCCTCCTCCGTGTAGCCGATGGCGCCGTGGCACTGGAGGGCCTTGCGGCCGACCAGGTTCACCGCGTCGGACGCCATCGCCTTGGCCATCGACACGTCGCGGCTGCGGTTCGGGTCGCCCACGGCGAGCGACCACGCCGCCCGTTCGACGGCGGGCCGGGCGAAGGCGAGCTGGAGGGCGGCGTCGGCGAGGTGGTGCTTCACGGCCTGGAACGAGCCGATCGGCACGCCGAACTGCTCCCGCTCCTTCACGTACTCGACGGTGATGTCGAGCATGCGCTGGCCCAGGCCGACGAGGAACGCAGCGGTGCCCCAGGCGCCCCGGTCGAAGGCGAGGTCGCGGTCAGCGGCCACGCCGGAGACGACGCTCGGCTCCCACGCGACCCGACCGGCACGGCGCCCTCGGTCGACGACCTCGACGTCCTCGACGACCACGTCGGGTCCGGCCACGAGCACGAGCCCGGCCTCACCGTCGGCCACCAGGAGCTGGTCGGCGTCCGCCGCGGCCGGCACGATCGGGCCGCCGAGGTCGGTGGTGATCAGCGCGTTCGGCTCGACCCGGTCGGCGACGAGCGGCATGGCCACCGCGGCCGTCTCGACGATGGGGTGAGGGAGCCCGGCGTAGCCGCACTCCTCGAGCAGCAGCACCAGCCACCGCTCGTCCAGGCCCATGCCGCCCGCGTCCTCGGCGGCGAGGATGCCGAGCACGCCCATCTCGGCGAGCTGGTCCCACACGCCGCGTTCGAGGGCGTCGCCCTGCCACGCCCGGCGGACGACCTCGGGCGTGCACTCCTTGGCCAGCAGGTCGCGCACGGTGTCGCGGAAGCTGAGCTGGTCCTCGTCGAAGCTGAACTGCATGCGCTACTTCCCTGTCTCTAACGGCGGGGCAGGCCGAGGACGCGCTCGGCGGCGATGTTGCGCTGCACCTCGTTGGTGCCGGCGTAGATCGGGCCCGACAGGCTGAACTGCCAGCCCTTCGACCACGGCCCCTCGAGCTCGGCCTCGGGGCCGAGCAGGTCGAGGGCGACCTCGTGGAGCTCGGCGTCGAGCTCGGACCACCAGATCTTCACGAGCGAGGTCTCGGCACCGGCCGGCCGACCCTCGACGGTGTTGGTGACCGTCTGGAGCGTCTGCACCCGGTAGGCCTCGGCCTTGATCCACGCCTCGACGATCCGCTGGCGCAGCGCTGCTGCATTCGGAAGCCCAGGGCCCCCCCGCTCCTTCCAGAGCGCGAGCAGGCGCTCGGCCGCGGCGGTGAACCGCCCGGGGGAGCGCAGGGTGAGGCCGCGCTCGGACGAGGTGGTGGCCATGGCCACGCCCCAGCCCTGGCCGACCTCGCCCAGCACGGGCGACCCATAGGGCAGCTCGTCGGGGACGAAGGCGTCCTCGAAGAACACCTCGGCGAAGCCCTCGTCGCCGTCGAGCCGGCTGAAGCCGCGCACGGTCATGCCCTCGGTCTCGAGCGGCACGAGCAGGTAGCTGAGCCCCTTGTGTCGCACCGAGTCGGGCTCGGTGCGGAACAGGCCGAACAGGTGGGAGCAGAAGGCGCCGCGGGTGGTCCACGTCTTCTGGCCGTTGAGGATCCAGCCGCCGTCGACCTTCTGGGCCTTCGACTTCAGGCTGGCCAGGTCGGAGCCGGCGTTGGGCTCGGACCAGCCCTGGCACCACAGGTCCTCGCCGGCAGCCATGCGGGGGAGGATGGCGTCCTGCTGCTCCTTGGTGCCGAACTCGAAGATCGACGGGGCCAGCAGGAAGATGCCGTTCTGGGTGACCCGCTGGGGACCACCGGCTCGGTAGTACTCCTCCTCGAAGATCACCCACTCCCAGATCGACGCCTCGCGGCCGCCGTACTCCTTCGGCCACGACACCACGGCCCAGCCGTCGTCGAAGAGCATCCGCTCCCAGACGAGGTGCTGGGCGAAGCCCTCGTGGGTGTCGCCGGAGAGCGGCTCGCCGCCGATCTCGTCACGCCACGTCGCGAGGTTGGCCTCGAGCCAGGTCCGCGCCTCGGCGCGGAACGCGAGCTCGCTGTCGCTCCAGGTGAGGTCCATGGCTACTTGGTCAGGAGGACGGACGAGCCGTGGCCGAACAGGCCCTTGTTGGCCGTGATGCCGACGCTGGGCGCCCCGCCGTTCGGAAGCACCGCCTGGCGACCCTCGGCGGTGCCACGGAGCTGCCAGGTGATCTCGCAGACCTGGGCCAGGGCCTGGGCCGGGACCGCCTCGCCGAAGCAGGCCAGGCCACCCGACGTGTTGACCGGCACGCGCCCGCCGAGGGTGGTGTCGCCGTCGTTGAGCAGCTTCTCGGCCTCACCCTGCTTGCACAGCCCGATGTGCTCGTACCAGTCGAGCTCGAGGGCGGTCGACAGGTCGTAGACCTCGGCCACGCTGACGTCCTCGGGGCCGATGCCGGCCTCCTCGTAGGCGGCGTGGGCGATCGAGTCCATGAACGTCAGCTCGGGGGCGGCCATGGCCACGGCCGAGTCGGTGGCGAAGTTCGGCATCTCCAGCACCGCGTTGGGGAACTGCGGCGTGACCGTCGAGATGGCCTTCACCCGCACCGGGTTCGAGACGCCCTTCTTCTTGGCGTAGTCGAGCGAGGTGAGGACGATGGCGGCGGCACCGTCGGAGGTGGCGCAGATGTCGAGCAGGTGCAGCGGGTCGGCCACCATCGGCGACGCGAGGATCTCCTCCTCGGTCACCTCCTTGCGGTAGCGGGCATACGGGTTGTTGAGCCCGTGGCGCGAGTTCTTGACCTTCACCTTGGCGAAGTCGCTCGTCGTGGCCCCGTAGAGGTCCATGCGGCGGCGGGCCGAGAGGGCGAAGTAGGCCGGGTTGGTGGCGCCGATGAGGCGGAAGCGCAGCCAGTCGGGGTCGTCCCAGCGCTCGCCCGACGTGGGGGCGAGGAAGCCCTTCGGGGTGGTGTCGGCGCCGATGACGAGGGCCACGTCGCACATGCCGGCGAGGATCCGGGTGCGGGCCGACTCGAGGGCGGTGGCGCCCGAGGCGCAGGCGGCGTAGCTGGAGGAGACCCGGGCGCCGTTCCAGCCCAGGGCCTGCACGAAGGTGGCGCCGGCCACGTAGCCGGGGTAGCCGTTGCGCACGGTCTCGCCGCCGGCCACGAACTGCACGTCCTGCCAGTCGACTCCGGCGTCGTCGAGGGCGGCGAGGGCGGCGTCGATGCCGTACTCGACGAAGTTCTTGCCCCACTTGCCCCACTGGTGCATGCCGACCCCGAGGACGGCGACGTCGTTGTTGCTCATGCCACGGGCCTCCACTTGTAGATCAGGTGCGTCTCACCCT
>JAODBP010000355.1 GCA_025464025.1 Actinomycetes bacterium | reverse complement strand
GAAGGACGCTCCGAGGGGACGACCTGGGCGCGCCGGACCTGATGCTCCCCGAACCGGCGACGGATTGACATCAAAAATGGTGTCAATCCGTCGCCGGTTCGAGCGCGGGACTCGGGCGCGCCCAACGCGGATGTCACATCTGGGCCCGGTTCGTCGTCGAACGGGTGGAGGAGCGGCTGAACTGGCCATGAGGTGGCCGGTTCTGCGGCGCACCATGCCTCCATGACCCCCCGGGAGGCCCCATGACCGCAACGCTCGACGACCCTCACGACGGCCCTGGGCCCGACGGCACGGGGGCGCTGGCCCGCTTCGCCGGCTGGTGCTACGACCGCCGGCGGCTGGTGCTGGCCCTCTGGCTGCTCGCCGTCGTCGGCTTCAGCGTCGCCGGGCAGGCGGCCGGGGGCTCGCTGCTCAAGACGTTCGACCTCCCGGGGAGCGACGCCTCGAAGGCGTACTCCATCCTCGGCCAGCGGTTCGACCGGCCGGGCGACGCCGGTCAGCTCGTCTGGCGGACCTCCGGGGGCGTCTCCCCCACGGACCCCTCCGTGCAGCAGGTCGTGGAGCCCCTCCTCGCGAAGCTCGCTCGCCAACCCCACATCGCCTCGATCGCCTCACCCTTCGACGACGACCCGGGCGCCCGGCGCTTCCTGTCCGCGGACCAGCCCATCGCCTACGCCGAGATCGAGTTCGACCAGCGGGCCAACGACGTCGACATCAAGGAGGCCGCCGATCTGCGCGGCCTGGTGGCCGACGCCAACACCGAGGGCGTGCAGCTCGAGCTCGGCGGTCCGATGTTCGTCGACCAGACCCAGCCCGCCAGCGAGGCCATCGGCATCCTCGCCGCCATCGTGATCCTGCTCGTGGCGTTCGGCTCGCTGCTGGCCATGGGCCTGCCGATCCTCACCGCCCTGGCCGGCATCAGCGTCGGCCTCGCGCTCGTCGAGATCCTCGCCCACCTCTACGACGTGCCCTCCTTCGCACCGCAGGTGACGGCCATGATCGGCATCGGTGTGGGCATCGACTACGCCCTGTTCATCGTCACCCGGTACCGCGGCTCGCTCCACGAGGGCCGCTCGCCCCGTGACGCCGTGGTCCACGCCATCAACACGTCCGGCCGGGCCGTGCTGTTCGCCGGCTGCACCGTCGTCATCTCGCTGCTCGGGCTGTTCGTCGTCGGGCTGAGCTTCATCCGGGGCATGGCGACCGGCGCCGCGCTGGCGGTGCTGATCGTGATGCTGGCGTCGGTGACGCTGCTGCCGGCGGTGCTCGGCTTCGTCGGCCACACGATCGACAAGTTCGCCCTGCCCAGCGCCAAGCGGGTCGACGTGCCGGCGAACAGCGTGTGGATCCGGTGGTCGCGCACGCTGCAGCGGCGCCCGTGGACCGCTGCGCTCACCGGGCTCGTCCTGCTCCTCGTGCTGTCGGTGCCGGTCGTGTCCCTGCGCCTCGGGGTCGCCGACGCCGGCAACGATCCGACCAGCCAGACCACCCGCCGCGCCTACGACCTGCTGGCCGAGGGCTTCGGCCCGGGCAGCAGCGGCCCGCTGCTGGTCGTCACCGAGGTCGACGGTGCGGCGCAGCACGCCGCCGTCGACCGGCTGGCCGCCGACCTGGCGAAGGTGCCCGGCGTGCGCCAGGTCAGCCCCGTCGTGTTCAACCAGGCCGGCACCGCCGCCCTCGTGAACGTGGAGCCCACCGGATCACCCCAGGACGAGAGCACGACCGAGCTCGTCCACCACCTGCGCGACGACGTCGTCCCGACGAGCACCGCCGGCACCGGCCTGCACGCCTACGTCGGTGGGCAGACCTCGATCGGCATCGACCTGGCCGATCAGCTCGGCGCCCGGCTCCCGTGGTTCTTCGTGGCCGTGCTGACCCTCAGCTTCCTGCTGCTGCTCGTCGTGTTCCGCTCGCTGCTGGTGCCGCTGAAGGCCGTGATCATGAACCTGCTGTCGATCGGCGCCGCCTACGGCGTGATGATCGCCGTGTTCCAGTGGGGCTGGCTGAAGGACGTCTTCGGCGTCGGGCAGGCCGGACCGATCGAGGCGTGGATCCCGATGATGCTGTTCGCCATCGTCTTCGGCCTGTCGATGGACTACGAGGTCTTCCTCCTCAGCCGCATCAAGGAGGACTACGACAAGACCGGCGACAACGCCACCGCGGTGGCCCACGGCCTGGCCCTCACCGCTCGGCTCATCACCGCGGCCGCCGCCATCATGATCTGCATCTTCGGCAGCTTCGTGCTGGGCGACCTGCGGGTCCTGAAGATGATCGGGTTCGGCCTCGCCGTCGCCGTGTTCATCGACGCCACCATCGTCCGGCTCGTGCTGGTGCCGGCCACGATGGAGCTGCTCGGCGACCGCAACTGGTGGCTCCCCAAGCGCCTCGGCTGGATCCCCCGCCTCGACGTCGAAGGCGCCCGCCGCGAGGTCGAGCCGGTCTGAACCCGAACCCGCGACGGTTGGTGGACAGATGCGTCCACCAACCGTCGCGGGTTCGTCAGACGGTGGTGATGTCGGCGGCTTCCTGGCGGCCGTGGTGGCCGGGGATCAGCTCGAAGGAGACGCGGGCGCCGACGGCGATCGTGCGGGTTCCGTCGGCGATGCGGGTGCAGTGGAAGAACACCTCGTCGCCGTCGGGCCGGCGGATGGTGCCGTAGCCCTTCTGGTCGTCGAACTCGGCGACCACGCCGTGCATCAGTGGACGATCTTGGAGATCGGGAGCTCGATGATGTCGCTCGCCCCCGCGTCCTTGAGCGCCGGGATCAGCGTGTTGATGTCGCGCTTGGGCACGACGGTCTCGACGGCGTAGCCGCCCTGGCCGAACAGCTCGGAGACGGTCGGCGCCTTCATCGACGGGACGATCTCGATGACCTTGTCGAGGTCGGCGGCCGAGACGTTGAGCTTCACCAGCACCTTGCCCCGGGCCTCCAGCGTCCCCTGCAGCAGCGTGTGGAGCTGGTGCATGGCGTGGCGCTTGTCGGGATCCTCGTAGGCCGCCTTGTTGGCGATCAGCTCGGTGTAGCTGGTGAGGATCGTGTCGAGGATGCGGAGCTTGGCCGCCCGGAGCGCCCGCCCGGTCTCGGTGATCTCGACCACGGCGTCGGCGATGTCGGGGATCTTGGCCTCGGTGGCGCCGTGCGACAGCCGCACCTCGGCCTGCACGCCGTGGGCCTCGAGGAACCGCTTCGTGAGGCCCGGGTACTCGGTCGACACCCGCACACCGGCGGGAAGGTCCTCGACCGCCTGCCACGGCGAGGCGTCGGCGACGGCCAGCACCACCTTGATGGGCCGGGCGGTGGCCTTCGAGTAGTGCAGCTCGCCGAGGGAGACCACGTCGCTGTCGGTCTCCTCGATCCAGTCCCGGCCGGTGATGCCCAGGTCGAACAGGCCCTCGGTCACGTAGGTGCCGATCTCCTGGGGCCGCAGGATGCGCACGTCGTCGATCCGGGGATCGTCGATGGAGGCCTTGTAGTCGACCTCCGAGCTGCGGGACACGCCGAGGTCGGCCTCCTCGAACAGCGTGAGGGTGGCCTTCTCCAGCGATCCCTTGGGGAGGACGAGCTTCAGCACGGGGGCTGACCGTACCGGCTAGACGGGCAGGGCCCGAATGGCTTCCAGCGTCTGGGCGCAGGCCCGGGCCACCTCGCGGCCCTTGCCGACGAGGTGCTGGGCGAAGAAGTCGACGTGGTCGGCGTGCTCGTGGAAGTGCTGGGGCGTGAGGACGCAGGAGAACACCGGCACGTCGGTGTCGAGCTGCACCCGCATGAGCCCGCCGATCACGGCGTCGGCCACGAACTCGTGGCGGTAGATGCCCCCGTCGACCACCAGGCCGGCGGCCACCACGGCGTCGAACCGGCCCGAGGTGGCCAGCAGCTTGGCGTGGAGCGGGATCTCGAACGCACCCGGCACCTCGAAGGTCGAGACCTCGGCCTCGGGCAGCAGCTCGGCGATCTCGGCCAGGAACGAGTCGCGGGCCCGGTCGACCAGGTCCCGGTGCCAGCACGACTGGACGAACGCAACCCTCACCGGATCCCCCTCAGCAACGTCGCCATCTCGACGGCCGTCTCGGCCGACTCGGCACCCTTGTTGCCGGCACCCTCCACCGACCGCTCCATGGCCTGCTCGACGGTGTCGACCGTCAGCACGCCGAACACCACAGGCACCCCGGTGTCGAGCCCCACCCGCAGCACGCCGGCGGCGCACTCCCCCGCCACGTACTCGAAGTGCGGGGTGCCACCCCGGATCACGGCGCCGAGGGTGACCACGGCGTCGTACCGGTGCGACTCGGCGAGGGCCTTGGCCACCAGCGGCAGCTCGAAGGCGCCGGGCGCCCACACCTCGTCGACCATCCCGCTCGCCACCCCGAGCTCGTCGAGGCGGCGGGTCGCGCCCTTCAGCAGCCGATCGGTGATGACGTCGTTGAACCGGCCGCAGGCGAACGCGATCCGCAGGCCGGTGCCATCGAGGTCCGGCTTCCGCCCGGTCGACAGCTCCTCCTGGACGTCAGAGGACATCGTCGAGTCCCTCGAGGAGGTGGCCCATCCGCTCCCGCTTGGTGCGGAGGTAGGCGATGTTCTCCGGGTTGGGCGCCGACTCCAGGGGCACCCGGCCGGTGATCTCGAGGCCGAAGCCCTCGAGGCCGCCCCGCTTCGACGGGTTGTTGGTCATGAGCCGCATGGTGGTGATGCCCAGGTCGACCAGGATCTGGGCGCCGATGCCGTACTCGCGGCTGTCGACGGGGAGGCCGAGGTCGGTGTTGGCGTCGACGGTGTCGCGGCCCTTGTCCTGCAGTTCGTAGGCCCGGAGCTTGTGGGCGATGCCGATGCCGCGGCCTTCGTGGCCCCGGAGGTAGAGCACCACGCCCTTGCCCTCCTCGGACACCTTCTGCATGGCCGAGTCGAGCTGCACGCCGCAGTCGCAGCGCAGCGAGCCGAACACGTCGCCGGTGAGGCACTCGCTGTGGACCCGGACGAGGATGTCGTCCTCACCCGAGACGGCGCCCTTGACCATCGCCATGTGGGTCTCGCCGTCGAGCAGCGACTCGTAGGCGTAGCAGGTGAAGTCGCCCCAGTCCGTGGGCACGCGGGCCTCGGCGACCCGGCGCACGAGCTTCTCCTCCTGCCGGCGGTAGCGGATCATGTCGGCGATCGAGATCATGAGGAGGCCGTGCTCCTCGCAGAACGGCACCAGGTCGGGGACCCGGGCCATGGAGCCGTCGTCGTTGACGATCTCGCACAGCACGCCGGCCGGGTACAGGCCGGCCATGCGGGCCAGGTCGACGGCCGCCTCGGTGTGGCCGGCCCGCTTGAGCACGCCGCCGTCGCTGTAGCGCAAGGGGAAGATGTGACCGGGCCGGGCCAGGTCACCGGGCTTGGTGGCCGGGTCGATCAGGGCCTGGATGGTGGCCGAGCGGTCGGCGGCCGAGATGCCGGTCGTCGTGCCGGCCCGGTAGTCGACCGACACGGTGAACGCCGTGCGGTGGCTCTCGGTGTTGTCGTGGACCATCAGCGGGAGGTCGAGCTGCCGGGTGCGCTCGGCGGTGAGCGGCATGCAGATCACGCCCGAGGTGTGGCGCACGAAGAACGCGATCTTCTCCGGCGTGGCGAACTCGGCCGCCATGATGAGGTCGCCCTCGTTCTCTCGGTCCTCGTCGTCGACCACGACCACGATCTCGCCCCGGGCGATGGCGGCCACCGCATCCTCGATGTTCGCCAGCTTGCTGCTTCGCTCGCTCATGATGTGGTGTAGCCCTTCAACAGTCGCTCGACGTACTTGGCCATGACATCGACCTCCAGGTTGACCCGGTCGCCCGGGCCCTTGCTGCCGAGGGTGGTGACCTCGGCGGTGTGCGGGATGACGGCGACGGTGAAGCCGTCGTCGAGGGCGTCGACGACCGTGAGGCTGATGCCGTCGACGGTGATCGAACCCTTCTCGACCACGTAGCGCGTGAGCTCGACCGGCATGCGGACCTGGAGGTCCGGCACCGGCACGAGGATCTCGCCGACGGCGTCGACGTGGCCCTGCACCAGGTGGCCGCCGAGGCGGTCCTCCAGGCGCACGGGCCGCTCGAGGTTCACAGGATCGCCGGCGGCCAGGTCGCCGAGGTTGGTGCGGGCGTACGACTCCTCGGTGACGTCGGCCTCCCACCAGTGCGGACCTTGGTCCACGACCGTCAGGCAGCAGCCGTTCACCGCGATCGAGTCGCCCTGCTTCGCATCCTCGAGCACGCGGGTCGCCCCGATGCGGAGCTTCGGCCCCTGGCGGGAGACCACGGTCCCCAGCTCTTCCACGATCCCGGTGAACATCAGGCAGCGAGCTCCACTCGTAGGTCGGCGCCCAGCTGGGTCACCGAGACGACCCGCCCGCGCCACACGTCGTCGATGGTCGGCGCGCCCGCACCGGTGAACACCCCGCGGGCGTCGTCACCGCCGAACAGGACCGGCGCGAGGTACAGGACGTAGCGATCGACCAAGCCGGCCCGGTGGAGCTCGCCGGCCACGGTGGCGCCCCCCTCGACCAGCACCTGGAGGATGCCGCGCCGACCGAGCTCGTCGAGGACGTCCCCGAGGTCGCCGGTCAGCTCCAGGCACGGGTGGACCTTGGCCCTCTCGGGGGCCTTGCCCAGCACGACCCGCAGCGGGTCGGGGCCCTGGACGTGGCGGACGGTGAGGCTCGGGTCGTCGAGGCGCACGGTGCCGGCGCCGACCAGCACGGCGTCGCTCTCGGCCCGCAGCCGGTGGGCGTCGGCCCGGGCCTCGTCGCCGGTGATCCACTGCGACGAGCCGTCGGGCGCCGCGGTCCGGCCGTCGAGCGAGGCCGCCAGCTTCAGCACGACCCAGGGCCGACCCGTGGTCCGGTGCTTGAAGTACGGGGCGAGCAGCTCACGGGCGGCGTCGGCCCGGAGCCCGACCTCGACGTCGAGGCCGGCGGCCCGGAGCCGGTCGACGCCCTGGCCCGCCACCTTGGTGTCGGGGTCGACGACGGCCACCACGACCCGTCGGACGCCGGCGGCGGCCAGCGCGTCGGCGCACGGCGGCGTCCGGCCGTGGTGGGAGCAGGGCTCGAGCGTGACCCAGGCGGTGGCGCCGACCGCGGCGCCGCCGGCGAGGGCCAGGGCGGCGGCCTCGGCGTGGGGGCCGCCGGGGGGCGCCGTGGCCCCCTCGAACACACGGCCGTCGGTGGCCTCGAGCACGCAGCCGACCCACGGGTTGGGCGAGGTCGAGGCCCGGACGGAGGCGGCCAGGGCCAGAGCCCGGTCCATCGCCTCGACGTCGTCCATCGCGCCCCTCCTGGTTCGGGCGCGCGCGCCGAGGGCGCTCACGCCCTCGCTCCCATCCGGACTGTGACCGTCGGCTCCGGGATTCCACCGGATCGGCCCTCGCCCCCCGCTATGTGGTGGGGAGCTCGGGTTCGCAGGCTGTACTGCCGGTCGGGGCTTTCACCCAAACCCCGCGAGGGGTGCCCGGTCACTGTACCGCACCGGTCGAACCACAACACGTTCGTATGACGAACGACCGGAACGGTCGACCCTCGGATCAGTGCGGTCGTTCGCCGGCGAGGAGCGAGAGGGCGTGGGGAACCACGTCGAGGACCGCCTCGAGCGTCTCGATCGCCCCACCGGTCGAGCCCGGCGTGTTCAGGACCAGCGCCTGGCCGATCGTGCCCGCCGCGGCCCGGGACAAGCGGCCGAGCGGGCTGGCCAACCGCATGGCCTCGGCCAACCCGGGCGCCTCGCGCTCCAGGACGTCCTTGGTCCCCTCCGGTGTCAGGTCGCGCGGCCCGAACCCGGTGCCGCCGGTCGTGACCACCAGGCCGGCGAACCCCCGGCACAGCTCGCGCAGGGCGTGGGCCACGTTCTCGACGCCGTCGGCGACCACCCGCCGCTCCTCGACCTCGTAGCCGGCCTCGACGAGCCGCGCCTCGAGCGCGGCCCCCGACTTGTCGTCCCGCGTCCCCTCGACCACCCCGTCGGAGACGGTGAGCACCTTGGCCCTCACGAGCGACGACGATCGATCCGCCAGGCCGACCCGTGGGCCGCCTTGGCGAACCGCTTCAGCTCGACGGCCACGGCAGCCGCCTCGGCGCTGGACGTGAACGTGCGGACCTCACTCGTCGCCACGCCGATCGACACGCTGAGGAACGGGTGGTGGTGCACCCGCCCCGTCCGGTCGGCCAGCTCGATGAAGCCGGTCGCCTGATCCTCCGGGTCGTAGAGCGCGTCGACCTGCTCGTCGAACCGCGCCACGATCTGTCGGGCCATCTCCTCGGCCTGGTCCACGTCGCACACCACGACGAAATCATCGCCGCCGATGTGGCCGATGAACGACTCGTCGCACTCGACCGCTTCGCACGCCAGCTGGATCGCCCGGGCCGTGAGCACGATGGCCCGGTCGCCCCGGACGAAGCCATAGCGGTCGTTGTAGGCCTTGAACCCGTCGAGGTCGACGTGGAGGAGGGCGAAGTCGATCCCGTCGGCAAGCTTGCCGTCGAGGCGCGACTCGATCTCGAAGTTGCCGGGAAGGCCGGTGAGCGGCGAGGTGGCGCGCAGCTGCCGAGCCCGGCGCAGCGAGGTGTGGACCCGGGCGACCAGCTCGTCGACGTCGAACGGCTTGTCGACGTAGTCGTCCGCCCCCGCCTCGAGCCCGGTCACGCGGTCCTTGGGCAGCGACCGGGCCGTGAGCATGATGATCCCCGCCGTCGCCGTGCGGGGGTCCTTCCGCAGCTGGCGGCACACCTCGACGCCGTCGACGCCCGGAAGCATGAGGTCGAGGATCACGAGGTCGGGCCGGAGGTGGAGGGCCACGTCGAGGGCGTCGTCACCCCGCCCGACCCGGTGGCAGTCGTAGCCTTCGGCCTCGAGGTTCACGGCCACGAGCGCGGCGATGTCCGGCTCGTCGTCGACGATCAGGATCGACTCAGCCATGGCCCCTCCCCGGTTACCGGAGGGTAGCTGCCACCTCAGCGACGGGGCGAGGCCACGTACCGGAAGACGGCCATGCCGTCGGTTCCCGCCGCCTGGGGCAGGAGCAGCGCACCCCGACCATGGGGCCGCCACGGCGAGGCCGGAGGAGGCAGCGCTTCCAGCTCGGGGTGGGCGTCGGCCAGCCACCGGTCGAGCCCGATGGTCTCGGCATCGGTGAGGGTGCAGACGCTGTAGACGAGCGTGCCACCCGGTCGGACCAGCTCGATCGCCGCCTCGACGATCTCCCGCTGGAGCGTGGCCAGCCGGTCGATCGCCGCCCCGTCGACCCGCCACCGGGCATCGGGGCGGCGGCGCAGGACGCCGAGCCCCGAGCACGGGGCGTCGACCAGGACCCGGTCGAACGAGCCGGGCCGGTACGGCGGGCGCCGGGCGTCGGCCGCGGTGACGCTGATCGTGCGCCCCACCCGCGCCGCGTTGCCGGCGACCAGGCCGGCCCGCACCGGCGAGAGGTCGGAGGCGACGACGAAGCCGTCGAGGGCGGTGGCCTTGCCGCCCGGCGCGGCACAGACGTCGGCCACCCGCTCCCCCGGTCGGGCGCCGACCAGCTCGGCGATCCACTGCGACGCCCGATCCTGGACGTAGCCGTCGGCCCGCTCGGTGACCTCGGGCGGCTCGTCCATCAGCTCCAGGGCGGCCAGCGCGTCCTCGGACCCGAGGTCGGCCACGAGGCGGGCGACGAGCCAGTCGGGGTAGCTCAGGCGGGTCGCGTCGTCGGGCCAGGTGACCGGGGCCTCGGCCACCCGCCGGAGGATGGCGTTGGCCAGGCCACGGGTCTTGCCCGGCGCGATCTCGACGGTCGCCGAGACGGCGGCGTGGGCCGGCGTGCGGAGGTAGTGGAGCTGGTAGGCGCCGAGACGCAGGAGGTTGCGGGTCGGCACGTCGAGCGGGCGCAGGGCGAACCGGTCGACGAGGAAGTCGAGCGCCCGGCGCATGCGGGTGACGCCGTATACGAGCTCGGTGACGAAGCCCCGGTCGCGATCGTCGAGCTTCGAGCGCTCGAGGATGGCGCCGAGGGCGAGGTTGGCGTAGGCGTCCTGCTCCTCGATGCGCACGAGGGCGTCGAGGGCGACCTTGCGGGCGTCAACCACCCAATCGCTCGTGGGGCTCGGGACGGGTGCCGTTGCGCCAGGCCGATGCGTCCTGGGGGCCCTTGCCCTCGGGCTGCACGGTGACGAGCTCGAGCCCGCCGTCACCGGTGCCGACGACGAGGCCGTCGAGCACGCCGGGACCGGCCTCGCTCGGGGCCAGCCGGGCCGACAGCACCTTGAGCCGCTTGCCCCGGAACGTCGTCCAGGCCCGGCCGAGCCGGACCAGGCGGTGGAGCTCGACGGCCGGTCGGTTCCACTGCAGCTCGAGCTCGGCGGGGTCGATCTTCGACGCGTAGGTCGGCTCGCCCACCTGGGGCGTGGGCTCGCCCAGCTCGGCCGACAGCGTGCGCACGAGCAGGTCGGTGCCCACCGCCACCAGGCGATCCCGCAGCTCGTCGGCCGTCTCCTCGGCCCCGATGGCCAGCCGCTCCTCGGCGTAGATCCCACCGGTGTCGAGGCCCTCCTCGAGCTGCATGACGTCGACGCCGGTCTCCCCGTCGCCGGCCAGCAGCGCCCGCTCGACCGGGGCCGCGCCGCGCCAGCGGGGCAGGAGCGAGAAGTGGAGGTTGACCATGGGCAGGCGGTCGAGCACGTGGGGCTTGATCAGCCGACCGAACGCCACGACCACGCCGAGGTCGGCGCCGACCTCGATGGCGTCGTCGACCACGTCGGTGACGGGGAGGCCGAGCTCGAGGGCGGCCGCCTTCACCGGGCTCGGCGACAGGCCGCTCCCCCGGCCCCGCTTCTTGTCGGGCTGGGAGACGACGAGGGCGACGTCGAAGCCGCCGGCCACGAGGGCGTGCAGCGGCGGGACGGCAGCCTCGGGGCTGCCCAGGTAGACGAGGCGGTGCGGCTTCACCCCAGCTCGCGGAGCTGGAGCTGGCGCACGGCGCGCTTCGCCTCCTTGCGCTGGTCGTCGTCGAGCCGGTCGATCAGGAGCACGCCGTCGAGGTGGTCGATCTCGTGCTGGAACATGCGGGCGAACACCTCATCGGCCTCGAACGAGATCTCCTTGCCGTTGAGGTCGAAGCCGGTGACGTGGACCTCCTTGGGCCGCACGATGTCCCACCACAGGCCGGGCACCGACAGGCAGCCCTCCTCGTAGGCCCACTCGCCGCTCGACTCGGTGAGCACCGGGTTCACGACCACCTGCGGGCCGTCGCCCTCGTGCAGGTCGTAGACGAACATCCGCTTCAGCACGCCGACCTGGGGTGCGGCGACGGCGAGGCCGTTGGCCTCGTACAGCGCGCCGGTCATCCCCTCGACGACGGCGGCCAGCTTGCCGTCGATGTCGGTGACCTCGTTGGCCCGCTGGCGCAGGACGGGGTCGCCGACGATGCGGATGGAGTAGGGCTGCACGGCGGCCAAGGGTACCGTTCACGACCTGCCCCACTACTACGACCAGGAGCCGGCGACGCCCTCCGCGCCCGAGCGCGTGCGCCTGGCCCTGCCCGACCTCACGCTCGACCTCGACACCGATCGCGGGGTCTTCTCGCGGGGCGACATCGACCCGGGGACCAAGCTGCTGCTGCTCGAGGCGCCGGCTCCGGCACCGGGCGGCCAGCACCTCGACCTCGGCTGCGGGTATGGCCCGATCGCCCTCACCCTGGGCCGCCGGGCCCCCGACGCCACCGTCTGGGCCGTCGACGTCAACCGCCGGGCGCTCGCCCTCACCGAGGCCAACGCGGCGGCCAACGGCGTGACCAACGTGCGGGTCGCCCAGCCCGACGACGTGCCCGACGACGTGCGGTTCACGACCATCTGGTCGAACCCGCCGATCCGCATCGGCAAGCCCGAGCTGCACGCCCTGCTCGAGCACTGGCTCGTGCGGCTCGCCCCCGGCGGCACCGCCGTGCTCGTGGTCCAGAAGCACCTCGGCGCCGACTCGCTGACCCGCTGGCTGAACGAGTCGGGCCACCCGACCCGGCGCCTCCAGTCGCGGGCCAGCTACCGGTTGCTGGAAGTATCGGGCCCGACATGAAGACGTCGACGTGAAGAACTTGGGCGACACCGACATCAAGCGGCTCAACCGCGAGTGGCGCCGGCGCACCGAGGGGCGGGTGGCCCTGCTGCTCGACGACCTCCAGACGCCGTTCAACGTCGGCGCCATCGTCCGCACCGCGGCGGCCGAGCGGGTCGAGCACCTCTACCTGTCGGGTGCCACCGTCTCGCCGAACCACACCAAGGCCCACAAGCTGTCGATGGGCACCGAGCGGTTCGTGCAGTGGACCCAGTTCGAGACCACCAACGCCGCCATCGATGCCATCAAGGACGCCGGCTACCGGCTCGTCGGCGTCGAGCTGGCCGACACCGCCGTCCCCCTCCACGAGGCGACCTTCGGCGACGACGTCTGCCTCGCCCTCGGCCACGAGGAGCGTGGCCTCTCGAACGCCGTGCTCGCCGCCTGCGACCAGCTCGCCTTCATCCCCCAGCTCGGCCGGGTCGCCTCGCTCAACGTGGCCCACGCCGCCGCCATCGCCATCTACGAGGCCCGCCGCCGCAGCTGGGCCACCTCCACGCCGTCGCCCGAGTAGGTCCAAGGCAAGGGACAGGACGCTCTTGATGGGCGACCCGGTGCCGCCGCCCGTTCTTTGTCGGATCACCCGTCGTGGCGACGGGCAAAGACACAAAGAACGCTGAATGCCGCCGATCCAGCGTGGTCCACGGTTCTGTGTCGGCGCACCGACGCGGGCGCGCCCCGGCCGGCCCCGTTCGGAGCGTCTTTGGCTCGTCGCCCCTACAGCCGCAGGGGGTCGACGGCGACGCGCATGCGGCCGCCGGGGCGGGGCACGGCGGCGAGGGCGTCGCACAACGTCGGGTGGTCCGGCGCCCGGACGAGGTAGGCGCCGTCGACCGGGCCGAGCACCTGCACGCCCTGGAGGGCGGCGACGTACTCCCCCGCCGGTGCCCCCGAGACGTGGGCCATGGCCGTGAACGGGGGCCAGCCCAGCGGCTCCCGCCGGGCCGCCTCGGCGGCCGACACCCGGGCCGGGTCGCCGTGGAGGGCGGCGAGCACCACCTCGTGGCGGGGCAGCCGGGTCTGGAGCAGCAGCCGCCCGCCGCCCGCCTTCCCGCCGACGATGCGGGCGGCCCGGGCCACCAGCGCCATGGTCTGCTCGGCGGCCCGGTAGCGGGGCGCCAGCAGCTCGGCGTCGAGGTCGAGGAAGGCCACGGCGTCGGCGTGGTCGACCCGGCGCAGCACGGCCTCGGTGCCCACGAAGACGGACGTGTCGGGGAGGGTGTCGCTGTCGCCCGTGACCTCACCCACCGGCACGCCGGCCAGCCGCTCGAGGTCCTCCCGGGCCCGCGTCGTGCCCAGCCGGCGGACCTTGAGCTTCGACGACCCGCACTCGAGGCACACCGCCGGCCGGGTGGCGGCGCAGGCCCGGCAGTGCAGGATGCCCTCGTCCTCGGCCACCGTCAGCCCGCACCGCTCGCACCGGGCCAGCGCCCCGCACGACCCGCACGCCAGCAGCCGGGCCCGCCCCTTGCGGTTCAGCACGCACACGACCCGCTTGCCCGACCGCACCAGCTCGACCAGCTTCGGGGAGTAGAGGTCGGTGCGGAGGGGGTCCTCCTTGGCCCGGTCGACCACGTCGACGATGGGCCAGCCGTTGCGCTCGGTCGACCGGTCCGGCACGACGAGCTCACCCCAGCGCTGGGCCTCCAGCGACGGGCACGGCGACGTGAGCACGCACGGCACGCCGGCCCGGGCGGCCCGCTCGGCGGCCACGTCGCGGGCGCTCCACGTCGGCGACGCCTCCTCCTGGTGGACCTCCTCGTGCTCGTCGAGCACGACCACCGCGGCCAGGCCCGGCACCGGCGCCCACGCCGCCGCGCGCGCCCCGATGACCACCCGCGTGCCAGCGGCGGCCCGGGCCCACTCGCGCG
>JAODBP010000344.1 GCA_025464025.1 Actinomycetes bacterium | reverse complement strand
ACCTGCTGTTCGAGCGGTTCCTCAACCCGAGCCGCATCTCCATGCCCGACATCGACATGGACTTCGACGACCGCTACCGGGACGAGATGATCCGGTACGCGGCCGAGCGCTACGGCCGCGACCACGTCGCCCAGATCGTCACGTTCTCCACCATCAAGGCCCGGGCCGCCGTGCGCGACGCGGCCCGGGTGCTGGGCTACCCCTACGCCGTCGGCGACCGGGTGGCCAAGGCCATGCCCCCGCTGGTCATGGGCCGCGACACGCCGCTGTACGCCTGCCTCGACGAGCACCCGAAGTTCGCCGACGGCTACAAGGCCGCGGCCGAGCTGCGCGAGATGTACGCCGTCGACCCCGACGTGAAGAAGGTCGTCGACGTGGCCAAGGGGCTCGAGGGCCTCCGCCGGGGCGACGGCATCCACGCCGCCGCCGTGGTGATCACCGACGAGCCCCTCACCGAGTACCTGCCCATCCAGCGCAAGCCGGAGCAGGGCAAGGACATCGAGGACGCCCCGATCGTCACCCAGTACGAGATGCACGGGGTGGAGGAGCTCGGCCTCCTGAAGATGGACTTCCTGGGGCTGCGCAACCTCTCGACCATCGAGAACGCCCTCGACCTGATCGAGATGCGCACCGGCGAGCGGCCCGACATCGACAACGTCGACCTCACCGACGAGCCCACCTTCGAGCTGCTCCGGGCCGGCGACTCCCTCGGGGTGTTCCAGCTCGAAGGCGGCCCCATGCGGGCGCTCATGCGGTCGCTGGCCCCCACCAGCTTCGACGACGTGGCCGCCCTGGTCGCCCTGTACCGGCCCGGGCCGATGGCGGCCAACATGCACAACGACTACGCCGACCGGAAGAACGAGCGGAAGCCGGTCGCCTACCTGCACGAGGACCTCAAGGAGGTGCTCGGCGACACCTACGGCCTGATGATCTACCAGGAGTCGGTCATGCGGGTGGCCCAGAAGGTCGCCGGCTACTCGCTCGCCGAAGCGGACAACCTCCGGAAGGCCTGCGGGAAGAAGGACCGGGCCCTCATCGCCAAGGAGCGCGAGAAGTTCGTCGCCGGCTGCGAGGCCCAGGAGTACGGCGCCGAGCTCGGCACCGCCCTGTTCGACATCATCGAGCCGTTCGCCGACTACGCCTTCAACAAGAGCCACGCCTACGGCTACGGCTTCATCGCCTACCAGACGGCTTGGCTCAAGGCGAACTACCGCACCGAGTACCTGGCCGCCCTGCTCACGTCGGTCAAGGACAACCAGGACAAGTCCGCCGTCTACCTGAACGAATGCCGGGCGAAGGGCATCAAGGTCGAGGTGCCCGACGTCAACCGGTCGATCTCCGACTTCTCGGTGGCCGAGGAGGACGGCGCCCAGGTGATCCTGTTCGGCCTCTCCGCGGTGCGGAACGTGGGGGAGGGGCTCGTCGCCCTCATCCTCGAGGACCGGGAGAAGCAGGGCCCGTACGCCTCGTTCCACGACTTCTGCGACCGGGTCGACCCCCAGGTGCTCAACAAGCGCACCATCGAGTCCCTCATCAAGGCCGGCGGGTTCGACATCCTCGGCCACGAGCGGCTCGGCCTGCTCAAGGTCCACGAGGTGATCATCGACCGCACCCTGGCCCGGCGGCGCAAGGAGGCCGAGGGCCAGTTCGACCTGTTCGGCTCGATCGACGACA
This sequence comes from Actinomycetes bacterium, assembly GCA_025464025.1. The sequence goes on along the minus strand of JAODBP010000344.1, from coordinate 20,732 downwards.
GCTCGGCCCCGGTCGAGCCGCCGATCGCCATCCCCGACGACGCCTTCGACAAGGCCCAGAAGCTCACCTACGAGAAGGAGATGCTCGGCCTCTACGTGAGCGACCACCCGCTCATGGGCGTCGAGCACCAGGTCCGGCGCAAGGCCGACTGCACGATCGCCGAGTTCCGTGACGGCGGCGGCTCGGGCGACATGAAGGTCGTCGGGGGCGTGGTCACCGGCCTCCAGCGCAAGTACACGAAGAAGGGCGAGCTCATGGCCATCTTCGTGCTGGAGGACCTCGAGGCCGCCATCGAGGTCATGGTGTTCCCGAAGACCATGCTCGAGCACGGCACGAAGCTGGCCGACGACCGGATCATCTGCGTCCGGGGCCGGCTCGACACCCGGGACGACGTGGCCAAGCTCATGGCCATGGACATCATCCCGGTGGAGGTCACCGAGGACAGCGCGGCGCCGCCCCTGCGGCTCCAGTTCCCGGCCCACGGGCTCGACGAAGGCCGCATCGACGTGTTGAAGAAGCTGCTCGTCGGCCACCCCGGCCCGTCCCCGGTGTTCATCCACCTGGGGGCCCAGGTGGTGCGGCTCTCCGACGAGTTCCGGGTCGACGAGACCAACGGCCTGCGGGCCGAGCTGCTCACCGAGTTCGGCCACGCCGCGGTCCTGCCCTGAGGCCGAAAAGCCTGACGCGGTGTCAGCCCTGGAAAAACCCTGCGATACTGGTCAGGTACCACGATTGCACCTGACGGCAGATTCGGGGAGACAGGGACCGCATGGCGATCGACGTCGAGACCAAGGACTGCACCGCGCTGGACGACCTCGAGCTCGAGGAGATGGGCAACATCTGCGCTGACGGGCCGGCCCAGTACGACATCGGGCTCCTGTCGAAGCAGCGCGAGGAGTGGGTCCTGATCACCCAGGCCCGCAGCAACGGGGTGCTCCAGGGCTTCTCGTTCTGCACCCTCGAGCGCATCGGCGGCACCCCCTCGGTGCTGATCGGCCTGGCGTCGGTGAAGCGCACGGCCAAGCGCCAGGAGGCCCTCAAGGCCATGATGGGCGACCAGCTCCGGCGGGCCGTGCTGGCCTTCCCCGACGAGGACGTGCTCATCGGCACCCGCTTCGTCGACGCTTCCGGCTTCGACGCCTTCGGGTCGTTCATGAAGCTGAACGACGTCGTGCCCCGCCCCGACCACAAGCCCTCGGGCGAGGACCGGGCCTGGGGCCGCCGGCTGGCGAAGCGGTTCAGCGTCGACGCCGAGTACGACGAGCGGAGCTTCATCGCCAAGGGCGACGGCAACCCGCCCTGCGTGCTCGACCACGAGTCGGCCAAGCCGGAGAAGATCTCGGCCGAGGTCCGGGCCCTCTTCGACGACGTCGATGCGGGCAAGGGCGATTCGCTCATCGCCTTCGCCTGGGCCATGGCCGAAGACCTGGCCCCCCTCGCCTGAGCTGAACCTCTCCGAGGCCCTCCGCCGTCGGCGGATGGTCCGCAACTTCACCGACCAGCCCGTCCCCGAGGACGGGTTGGCCCGCGTCCTGGAGGCCGGGGTGCGGGGGCCGTCGGCCGGGCACGCCCAGGGGCTCGATCTCGTGGTGCTCACCGGCATCGACGTGGCTCGGTATTGGGCGGTCACGCTGGCCGACCCGTCGGGCTTCCGGTGGCAGGGGCTGCTGCGGGCGCCGGTGCTCGTCGTCCCGGTCGTGGACCCGTCGGCCTACGCCGAGCGGTACGCCGAGCCGGACAAGGCGGCCACCGGCCTGGGCTCGGTCGAGGCGTGGCCGGTGCCGTACTGGTGGGTCGACGGCGGTGCCGGCGTCGAGAACCTCCTCCTGGCCGCGGTGGCCGAAGGGCTCGGGGCCTGCTTCTTCGGCCAGTTCGAGCACGAGGCCGCCGTGAAGGACGCCTTCGGCATCCCGGCCGACCGCCGGTGCCTGGGCACGATCGCCCTCGGCCACCCGGCCCCCGACGAACCGGGTCGCTCGTCCACCCGCCCCCGCCGCACCGACGCCATTCACCGAGGCGGCTGGTAGCTCAGGCCAGCTGCTCGCGGAGCTCGGTGGGGGTGGCCACGGGGAGGCGGCAGGCGTACTCGCGGCAGACGTAGGCCAGGCCGGGCTTGCGGCCGTCCCAGAGCGGGGAGTCGTAGGGCTCGCCCCAGGCCAGGACGGCGTTCGGGCGCCACCGCTCCCGGGCCACGGCGAGGAGGTCGGGGATGTCGCCGGGGATGACGATCTGGGTCGCACCGCGCAGATCGAGGTCGATGGCGCCGAGGAGGTTGGCGAAGGCGGTGGGGTGCTGCCCGGCGAGCGGGGCGAGGGTGGCGAGGATGGCTTGGGCGGCGGTCCGGTAGCGGTCCTCGCCCGTGAGGGCGGCCAGGCGCAGGAGGGCGAGCGCCGCGCTCGAGCTGGCCGACGGGGTGGCGTTGTCGAGCAGGTCCTTCTGGCGGGCGACGAGCCGCTCGGCGTCGTGGCCGGTGGTGAACACGCCTCCGGCCTCGTCGTCCCAGAACAGGGCGAGCAGGGCGTCGGCCGCCTCGGCGGCGGCGACCGTCCAGCGGGCCTGGCCGGTCGCCTCGCCCAGCCGGGTGAAGGCGTCGACGAGGGCGGCGTGGTCGGCGGCGTAGGCCAGGTGCTTGGACCCGGTCTCCGCCTGCCACGAACGCAGCCAGCGCCCGTCGCCTCGGCGCAGCTCGGCGAGGAGGAACTCGCCGTTGGCCACGGCCGCCTCGGCCCAGTCGAGCCGGCGGGTGGCCGCCGCCGCCTCGGCCAGCACCGACAGGAACAGGGCGTTCCACTCGGTGAGTACCTTGTCGTCGAGCCCGGGCCGCATCCGGGTGGCCCGCCGCTCGAACAGCGCCGCCCGGGCCGCCTCGACCTCGGGCGGCCGGGCCAGGTCGCCCCGGACCGGGCGGGTCAGGATGTTCTCGCCCTCGAAGTTGCCGGCGGCGGTCACGCCGTACCAGTCGGCGACCGCCGGACCGCCGACCTCGAGCACCTCGTCGAGGGACCAGACGTAGAACTTCCCCTCGACGCCTTCGGAGTCGGCGTCCTCGGCCGAGCACCAGCCGCCGCCCGGCGCGGCGAGGTCGCGGAGGACGTAGCCGATGGTCTCCTCCAGCACCTGGCGGTAGCGGTCGTGCCCGGTCGCCTGCCAGGCGTGGAGGTAGGCCCGGGCCAGGAGGGCCTGGTCGTAGAGCATCTTCTCGAAGTGGGGGACGAGCCAGCGGTCGTCGACCGAGTACCGGGCGAAGCCACCGCCGAGGTGGTCGTAGATGCCGCCCGAGGCCATGGCGTCGAGCGACAGGGCGACGGGTTCGACCACGCCGCGCCGCAGCAGCAGGTCGAGGCTCATGGACTGGGGGAACTTCGGCGCCCGGCCGAGGCCGCCCCACGCGTCGTCGACCTGGGCCAGGAGCGCCTCGACGGCCTGGTCGAGCACGGCCATGCCCGGTGGGGGACCGCCACCACCGACGGCCGCCGACCGGCGGATCACGTCGGTCAGCTCCTCGGCCTGGGCATCGAGCTCGCCCCGCTGCTCCCGCCACGCGCCGTCGATGGCCCGCAGCAGCTCGACGAACCGCGCCGGTGGGAAGTAGGTCCCGCCGTAGAACGGCCGGCCGTCGGGTTGGAGGAAGACCGTCATGGGCCAGCCGCCCGAACCGGTGAGGGCCTGCACCGCCTCCATGTAGACGGCGTCGACGTCGGGGCGCTCCTCCCGGTCGACCTTCACGTTCACGAACAGCTCGTTCATGACGGCGGCCACGGCCGGGTCCTCGAACGACTCGTGGGCCATGACGTGGCACCAGTGGCAGGCCGAGTAGCCGACCGACAGCAGGATCGGCACGTCCCGCTCCCGTGCCGCGGCGAAGGCGTCGTCGCCCCACGGGAACCAGTCGACCGGGTTGCCGGCGTGCTGGCGCAGGTAGGGGCTGGTCTCACCGCCGAGCCGGTTCACCCCCGGGACCGTAGCGACGGCTCAGAGGTGCAGCGCGGCCCGCATCGACGGGGCCCTCGCCGCCTGGCCGATCGCCGGCAGGCCGAGGAGGTCTTCGGTGGTGCGGAGCAGGGCGTAGTGGTCGACGGCCGGGTGCACGACGGTGGCGGGTCGGATCGATGGAGCGATGGCGAGGAACGGCATCGGTGTCGGTTCGTCCCAGACCACGAAGACGGCGGTACGGCCGGCTCGATAGGTGCTGCTGGTCGTGATGGCGCTCACCCACTGGCGGAGCCACCGGTCGCCGGTGGCGACGGGGCAGTCGTGGGTGTCGGAGCAGAGGTCGGGGACGACGACGGTGAACGTCGCCAGCGTGCCGCGAGCCAGGTCGGTGGCGAGGGCACCGCCGCCGATCGCGCCGAGCGGCAGGTCGTCCCGCTGGCATGCCGCCCGGTCGTCGGCACCTTGGAGGTAGGCGGCCGGGTTGTGCTTCACGGCGTAGCGGCCCGCGGCCCGGAGGGCGCACGGCGAGGGCATCGACTCGGCGTAGGTGCGGGCCGTCCCGCCGGTCCGACGCACCTGGCGGAACAGGTTGTCGCCCGTGATGGCGTGTCGGTCGGGTGCGGCGTCGTCGCGCACGCCCCAGGTCGCGCCGGTGACGGCGCCCAGGTAGTTCGGGAGCGACGGGCGACCGACGTGTCGGTAGTCGGCGGCCGTCCCGCACCCGGCGGCGACCGCCGTCTCGAACGGTGCGCTCGGTGAGCCCAGCACGTCGCCGCGGTGGTGGTTCTCCATGAAGATCCACACCACGTGGTCGTACCCGGTCGGTGGGGCGGTGCCGGTGCACGCGTCGACCGCCGCCGTCGCCGAGGGGGCACACGCCATGAGCAGGAGCAGCACGAGGGCGGCCGCCACGGCCCGACGAGACATCGGACGAGTGTCCCAGATGGGTCCGGCCGTGCGCGGTCGGGGCCCGGCGTGGCGTGGGCCTGGGGAACGCTGGCCATCCTTGACCCCGGCGCCGGCGCGGTGTCGGATGGCTCCCACATGGGGGGCAATCCGCAAGGCCGTGGCGCACGTACACCCGGGGTGTGGGCCGTGGCCGATGATGCGCTCCTCGCCGGCCTGGGTGCCGGCGACCCCGATGCTGCCGCCGCGTTCGTGCGCCGGTTCCAGGGTCGCGTCTTCGGGTTGGCCGTGACGATGGTCGGTGACCGGGCCGTGGCCGACGACGTGGCCCAGGAGGCCTTCGTCCGGGCCTGGCGCCACGCCGGCGCCTACGACGCCCGCCGGGGGTCCGTCGCGACCTGGCTGCTCACCATCACCCGCAACCTGGCCATCGACTCCCTGCGGGCCATGCGTTCGGTGCCGACCGACCCCGAGGTGCTGGCCGGCCTCCTGCCCCCGGCCGGGGGCAGCGGCCCCGACGGCGCGGTGGTGGCCACCGAGGACGCGGCGCGGGTCCGAGCCGCCCTGGCTGCCCTGCCGCCCGAGCAGCAGCGCGCCGTGGTGCTGGCCCGCTTCTCGGGCTTGACCGCGGCCGAGATCAGCGAACGAGAGGGCGTGCCCCTGGGCACGGCCAAGACGAGGATCCGCGCCGGCATGCTCCGCCTGCGCGATGCCGTGGCGGGAGATCTGGCATGACGTGTGAAGAGGCCCGGCAGCTCGCCCCCGAGGCGGCGCTCGACCTGCTCGACGCGGCCCGCCGGGCCGACGTGCTCGGCCACGTCGCCACCTGCGGGGGCTGCCGAGCCGAGCTGGCCGAGCTGGCGGCGACGGCCGATGCCCTGCTCGCGCTCGCCCCGCCGGCCGAGCCGACGGCCGGCTTCGAGCAGCGGGTGCTCGCCCGCCTCGACGCCGAGCGAAGCCCGGCCCGTCGCCGCGCCCTGGCGAGGTGGGCCCGGCCCGCGCTCGTGGCCGCGGCGGCCGCCGTCGTCGCCCTCGTGGCCGGCATCGCCGTCGGCTCCCACGGCGACGGCCGCGGCGGCGACGGCCTCGTCGCCGGCCGGCTGCTCGGCACCGACGGGCAGGCGGTGGGCCAGGTCCTGGTGAGCGACGGCCCCGATCGGATGGTGTGCGTGCTCGACCAGGCGCCGGCCGGTGTGCGCTACGCCGTCACCGTGTCGGGCCCCGACGGGATCGCCGACGTCGGCACGTTCACCAGCCAGGGCCCGGGCAAGGCCTGGGCCACGTCGCTGCCCATCGATGCGGCCGAGGTGCGTCGGGTCGTCATCCGCGACGGGGCCGGCAACGTCAGGGCCACCGCCGACCTCTAGCGCTCAGCAGTGGACGAGCAGCCCGCAGACCGGCGCCGGCACGGTGGTGGGCGGGGGCGGCGGGGGAGCGCTCGTCGTCGGGGTCACCGACTGCACGGTGGTGGACACCGTGGTGATCACGGACCCGAGCAGCGTCGACGTCGGGGTCACCTGGTTGAGCACCGAGGTGACGGTCGACTGCGTCCCGCCCACCACCGACGTCACCGTCGACTGCACGCCACCGACGACGGAGGTCACCGTCGATGGTGTGCTCCCGAGCACGGAGCTCACCGTGGTCTGGGCGTCCCCGAGGATCGAGCTGACGGTGGTCTGCCCGTTGGCGACGATCGAGCTGACCGTGGTCTTCGTGCCGTCGATGATCGAGGTCACCGGGCCGAGGTCGATGAGCTGCCGGGCCACGTCCTGACCGACCTCGAGGGCACCGCCCGCGGGGAGGCCACCGAGCAGCTGACCGAGGTCGAGGCCGCCGGGGAGGGGTGACGACGACCCCGGCCCGGTCCGGGCCGGGACGGCCACGACCTGGGTCGTCCCACCCTGTCGCTTCGCGTCGGCGACCGCCTTGCGGCCCTCCGGGGTCGAGGTGTCGACGAGGAGGCGCCGGCCGTCGGCCGTCGTGATGAGGGTGACCGTCTGGGGGACGGTGGCGGGTGACGCGGCCGCCTCGGCGATGGCCGCCCCACCAGGCCCGGCACCGACGTCGCCGGCGATCACGGCAGCGGCGAAGGCGTTGGCGGCGAGCAGGCCGACGACGGCGGAGCCGAGCACTCGCTGGTTGATCGTGGTCGGGCGAGGCAGTCGCACGACGCGAGTGTCCCCGGCTGTTGGGTGGACGAACATGGCCCGTTCAGGTCATTTCGTCATGGTCATCGACCGGCAGGAGCCGCGTCGTAGAGTCCCGGCCATGGAGCTGCGCTTGGACGGCAAGGTGGTCCTCGTCACGGGGGCCTCGAAGGGGATCGGCCGGGCCATCGCGGCCCGGTGCGCCGAGGCCGGGGCCAAGGTCCTCATCTCGTCGCGCAAGCAGGAGCAGCTCGAGGAGGCGGCGGCGTCGATGACCGGCGAGGTCGAGGTGTTCGCCGCCAACGCCGGCGAGCCCGACCAGGCCGCGGCATGCGTGGCGGCCTGCGTGCAGCGCTTCGGCGGCATCGACGTGCTGGTGAACAACGCTGCCGCCAACCCGTACTACGGCCCGCTCATGGGCATCGACGTCAGCGCCGCGGAGAAGACGATGAAGGTCAACCAGACCGGCTACCTCGTCTGGACCCAGGAAGCGATGAAGGCGGGCCTGGGCGCCAGTGGTGCCGGAAGCGTGCTCAACCTCTCTTCGATCGGCGGCGTCAGCGTCGAGATCAGCCTCGGCTGGTACAACGTGACGAAGGCGGCCGAGATCCACCTGACCCGCCACCTGGCCGCCGAGCTGGCCCCGGCCGTGCGGGTGAACGCCATCCTCCCGGGGATCATCAAGACCGACTTCTCCCGCCAGCTCTGGGAGGCGAACGAGGAGCTCGTCGCCAGCCACGTGCCGATGAAGCGGCTGGGCGTCCCGGACGACATCGCCAACACCGCCCTGTTCCTCGTGAGCGACGCGGCGAGCTACATCACCGGCCAGGCGATCGTCGTCGACGGCGGCCAGCTGGTGGGGCGGGGCTTCTAGAGCTCGCCCCGTCGCACCTTGCCCAGTGCGGTGCGGGGCAGCTCGGTGACGACGACCAGCTCCTTGGGCGCGGCGTAGGCCGGCAGCTCCGCCTTGACCGCGTCGCGCAGCTCGTCGAGCGTCGGCGGCTCGGCCACGGGAACGATCCACGCGACGACGCGGTGGCCCCACTCCGGATCGGGTCGTCCGGCCACGGCCACCTCGGCCACCGATGGCAGGCGGGCCAGGATGCGCTCGACCGGGTCGGGCCAGACCTTCTCGCCGCCGGTGACGATCACGTCGCCGATGCGGCCCTCGACGTGCACGACGCCGTCGACCACCGAGCCGGCATCGCCGGTGGCCAGCCACCCGTCGGCGTCCTTGGGGTCGGTGCCGTCGCGGTAGGCCCGCAGCAGCATCGGCCCTCGCACGTGCAGCTCGCCGTCGACGGCCCGGACGTCGACCCCGTCGAGGGGCACGCCGTCGTAGACGATGCCGCTCCCGGTCTCGGTCATGCCGTACGTCGTGACGCAGTTCGCCGGCCGGTCCTCGGGCGGGGCGGCGCCGCCGAGGAGGACGGTCCGGAAGCGGGAGACGTCGATGCGGCGGAGCTGGGTCGCGACCACGGACGCCAGGGTCTGGCGAGGGTCCTCGACGAAGGTGACCGGGACCTGGCCGACGATGGCGCGCAGCACGACCGACAGGCCACCCACGTGGGCGAGGGGCAGCGGGCACCACCAGTGGTCGTCCTCGCCGACCGCCAGGCGGGCGTTCGTGGCCCGGGCCGAGGCCCGGACGGCCGCCTCGGTGAGGACCACCCCCTTCGGCTCGCCGGTGGTCCCGCTGGTGGCGAGCACGAGGAGGTCGCCGTCCTCGACGGGGTCGTTGGCGCGCATGGCGGCGAGCAGGGCCCGTCGGGCCGGCACCGGCAACCGGGGGTCGACCGGCAGCACCGCGTCGCCGTCGTCCCACGCCCGGCGGAGGGCGTCGAGGAACGCCAGCCCCGGCACGGCGTCGATCGGCAGCAGCCTTCCCACGGCGAGAGGGTACGGTCGCTCGCTGTGTCGAGCAGCAACGTGACGTGGGAGCCCAGCGGCGACTGGGAGGACATCCGCTACGAGACGGCCGTCGTGGTCGAGGGTGCGGGAGCCGTGCGGGTCGCCAAGCTGACGATCGACCGGCCCGAGGTGCGCAACGCGTTCCGGCCCGAGACGATCATCGAGCTGTCGAAGGCGTTCGACCTGGCGCGGGAGGACATCGAGGTCGGCGCCATCATCCTCACCGGTGAGGGGCCCCTGGCGTTCTGCTCCGGTGGCGACCAGCGGGTGCGGGGCGACTCGGGCTACGTCGCCCAGGGCGCCACGGTCGGCCGCTTCCACGTGACCGACCTCCACGTGCAGATGCGCCGGCTGCCCAAGCCGATCGTCGCCGCGGTGGCCGGGTGGGCCATGGGGGGCGGCCACATCCTCCACCTGCTCTGCGACCTCACCATCGCGGCCGACAACGCCCGCTTCGGCCAGACCGGGCCGCGGGTCGGGTCGTTCGACGGCGGCTACGGCGCCAGCCTCCTCGCCAAGCAGGTCGGGCCCAAGAAGGCCAAGGAGATCTGGTTCCTCTGCCGCCAGTACGACGCCCAGCAGGCGCTCGACATGGGGCTCGTGAACACCGTCGTCCCCCTCGACCGGCTCGAGGACGAGACGCTCCAGTGGTGCCGGGAGATGCTCGCCCTCTCGCCGTGGGCCCTGCGCCTGCTGAAGGCCAGCTTCCACGCCGAGGAGGACGGCATGGCCGGGATCCAGCAGCTGGCCCACGACGCCAACCTGCTGTTCTACGGCTCGGAGGAGGCCCAGCACGGGCGCGACTCGTACCGGAACAAGGAGACACCCGACTTCTCCCAGTTCCCGAGGCGCCCATGACCAGTCGTTGGGTCCTCGGCGCCCGGCCCCGCACGCTGCCGGCTGCGGTCGTCCCGGTGCTGGTGGGCACGGCCGCCGCCGTGGGCGAGCCGGGTGACGGGATCCTGTGGTGGCGCTTCGCCGCGGCCATGGTCGTGGCCCTCGCCATCCAGATCGCCACCAACTACGTGAACGACTACGCCGACGGCGTGCGCGGCACCGACGACCGGCGGGTCGGCCCGGTGCGCCTGGTGGGCTCGGGCCTGGCGTCGGCCTCCGAGGTGCGCCTCGCCGCCGGCGTCGCCGCGCTCGTCGCCGCCGTGGCGGGGCTGGCGCTCGCCGTCGCCGTCGGGCCCGAGGTGCTCGTGGTCGGCGTGGCCTCGTTCCTCGCCGGCTACTTCTACACCGGCGGCCCGAAGCCGTACGGCTACCTCGGGCTGGGCGAGGTGTTCGTGTTCGTGTTCTTCGGCGTGGTCGCCACGGTCGGCTCGGCCTACGTGCAGCTCGACCGGATCACGGGAGTCGCCCTCGGCGCGTCGGTGCCGGTCGGCCTCCTGGCCACGGCCCTGCTCGTGGTGAACAACCTGCGCGACATCCCGACCGACGCCCGCTCGGGCAAGCGGACGCTCGCCGTGCGGCTGGGCGACGGCGGCACCCGGTCGCTCTACGTCAGCCTGGTGGCCGGGGCGTTCGTGCTGGTGCCGCTGCTGGCCCTGCGCCGGCCGTGGGCCCTGCTGGCGCTGGCCGCCCTGCCGCTGGCCGGCCGGCCCCTCCAGCGCATCGCCCAGGGGGCGACGGGCATGGCGCTGATCCCCGTGCTGGGCGAGACGGGGCGGCTCCAGCTGGCCTTCGGCACCCTGCTCGCCGTCGGGCTGACGGTGTCCGGCTAGTGCAGCCCCGCGAGCCAGGGGCGCACGACGGCGAGGAAGCCGTCGGGGCGCTCGAGGTGGGCGGCGTGGCCGGCGCCGGCCACCAGCGCCAGCTCGGCGTTGCCGCCGATGCCGGCGACGAGGCGATCGCCGAGGGCTCGGAACTTCTCGTCGCGCTCGCCGGCGACCACCAGCACCGGCATGGCCAGCTCGCCGAGTCGGTCCCAGAGCGGCTGCTGGGTGCCGGTCCCGGACAGGCGGAGGCTCCAGGCCAGGCCGGCGGCATCGGTCGACCGGGCGCCCCGGCCCTCGGTCGGCAGGCCGGCGAACAGCGGCTGGGCCAGCCACTCGTCGAGGAAGGCCTCGGTGCCGATGTCCTCGAGCCGGTCGGCCAGCACCTCGTCGGCGGCTCGACGGGCCGCGCGCTCCTCGTCGTCGTCGATGCCGGCCGTGCCGCCGAGGAGCACGAGCGCCGACACCAGGTCGGGTCGCAGGAGGGCGAGGTGCAGGGCGATGCGGGCACCCATCGAGTAGCCCACGAACGCCGCCGGTCCGAGCGGTGCCAGCAGCCGGGCGCTCGTCACCAGGTCGGCCCGCTCCGCACCCCGGTCGCCGTGGCCGGGCTGGTCGGGCGCGACCACGTCGTGACCCTCGAGGCCGGCGGCGATCGTCGCCCACGACGCGCCGGTCTGGGTGAAGCCGTGCACGAGGACCACGCGTGACATCGCCGGCCAACGTACAAGCCACGTTCTGCGCCACCCTCGTGGACGAGTGGGTGCGGGGCGGTGTGCGCCACGCCGTGGTGTCGCCCGGCTCGCGGTCGACCCCGCTGGCCCTCGCCCTCGCCAGCGACGACCGGCTCACCGTTCACGTCCACCACGACGAGCGGGCGGCCGCCTTCCTCGCCCTCGGCATCGGGCGGGGCACCGGTGTGCCCGCGGTCGTGCTCACGACCAGCGGGTCGGCCGCCGGTCACCTCCACCCGGCGGTGATCGAGGCGTCGTACGGCGGGGTGCCGATGCTGGTGTGCACCGCCGACCGGCCGCCCGAGCTGCAGTCCGTCGGCGCCCCGCAGACGATCGATCAGGCCCACCTCTTCGGTCGGGCCGTGCGGTGGTACGCCGAGCCGGGTGTGGCCGACGAGGCCGTGGCCGCGACGTGGCGGTCGCTGGCCAGTCGCTCGGTGGCCGAAGCCCTGGGCCCCCGACCCGGACCGGTGCACCTCAACCTGGCGTTCCGCGAGCCGCTGGTGGGGGAGCCGGGCGAGCTGCCGGCCGGCCGGCGGGGCAACCGGCCGTGGCACCAGGTGGCGCCGGTCGTGGCGTCGGTCGATGCCGATCTGGCCGCCGTGCTCAACCCCCGCAAGGGCGTGCTCGTCGCCGGCGGGGGCGTGGCCGTGCCGTGGCACGTCGCCGAGCTGGCCCAGGCGCTGAGCTGGCCGGTGCTGGCCGACCCCCGCTCGGGGTGCCGCACGCCCGGCCCGGCGACCGTCGCCGCCTTCGACGCCCTGCTGCGCGACGCCGGGTTCGCCGAGGCCCACCGGCCCGACGTGGTCGTGCGACTGGGCGAGGCGCCGGCGTCGAAGGTGCTCAACCAGTGGATCGCCGCCTCCGGGGCGGACGAGGTCGTGGTCGCCCCGGCCTGGCTCGACCCGGACCGGGCCGCCCACCACGTCGTTCGGGCCGAGCCGTCGTCGTGGTGCCGGGTGCTGGCCGCCGAGGTCGACGCCCGGGCCGACGACACGTGGCGGCGGTCGTGGGTCGAGGCCGACGCCCGGGCCCAGGCCGCCATCGACGGCGTGCTGGCCGGGCACGAGGAGGCGACCGAGCCGTTCGTGGCCCGGACGGTGGCGGCCCGGGCCGAGGGCACCCTGGTGGTGTCCTCGTCGATGCCGGTGCGCGACGTCGAGTGGTTCGCCGCACCGCGGGCCGGGCTGCGGGTGGTGGCGAACCGCGGCGCCAACGGCATCGACGGCGTGGTCTCCACCGCGGCGGGCATCGCCGCCGGGTCGGGGGAGCCGGTGACCGTCCTGGTCGGCGACGTCGCCTTCCTCCACGACTCGAACGCCCTGCTCGGGCTGGCCGGCCGCGGCCTCGACCTGACGATCGTGGTGGTCGACAACCGGGGCGGCGGGATCTTCTCGTTCCTGCCCCAGGCCGGTGCGCTGGCGGCCGACCGGTTCGAGCAGCTGTTCGGCACGCCCCACGACGTCGACCTCCCGAGCCTGGCCGCCGTCCACGGCCTGCCGGCCACCGAGGTCCGGGTCGCCACCGACCTCGCCCCCGCGCTGTCGGGCGCCGGCACCCGGGTGGTGGTCGTCCGCACCGACCGCACCGCCAACGTCGAGGTCCACGCCGAGCTCAACGCCGCCGTGGCCGCGGTGCTCTGAGCGATCTAGCCCCAGAGGTCGTCGGACGGGGTGCGCTCGAGGAGGGGATCGTCGTCGAGCTCGATGTCCCAGGGCTCGGCCCAGCGGATCATCGAGGCCAGCGACGAGAAGAGCCCGAGGAGCGCCGACATCGCCCCCGATCCTACCGTTCCGTAGTACCAGGAACGCGAACCGTGCGGCGCGGTCAGGGGCGGACGACGGCGCCGAGCATGGCCTGGAGCTTGGCTCGGGTCTCGGCCAGCTCGGTCGCCGGGTCGGAGTCGGCCACGATGCCCATGCCGGCGAACAGGCGGGCCCGGCGCCCGTCGATCTCGGCGCAGCGGATGGTGACGCCGAACCGGCCGTCGCCGTCGCGGTCGACCCACCCGACGGCGCCGGCGTAGCGGCCCCGGTCGAGGCCCTCGAGCTCGGCGATCAGGTCGAGGGCGGCGCCCGTCGGCCAACCGCAGATCGCGGGCGTCGGGTGGAGGGCGGCGACGAGGGCCAGCACCGAGGCAGGCGGCGACGACAGGCGGCCCTCGACCAGCGTGGCCAGGTGCTGCACGTTGGCCAGGCTCACGATCGTGGGCTCCGGCTCGGAGTCGACGTACGAGCAGAACGGCAGGACGGCGTCGAGCACCATGTCGATGGTGATCTGGTGCTCCTCGCGCTCCTTGGCCGAGGCGAGGAGGGCGGCGGCGGCCCGGGCATCCGTCTCGGGCACCCCGGTGCGGGGCGTGGTCCCGGCGAACGGGTGGGAGCGGACGACGTCGCCGAAGCGGGAGACGAGCAGCTCGGGCGTGGCGCCCACCAGGCCGTCGACCGAGTACCGCATGGTCGACGGGTAGGCGGCCCGCAGCCGCTCGAGCACGTCGACGACGTCGATCGGCGCGTCGGCCTCGACGACGACCTCGCGGGCGAACACCGCCTTCTCGAGGTGCCCGGCCTGGATCCGGGCCACGGCGGCGGCCACCGACTCGCACCACTCGCCGGGCGGTCGGCTCGAGGTGATCGTGTAGGTCGTCGGGCTGGTCGCCGGGCGGGGCCGCGGCGTGAGGTCGGGCGTGCCGATGTGGTCGGCCGGTCCCACGGTGGTGACCCAGCGGGTGCCGTCGTCGGCCCGGCCCACCACGACCGACGGGATGACGACCGAGCCGGGCGTCTCGTCCCGGAAGGGCAGGGCGGCGAACGCCACCGCCCCGCACCCGGGCAGCCCGACCTGGTCGTCGCACTCGATGGCGGCGAGGGCGGCGGCCACCTCGTCGGCGGCGACCGCCAACCGGCCCGGCCCGACGGGCAGTGCCAGCCGCAGGGCCTCGCCCCGACCGGCGAGACCCGAGCCGGCCTGCTCGAAGAGCACGCCGTCGGCACCGGCCACGGCCAGCAGGTCGGCCTCGCCGTCGAGGCGGCGGGTGCGGGCGACGAGGTGCGCCGGCTCAGGCGCTGCGGTCACGGGTCCCCACGAGGAGCTGGCTGATGCCGCCCGAGAGCGTGGCCCGGTGGGCGTCGCCGAAGCCGGCCCGGCGGATCATGGCCACCAGCTCGTCGGGCTCGGGAAGGTAGGCCACCGACTTGGGCAGGTAGCGATAGGCGCTGCCGTCGGACAGGAGCCCCCCGATGCGGGGGACCACCTTGCCGAAGTAGATGCCGTGGCCCCATCGCAGCACCGGGTTCGGCGGCTCGGCCACCTCGAGCAGGGCGATGCGGCCGCCCGGCCGGACGACGCGGGCGAGCTCGGCGAGGAAGGCACCGAGGTCGACGAAGTTCCGGAGGGCGAACCCGCACGTCGCGCCGTCGGCGGCGCCGTCCGGCACCGGCAGCTGCAGGGCGTCGGCGTGCACCAGGGGTGCCGTCGTGCGGGCCGCGGCGAGCATGCCGAACGAGAGGTCGACGCCGACGGGTCGATGGCCGGCAGCCGTGAGGTCCCGGCACAGGTCGCCGGTGCCGGCGGCCAGGTCGAGCACGCGCGAGCCGGGCGGCAGGGCCAGGTCGCGCACCGTCCGCTTCCGCCATCGGACGTCGAGCCGGAACGTCATGATCCGGTTCACCAGGTCGTACCGCGGGGCGATGGCGTCGAACATGTCGCGGACCATGCGCTGCTTCTCGGCGCCTTGCGGGAGTGCCACCGGAGCATCGTAGGGCTGGGGGTGCGAGGCGCCCGGGCCGAGCGCTACTCGGCGAGCCCCCGGGCCCAGCGGTAGTCGGGCTTGCCCGACGCCGACCGGCGGACCTCGTCGACGAGCACCAGCCGGCGGGGGGCCTTGAACGGGGCGAGCACGCCTCGGCAGTGCTCGACCAGGTCGTCGAGGGTGACGGTGGCGCCGGGCACGGCGGTCACGACGGCGGTGATCAGCTCACCCCACCGCTCGTCGGGTGCGCCGACCACGATCGCGTCGGCGACGGCCGGGTGGTCGCGGAGCACGCCCTCGACCTCCTCGGCGTGGACCTTCTCGCCGCCGGTGTTGATGGTGAGCGCGCCCCGTCCGAGGATCTCGACCCGGTGGGCGTCGAGCCAGCGGGCCCGGTCGCCGGGCACCGACCACCGCACCCCGTCGACGACGGGGAACGTCTGGGCCGTGGCCTCCGGGTCGCCGTCGTAGCCGAGCGGCAGCGGGCCCCGTCGGGCCAGCCAGCCCTCGGTCGGCTCCCCGCGGGGGATGGGACGGAGCTGGTCGTCGAGCACGGCGGTGTCGTCGCCGACGCGGAAGGCGCTCGTCGTCGTCGTCGGCGAGCCGGCCACGCTCACCAGGCGGGCGTGGCCGCCGGTCTCGGTGGCGCCGTAGCCGTCGACGACCATGGCGCAGGGCAGGGCGGCGAGCAGGCGGCTGGTGACGTCGGGGGACAGCTGGGCGCCCCCCGACAGCACGACGGTGAGGTCGTCGAGCCGCCACCGGCCCGGTCGCAGCTCGAGCGCCTCGACCAGCGGTCGGGCGTAGGCGTCGCCGACCAGCACCAGGTGCGTGGCCCGCTCGGCCTCGGCCAGGCCCCAGACCCGCTCGGGCTCGACGCTGCGGGCCCGGGTCGTGAGGACGGTGCCGCCGGCGAGGACGGCGGCGAGTGCCATCCACTGCCCGGTGCCGTGGAACAGCGGGCAGGCCACCAGCACCCGGCGGGCGCCGAGGCCGAGGTCGCCGGCGAGGGCGGCGACGCGGAGGTCGTCGTGGCGCCACAGCACGCCCTTCGGTCGGCCGGTCGTGCCGCCGGTGTAGAGCACGTAGAGGTCGTCGCCGGAGCGGCCGCCGGCCGGGTCGGGCGGCGTCGGGTCGGCCGCGGCCAGCGCCGCTTCGTAGCCCGGTCCCCGGGAGATGCCGGTCACGTGCGACGGGAGCAGGTCGCCGAGGTCGGGCTCGTGCACCACCACGTCGGCTTGGCTGAGGGAGAGCAGCTCGGCCAGCTCGCCGGCCACCAGGCGGGTGTTGAGGTTGACGGCCAGGGCCCGCAGCTTGAAGCAGGCGAGGAGCACCTCGAGGTGCTCGTTCGTGTTCCCGAGGAGGATGCCGACGCGGTCCTCCCGGGCGATCCCCTGGAGGGCGAGCACCTCGGCCAAGCGGTTCACCCGGTCGTCGAGCTGGGCGAAGGTCCACCGCTCGCCGTCGACGACGAGCGCAGTGGCGCCTGGGGTCGCGGTCGCCGCCGCTTCGAACAGGTCGCCCAGGTTCCCCCCCACCGGGGAGGAAGCTACAGCGGGCTAGGTTCCGTCCATGGCACGCACGATCAACGGCATCGACGAGCTCAAGGCGCTCGTCGGCGAAGAGCTCGGCACGTCGGACTGGCTGGAGATCACCCAGGAGCGGGTGAACACGTTCGCCGACGCGACCGGCGACCACCAGTGGATCCACGTCGATCCCGAGCGGGCGAAGGACGGCCCGTTCGGCGGCACCATCGCCCACGGCTACCTGACGATGAGCCTCGGCCCCGTCCTCCTGCCCCAGGTGGTCACGGTCACCGGCTTCTCGATGGCCCTCAACTACGGCCTCGACAAGCTGCGCTTCCCGTCACCGGTGCCGGTCGGTTCGAAGCTGCGCCTGTCGGCGAAGCTCCTGGCCGTCGACGACGTGAAGGGCGGCGTGCAGACGACCTACGAGCTGACCTTCCAGGTCGACGGCTCGGAGAAGCCGGCGTGCGTGGCCCAGGCCCTCTACCGCTGGCTGGTGTAGCCGTCCTCCTACGAGAACCAGATGCGCTGGTAGTCCCTGCTCTGCGGGTGGAGGAGCAGGGCGATCAGCGCCACGCCGATCATCAGGCCGATGAGCCCGCCGCCGTAGAAGCCCTGGAGCAGGCCCACGGCGGCGACCACGATGCCGGCCACGTAGCCCCAGCGGCGCTCGTTGGCGATGCCGAAGCCGACGCCGATGCAGCCGATGATCCAGAGCAGCCCGATCGGGAACAGGAACATCTTGTAGACGACACCGAAGAACGCGTTGATGTAGAAGAGGAACACGGCGATCTGCAGGGTCTGGGGCTGCGACGGGTTCGTCCAGCGGCGGGTCTCCATGGTTGACAGTCTGGCAGCGATCGTGCTGGGTGCCGGCGCAGGTACCCGCTTGCGCCCCTTGACCCGGTTCCGGCCCAAGCCGCTGTGCCCGGTCGGCGACGTCACCCTGCTCGACGGCAACCTGGCCCGGGTGGCAGCCATCGTCGGCGACGGGCCCGACCACCTGGCCGTCAACGCCCACCACCACGCCGACCGGCTGGCCGAGGCGGTGGCCGGGCGGGCCCACCTGTCGATCGAGGCGCCCGAGGCGCTCGGCACGGCCGGCGCCGTCGCCCACCTGCGGCCGTGGCTCGACGGCCGGCCCGCCCTCGTGGTCAACGGCGACAGCTGGACCACGATCGACCTGGCGCCGCTCGTCGAGGGCTGGGACGGCGAGCGGGTCCGGGTGCTGGTGGTGGGCGAACCGGCGCTGGTCGACGGCGTCGGCATCCTCGGGTCGCTGCTGCCGCCGGCCGTCATCGCCACGCTCCCGCACCGCCCGGCCGGCCTGTACGAGGCGTGCTGGCGGCCGCTGCGGGCCGAGGGTCGGCTCGACGTCGTCGGCGCCGACGGGCCGTTCGTGGCCTGCGACACGCCACACGACTACCTCGCCGCCAACCTCGCCTGGTCGGGCGGGGCGTCGGTGGTCGGCCGGGGTGCGGTCGTCGAGGGCGAGCTGGTCCGCTCGGTCGTGTGGCCCGGCGCCGTGGTCCACCCCGGGGAGGTGCTCGTCGATGCCATCCGCCTCGACGACCACACCACCGTCCTCGTCAGGTGAGCTGCTTCTCGGCGAAGTAGGTGGCCTTGGGGTTGTCGTTGTAGTTCGGGATCTCGACGTAGCCGGCCGTCTCGTAGAGCGCCTTGGCGTGGGGCTGGTCGGGCCCGGTGTCGAGCCGCACGCGGTCGTGGCCGAGCCGGCGGGCGGCGTCCTCCAGCGCGGTGAGCAGCGTGCGGGCGATGCCTTGGCCCCGCGCCTCGGGCGCCACGTACATGCGCTTGATCTCGCCCAGGCCGGGCTCGAGCGTCTTCACCCCGCCGCCGGTGACCGGCACGCCGTCGAGGTGGCCGACGAGGAACGTGCCCTTCGGTCGGGCGAAGTCGGCGGGCGTGGCCGAGGGCATGCCGTCGACGTCGATGCGGCTGCCGTAGAGGTCGTCCATCTCCTGGACCATGGCCTCGATCAGGTCGGCGGCCGGTGGCGAGCCGGCGTCCATGGGTGCGACCACGAGGTGGAACGAGCCGTCGGCGTCGGCCGGGAACGGCAGCACGTCGAACACGGCCTCGGGGAGGATCGGCCCGTAGAGGTGGGGGAAGCCGCCCTCGACCTTGATCTCGGAGGCGAGCCGGGTCGGGTCGATGGCGAGCAGGACCAGGTCCCGGCGGCCGGCGTAGAAGGCGTTGGCCGGGACGTGGAGCTGCTCGGGCCCGGACAGGTGGACGAAGTCCTCGCCCGGCGCCGGGTCGATGCGGCTGGCGGCCCACTCGGCCTCGGTCGTCATGTGGAGCAGCGTCATCGGATCCGGACCCTGCTGCCTTCGACGGCAGTGGCCCGGAGCTGCCCGCAGGCGGCGTCGATCTCCGTGCCCCGGTTCTGGCGGATGGTGGCGTTCACGCCGAGCGACCGCAGCGCGTCGCGGAAGCGGCGCACGCCCTCCGGTGGTGTGCCGGGCGTGGCGTACCCCGGCGTCGGGTTGAGGGGGATGAGGTTCACGTGGGCGCCGAGCGGGTTGGCCAGCGCGGCCAGCTCCCGGGCGTCGGAGCCGCGGTCGTTGACGCCGGCGATGAGGGCCCACTCGAACGACAGCCGCCGACCCTTGGCCGCCAGGTAGTCGGCGCAGGCGTCCATCAGCTCGGCCAGCGGGTAGCGCCGGTTGATCGGCACCATCTCGTCCCGGAGGGTGTCGTTGGCGGCGTGGAGCGACACGGCCAGGTTCACCGGCAGGTCCTCGCCGGCCAGCCGACGGATGCCGGGCACGATGCCCACGGTCGAGATCGTGAGGTGCCGGGCGGAGAGCCCCATGTCGTCGTGCATGCGCACGACGGCGGGCCACATGCGGTCGTAGTTGGCCATCGGCTCGCCCATGCCCATGAGCACGACGTTCGACAGGCGGCGGGGGCGGGCCCGGTCGACGGCCACGGCGACCTGCTCGACGATCTCGCCGGTGGTGAGCTGGCGTTCGAAGCCGGCCTGCCCGGTGGCGCAGAACCCGCACGCCATGGCGCATCCGGCCTGGGACGACACGCAGACCGTGGTCCGGTCGTCGTAGTGCATCAGCACGGTCTCGACGAGGGCGCCGTCGTGCAGCTTCCAGAGCCACTTGATCGTGTCGCCGTCGTCGCTGATCGACTCACGGGCGACGACCAGGGCCGGCGGCAGCGCCTCGTCGACCTTCGCCCGCAGCGCGGCCGGCAGCTCGGTCATGTCGGCCGGCGCCACCACCCGGGTGTGGAGCCCGTCCCAGACCTGGCCCACGCGGAAGGCCGGCTCGCCGGCGAGCAGCTCGGCGAGGTCCTCCTTCGTGGCGTCGTAACGGCTGGGCACGGTCGGCAAGCGTACGGGGCGGAGCTACCGTGCCCGCAGTGTCCGACGCTGCCGACGATCGCCCCATCGGCCTCCACCACCACCGCGATGTCAGCGGTGGCGCGGCGCGGGCCGCCGTGTTCGGCATCAGCGACGGCCTGGTGTCCAACGTCGGCCTCATCCTGGGCGTGGCCGGTGCCGGCCCGGCCCCCGGCGTGGTGCGCCTGGCCGGCCTCGCCGGGCTCATCGCCGGCGCCGTGTCGATGGCGGCCGGCGAGTACAACTCGATGAAGGTGCAGACCGAGCTGCTCGAGCGCGAGCTCGACACGGAGCGGCGCTCGCTCGAGCGGTTCCCCCACGCCGAGACCGTCGAGCTGATCCAGATCTACCAGTCGAAGGGCGTCGAGGCCGACCAGGCCCGGGTCCTCGCCGAGGCGATGATGAGCGACCCCGACCGGGCGCTCGAGGCGCACATGAAGGAGGAGCTCGGGATCTCGCCCGGGAACCTGGGCTCGCCGATCGCGGCGGCCACGTCGTCGTTCGTGGCCTTCTCGATCGGGGCCGTCGTGCCCCTCCTCCCGTGGTTCTTCATCGGCCACGGCGGGGCGATCGTCGCGTCCCTCGTCCTCGCCGTCGCCGCCGCCGTGGTGGTGGGCGCCTCGACCGGCCGCTTCACCGGGCGCTCCCGCTGGCGGACGGCGCTCCGGCAGGTGCTGTTCACCCTGGTGCCGGCCGCCATCACCTACGCCATCGGCTGGGCCGTCGG
>JAODBP010000315.1 GCA_025464025.1 Actinomycetes bacterium | reverse complement strand
CGACCTTCGAGCGGATGCGATCGATCGTCTCGCTGAAGCTGCCCTGGAACACGACCGCGACCGAGTCGCTGTTGTCCCACAGGTAGATGAGCTCGTCGTCGGCATAGCGGTAGTTCGTGTTCACCGGCACGCAACCGGCCTTCACGATCCCGAACAGCGACTCGAGGTACTCGGGGACGTTGTAGAGGTACTGCGCGACCTTGTCCTGCTGCACGACGCCGGCGTCGAGCAGTGCCTGGGCGATGCCGTCGGCGCGGCGATCCATCTCCGCCCAGGCGAGTCGGCGATCGCCGTGGACCTGCGCAGTGGCGTCGGGAAGTGCGTCGGCGACGGCCTCCCAGACGTCGGCGAACGAGCGGCTCACGCCTTCACCCCGAGCCGCTCCATCGCCTCGGCCTTGAGCCGCTTGTAGTCGACCTTCGCGTTCGCCGCCCGACCGATCGTGTCGACCTGCAGCACGTGCTTCGGCGCCTTGAACGCCGCGAGCTTGCCCTTCACGTGGGTGATGATCCCCGCCTCGTCGAGCGTGGCCCCGGGCTCGAGCTCGACCATCGCGGTGACGATCTCGCCGAACTTGTCGTCGGGCACCGCGACCGCCACCGCGTCGCGCACCGACTCGTGCAGCTTCAACGCCTCTTCGACCTCCTCGGGGAAGACCTTCTCGCCGCCGGTGTTGATGACCACCGAGCCCCGTCCGAGGAGCGTGATCGAGCCGTCGGCCTCGACCGTGGCGTAGTCGCCCGGGACCGTGTAGCGGACGCCGTCGATCTCGGGGAACGTGCGGGCCGACTTCTCCGGGTCCTTGTAGTAGCCCACCGGCACCCGCCCCTTGAGGGCGAGCCGGCCGATCTCGCCCGAGCCCGCCTGCACCACGCGGTCGTCGTCGGTGAGCACGACGGCGTCCTCGCTGAGCTCGAAGGTGGCGGTGGCGGCGGCCTTGGTCCCGCCGGACACGCTCTTCGCCATGCCGAGCGCCTCGGACGAGCCGAGCAGGTCGGCCAGGATCATCGTCGGGTGGTGGGCGAGGAGCGCCTCCTTCACCGGCTCCGACCACATCACGCCCGAGGAGTAGACGAGGAGGAGCGACGAGAGGTCCCACCGGCCGGGGTGCTCGTCGAGGGCCTTGACCATGGGGCGGGCGAAGGCGTCGCCCACGATGATCACGCCGTTGACCTTCTCCCGCTCGACCACGTCGAACAGCTCGACGGCGTCGAAGGCCCGCTGCTCGAGCAGCACCGCCGAGCCGCCGGCGGTGAGCAGGCCGATCGTGATGAACAAGGCCGTGCCGTGCATGAGGGGGCAGGCCGGCATGGCGCTCGGGCCGGGGCCCCGCTCGGCTCGCTCGGCCCCGATCGTGGCCACGCCGCCGTCGAGGGAGTAGGGCTGGAGGCCGGCGGCGTTGAGGTTGACGAACAGGTCGTCCTGCCGCCACATCGTGCCCTTGGGGCTGCCGGTGGTGCCGCCGGTGTAGAGCATGAGGAGGTCGTCGCCGTCGCGGCCCCAGATGCCGGCGACGGGCTCCGGCCCGCCGGCCTTGGCCGCGTCCTCGTAGGCCTCGGCCCAGGCGGGCATGGGGCCGGTGCCGTCGTCGACCCACAGCCACAGGCCGATGCGGGGCACCCGATCGCGGATGCGCTCGATGGTCTCGGTGAAGCAGCCGTGGAACACGACAGCCACGGTGTCGGCGTTGTCCCAGAGGTAGACGAGCTCGTCGTCGGTGTAGCGGTAGTTCGTGTTGACCGGGACGAGGCCGGCCTTCCAGGTGGCGAGCAGCGTCTCGAGGTACTCGGGTGAGTTGTAGAGGTACTCGGCGACCTTGGCCTGGCGTTCGACCCCTGGCGCGGTCAGCAGGGCGGCGGCGACGCCGTTGGCCCGCTCGTCGAAGTCCGACCACGTGAGGCGCCGGTCGCCCTGCACGATGGCCGGCGCCGCCGGCTGGGCTCCGGCGACGGCTTCCCAGATGTCCGCAAGGTTCCACCCCGACATGGAGTGGAAGCTACCGGCCGGTAACGGGTCAGCGCCTGCCCACGTTGCGTGCGACTAGAGACGGGCGCCCGCACCGGTGAGCGAGTGCTCCCGCCACCGGCCCGGCGTCACGGCGTAGGCACGGGGGTAGTCCTCGAACAGCCAGCGGGCGAAGTTCCGCCGGGTCCAGTCGCTCGTGCCCGCCACCCGCACCGCGCCCCGGGCGCCGAGCTCGGAGCACAGGGCCCGCAGCAGGACGCGCGACATGGTGGCGTCCGCTCGCAGCTCGCGGCGCACGGCGTGCTCGTAGCCGGCCCCGGCTCGGGCCGGGTCGTGCGGGCCCGCCGTCGTGATGGCGGCGGCGGCCAGCTCGCCGGTGAGGAGGGCCTGCCCGATGCCCTCGCCGGTCATCGGGTCGGTTGCCGCGGCGGCGTCGCCGACGAAGAGGGCGCGCCCGCCGGCGGCCTGGAGCGGCAGGTCGCCGACCCGGGCCGGGATGGGCCACGCCTTGTGCGGCGACTCCGGCTCGGCATCGGCCCCGAGGAACTCGCGGATGTGGGGGCGCTGGAGCAGGTCGGGCCAGAGCGCCTTCATGTGCCGGGTCGGGGCGTGGCCCCGCTGGATGCCGAAGCCCACGTTGGCTCGGCCGTCGGCCAGCGGGAACGACCAGGCGTAGCCGGGCAACAGGTCGGGCTCGAACCAGACGACGAGCTCGTTGGCGGCCCGCGGACCGACGTCCCGGAAGTACTGGCGGAAGGCGTGCCACTCGCCGAGGTACGACGGTTCCGTGGTCGCACCGAGGGACTTGCGCAGGGGCGACCACATGCCGTCGGCGCCGACGGCGTAGCGGGCGGCGACATCGCCGATGCCGGCCACCTCGAGCGTGATGCGGTCGGTGCCGACGGTGGCGCTGTCGCAGGCGTGGCCGTCGGCCACCTTCACGCCTTCGGCCCGGGCCAGGTCGACGAGGGCGGCGTCGAGGTCGACCCGCCGGGCCACCGCGGCGAAGGTGCCCTGGCCGCGGGGGAGGGGGAACGTGACCTCCCGGCCCGAGGGGCTGCGGACGAGGACGTCGTCGACCGGGGTCCACGACGTCACCGCCGACGCGTCGAGCCCGAGCCGCTCGAGGATGCGGAGGGCGCCGGTGGTCAGGCCGTCGCCGCAGCACTTGTCGCGAGGGAACGTCGCCTTGTCGACGAGGAGGACCTCACGGCCGGCGCGGGCCAGGGTGATGGCCGCCGCGGTGCCGGCGGGACCGGCGCCGACGACGACGACGTCGACCGAGTGCACGCCCTCAGACTAAGAGGCCGGGATGCAGCGCACGGCTTCCTGGCCGCCACAGGGGATCTCGGCGCCGAGCTTCGGCGTCGGGACCACCGGGAGCGTGAGCCGGGACAGGTGGCCGAGACCGAGGGAGATCGTGTTGATGCCGGCCGGCGCTCGCTCGGGGGCGTAGGCGTAGTAGCTGTCGAGCGCCGGCGGGGTGTGCACGAGCACCACGAGGCGGTGGCCGGGCCGGAACACGTGGGCCACCGGGAACACCTCGACGAGGTAGCTGGTGATCTGGCCCGGGGTGATCGGCGTGGGGTTCGTGTGCGGGCGCCACGGCCGGTAGATCAGGCCGCCCGCCGTCTTGTCCGAGCGTCCGACGTTGATGGCCCGGTGGCTGGCCTTGAGCATCCCCCGCTGGAGGTAGGTCCGGCTGCCGTCGGGGCCCTCGTCGGCGAGCTGGACGAACAGGTCGGTGTCGGTGGCCGTGGCGGCGATGTCGAGCGTGGCGGTGATGGGCCCGGCGATGGCGACGGCTGCCTTCATCGGCGCGCTGCGGAAGGTGGCCTGGTCGGGAAGGTCGGCGGTGGTGGCCGGGCTGCCGACGGTCGGGCCGGCCTGGAACGACCACGACTGCCGCGGGCTGCCGGAGACGTAGGCCGCGGTGCCCGCGGTCGTGGGCTTCCCCGTGGACAGGCCGCCGTCGGGCTGGAGGTAGAAGTCGGTCCAGCGGGTGGTCTCCAGCGGCCACGTGCTGGTGTCGGTGCGGCCGTTCGACACGAGCTGGCCCTTGGTGTCGCGGTGGTACTCCCACAGCGTCGTCACCGAGGTCCTCTTCGGGTTGGCGCCGACGTGGAGCACGAAGTGGTCGATCCACGCCTTGCGGTCGCCCCACACCTCGGGCCCGGTGAGGCCGGGGTTCTGGGCGTCGTGGTTGCCGTTGAGCTCGAGCAGCCGCCGGTACGGCGCGTTGACCGCAGCCTGGAACAGGTGGGTCGGGCCGCGGGGCCCGGTCTGCTCGTCCTGGTAGGCGCCGGTGATGTGGAGCGGCACGTTGATGCGGTCGGCGTAGGTGACGAGCGACCGGGAGCGGTACCAGTCGTTGTCGGTCGTCGACAGGCCCTGGACCACCGGGTCGTTGGTGATCGTGCGGCCCTTGTTGGCCACGTTCTGGGCGCACTGGGCCTGGCGGTCGGGGTCGTCGTCACCGTCGGGGGAGCGGACCAGGCCGGGGGCCAGGCCGCCGCCCACGTCGTAGACGGGGCGGATGGCGCCGGTCCAGAGGAGGGGGAAGCCGTAGTCGCTCACGCCGCCGGGGTAGACGATGCCGCGGTACATGTCGTCGATCAGGCCCGACACCGACACGGCCCGCAGGTGGGCGGGGCGGGTGGCGGCGACGAGGAAGCCGGTGATCCCGCTGTAGGAGTGGCCGACGATGGCGACGTCGCCGTTCGACCACGCCTGCTTCGGGATCCAGCCGTCGATGATCTCCTTGCCGTCCTCGGCGCTCTTCTGGGAGAACAGGTCGAACTCGCCGCCCGAGCAGCCGGTGCCCCGCACCGACGCGTGGACGGTCACGTACCGGTCCTCGAAGTGCTCGGTGAGCTGGCGGCTGTCGCCGTGGGGCACGACCGGCGCGTCCTTCGGGATGCCGACGTCGTTGGCCAGGGTGCCGCCCTGGGCCGAGGCCCCGTCGTAGCCGGAGATCTCGAAGATCGTGGGGTACCGCTTCCCGGGCTGGTAGCCCTTCGGGAGCTGCACGCCGACCGCGATCTGCACGCCGTCGCTCATGGTGACGAACGTGTCGGGTGCGGCGCCGGAGTCCGGTGCGGCGATCAGCACCAGGGTCGCGGCCAGGGCGACGACGGCCGAGAGCAGTGCGGTGCGCTTGCGAGTTCCCCCCATGGGCAGGGGAGTTCGACACCCGTCGAGTTGGTTCCTACCGCGCGGTAACCGGGATCAGCACTGCACGCCCTCCTTGGGGCGGTAGCGGGCGCCGAAGTGGTCGATGCTGGTGTGGCCGTCGACGTAGGTCCGGGTGCGCTCGGTGCTGACCCGCGTGCAGTTGCCGGCCGGCGCCTGCGACTGCGCCGTCTGCTTGCCCTCGGCGTACTTCGTCGACCAGAGGGTGACGGTCAGCGACGTGCCGGTGTACGACGTGTCGATCAGCACGCCGTAGGGCGTGGTGTTGTGGATCACGAGGTCGGGCTTGGGCCACGACAGCGTCGCCTCCCGGCCGTAGGGGTAGCGGGAGATGTAGATCGAGTGGGCCTGGTACTCGGGGATGTCGAGCCCGGCGAAGAACGACGCGTTGAACAGCGTCGTCGCGAACTGCGAGATGCCGCCGCCGACGGTGTCGACGAACACGCCGTCGGCGATCGAGTGGTCGGTCACGAAGCCCTTGTCCGTCGTGCGCTCGCCGACCTTGTCGTTGACCGAGAACCGGCCGCCCGGGCCGATGAGCGTGCCGTCGATCAGGTCGGCGATGCGATGGATGTTGGTGACCCGCGGCTGCCCGGCGGGGTGCCTGGTCGTGAACGTCCCGATGGGTTCGACGATCTTCAGCGTCTCGATGTCGGCGGTGGTTCGGTCGGGGTCGGTGGTCTTCACCGGCAGGGTCACGGCCGAGGTGGGGCGGTGCAGGATGGCGGCGAGGATGCGCTCCGGTGCCTCATCGGTGCAGCACGCCGTGCCCTGGGTGCCGCGCACGATCACCGGGCTGCCGCCCTCGATGTGGATGGACGCGTCGGTCGCGGGCATCTTCGCCGCGGCGAGGGCGTCGGCGAGCTCGCCGAGCACCGCATCGTCGTCGAGGGCGAGGTGCAGGTCGTCGTCGGAGCGGACCCACGACCGGAGGGTCTTGCTCCCGATGGTCGCCGTGGCCGTGCCGGCCCGCACGTCGAGCGGCTCGGCCGTCACTCGGCGGGCCTGGGCCGCCACGCGCTCGGCCTCGGCCATCGTGTGCTCGGGAGCGAGCGGCTCGGGCTCGACGTCGGCCTCGATCGTGTCGCCGCCGGACCGGGCCGCGTCGCGGAGAGCGTCGGCCACCGTCGTCGGATGGAGGCCCTCGCCGGGCTTCCCCTCCTTCACCGTGATCTCGCCGGCGTCGCCTTCGACCGACGGCTCCACGGCGTCGGTGCGCTTCGTCGGGTCCTTGGCCCGGATGGTGCTCCGCATGCGCTCGGCCTCGGACACCACGATCAGCGGCGCGGTCCGCCGGCTGGTGAGGCCGCGCACCCAGTCGATCGGGCTCCCGCCCATGGCGTCGTCGGCCGCCGTGCGGGTGGCGGCCACGTCGACGGTGATGCCGAGCTCGGCGGCCGTCGAGTGGAGGTCGCCGTCGGGCGTGTGGACGACCACCTTCGTGTCGCCGTAGCCGGCGGCCACCTCGTCGATCACGTTCGGCGTGACCTCTCGCCCGGCCAGGGCGACGCCCCTGGAGCGGTCGACGGCGTAGGCCACGCCGACGAGGGCGACGACGGCGAGGACGACCGCACCGAGGCCGAGGAGGAGCTTGCGGGGCACGAGGGACCTGTCTACCGGCTGTGGATGGCGAAACCGCGTCGATTGGTCGACAGATCAGAAGAGGGTCAACGTGTCCTTCTCGATCCCGCGGAGGGCGTCGTAGTCGACCTCGACGCACGCGATGCCCCGCGCTTCGGCCAGCACCTTGGCCTGGGGCTTGATGCGCTGGGCGGCGAAGATGCCGCGGACCGGCCGCAGCCGACCGTCGAGGTCGAGCCGCTCGAGGTAGCGGGCCAGCTGCTCGACGCCGTCGATGTCGCCGGTCCGCTTGATCTCCACCGCCACGGCGGCGCCGTCGGCGTCGCGGCACAGGAGGTCGACGGGCCCGATGTCGGTCGGGTACTCACGTCGCACGAGGATCAGCCCCTCGCCGAGCTCGGTGCAGTTGGCGGCCAGCAGCTCCTGGAGGTGGGCCTCCACGCCGTCCTTCTGGAGGCCGGGGTCGACGCCGAGCTCGTGGCTGACGTCGGCGTGGATCTCCTCGATGGTGATCGTCAGCGTCTCGCCCTTGGGCGAGGAGACGACCCAGCGGTCGGCCTCCTCGACGATCTTGCAGGGCGGGTTCATCCAGTTCAGCGGCTTGTAGGCCCGGTCGTCGGCGTGGATCGAGATCGACCCGTCGGCCTTCAGCAGCAGCAGGCGGGTGGCCAGCGGCAGGTGGGCGGTCAACCGACCGTCGTAGTCGACCGAGCAGGTGGCGATCACGAGGCGCACCCGGGAATGCTCGCGCGGGACAGCCGGTTGTAGGTCGTTGCATCTGCAACTACATTGCCTGCACCTCCGAAAGGGACGTCAGTGATCGAGCTCCGCCCGTCCACCCAGCGCGCCGCCACGAAGATCGACTGGCTCGACTCGAAGCACAGCTTCAGCTTCGGCGGCCACCACGACCCGGCCAACGTCGGTCACGGCCTGCTCATCGTGAACAACGACGACCGGGTGAAGGCCGGCTCCGGCTTCCAGACCCATCCCCACCGCGACATGGAGATCGTCACGTGGGTGCTCGACGGGCGGCTCGAGCACAAGGACACGACCGGCCACCAGGGCGAGCTCTATCCCGGCCTGGCCCAACGCATGACGGCCGGCTCCGGCATCTGGCACTCGGAGATCAACCCCTCGAAGACCGAGGACGTGCACTTCGTGCAGATGTGGGTGCTCCCCGACACCGACTCGGTCGACCCCGGCTACCAGCAGCTCGACATCAACGGCGAGCTCTCGAACGGTGGCCTGGTGCCGATCGCATCGGGCCAGGGCCACGACGCCGCCATCTCGATCCGCCAGTCCGGCGCCGTGCTCTGGGGCGGTCGGCTGCGGGCGGGCGAGGTCGTGTCGGTGCCCGACGCGCCCCACGCCCACGTCTTCGTGCCGCTCGGCTCGGCCGACCTCGAGGGTGCGGGCACCTTGGAGGAGGGCGACGCCGCCCGTCTCGTCGGTGTCGGCTCGCCCCGCCTGACCGCCGGCCCGACCGGGGCCGAGGTTCTCATCTGGGCCACGGACTGACGCCTCGTCGGACCTCCACCGGGCAGGTCCGAGGTGGCGCAGCGGCGAACAGCGGGTGAACATCCCTCGAACGAGGAGACCCGATGACCGCCGTCATCGTCGAGCCCCGCGCCGGCCACGCCGT
Organism: Actinomycetes bacterium; assembly: GCA_025464025.1. Next base: position 4,349 of record JAODBP010000315.1, on the reverse strand, counting down.
CGGTGACCGCCTGGTCGCGCTCGTCGAGTGGCTGCCGCTCCGCCTGCTGAGCGTGCTCTTCGCCCTGTACGTGGCCGGCATGGGCATCGGTGCGTCGCAGTTCGAGGCGGGCCGGCTCGGCTCCGGCCAGCTCGACCTCGACGCCGAGGGCCGGGTCTTCGCCGTCCTCTCCGGGCTCGTCCTGCTCAGCGGCGCCGCGCTCGCCGGCCTGGCCGTGGCTCGGCGCGTGGTGCCGACGCACGTGCTGGTGCTCGGCCTCCTCCTCGCCTTCATGGGCCTCGACGAGATCGCCACGCTCCACGAGCGCCTGGAGTCGGCGACGGGCGTCGACTGGGTGATGCTCTACCTCCCGCTCATGGCGCTCGGCGGGTTGGCCGCGCTCGACCTCCTGCGGCGACGCCGCGACCGGGCCGTGACCGGGCCCTTCCTCGCCGGCAGCGCGTGCTGGGCCGTTGCCGTGGTGCTCGAGAAGCTCGAGTGGCCCCACCCCGAGGTCGCCGCGCAGCAGGTCCCGGCCGCCCACTACGTGGCGATGATGATCCCGGAGGAGCTGCTCGAGATCACCGGGTCGTTCCTCTTCGCCCTCGCCATCGTCCTGCTCATCCGGCGGGCGAGCCGTCACCACCAGGCGCCGCGGGCCGCCTCCAGGCAGGTGGCCGCCAGCTCCTGACGGCAGATCAGCAGGTCGGGCAGCCACGGGTCGGCTCGGTTGTAGCGGAGCGGCGAGCCGTCGACCCGCGACACGTGGAGGCCGGCGGCGGCGGCCACGCCGATCGGGGCCGCCGAGTCCCACTCGTACATGCCGCCGGCATGGGCGTAGACGTCGACGTCACCCCGCACCACCGCCATGGCCTTGGCGCCGGCCGAGCCCATCGGCACCAGGTCGGCGTCGAGCGCCTCGGCCACGGTGTAGGAGAGGTGGGGGAGCCGGCTCCGGCTGGTGACGACCCGCAGCCGGCGGTCGCCCACGGGCGGCACCACCGGCGGGACGTCGGTGGCGAAGACCGCTTCCTGGGCCGGCAGCGCGACGGCAGCGGCCGTGACCTGGCCCTCCTCGACCAGCGCGATGTGCACGGCCCAGTCGGCGCGGCCCCGCTCCCCGAACTCGCGCGTGCCGTCGAGTGGGTCGACCACCCACACCCGGTCGGCGCCGACCCGGGCCCGGTCGTCGTAGCCCTCCTCGGAGAGCACGGCGTCGTCGGGCCGGGCATCGGTGAGGAGCTGGAGGATCCGGAGGTGGGCGCGGCGGTCGCCCTCGGCGCGGAGGCGGTCGGGCGACACGTCGGTGCGCTCGGCCCGCAGGGCCACGAGGAGTCGTCCGGTGTCGATGGCGATGGCTCGGGCCAGCGAGTGGTCGTCGGGCTGGGCCATGCCCTCGAACGTATCCCCGTGCCGGATGCACTCGGGAAAGTTGAGCAACCTGGTCAGGAATAGGTACCGTGAGCCCATCGACACGAACACGCTGCCCGACCACCACTACGAGCTCGGCCACCTCAAGGCACTCGAAGCGGAGTCCATCCACATCATCCGCGAGGTCGCCGCCACCATGGAGCGGCCGGTCCTGCTGTTCTCGGGCGGCAAGGACTCGATCGTCATGCTGCGCCTGGCGGAGAAGGCGTTCTGGCCGGCGAAGATCCCGTTCCCGGTGATGCACGTCGACACCGGCGAGAACTTCCCCGAGGTGCTGGAGTTCCGCGACCGCCGGGTGGCCGAGCTGGGCGTGCGCCTGGTCGTCGCCTCCGTGCAGGACGACATCGACGCCGGTCGCTCGCACGAGATCGCCGGCGCCGGACGCAACCGGCTCCAGACGGCGACGCTCCTGCGCGGGATCGAGGAGGGCGAGTTCACCGCCGCGTTCGGCGGTGCCCGCCGCGACGAGGAGAAGGCCCGGGCCAAGGAGCGCGTGTTCAGCTTCCGCGACGACTTCGGCCAGTGGGACCCGAAGAACCAGCGCCCCGAGCTGTGGAACCTCTACAACGGTCGCCACCACGCCGGTGAGCACATCCGCGTGTTCCCCCTGTCGAACTGGACCGAGCTCGACATCTGGCAGTACATCGCCGACGAGTCGATCGAGATCCCCGACCTCTACTACGCGTCGAAGCGCCCGGTCGTGCGCCGGGCCGGGATGCTCATGGCGGTCAACGAGTTCATCGAGGCGGCCGAGGGCGAAGAGGTCGTCGAGGTGCTGTGCCGCTACCGGACGGTCGGTGATGCCACCTGCACCGCCGCGGTCGAGTCGGCGGCCACCACGGTGGAGGACGTCATCGCCGAGGTGGCGGCCACCCGCATCACCGAGCGGGGCGCCACCCGCGCCGACGACAAGTTCTCCGAGGCCGCCATGGAGGACCGCAAGCGAGAGGGCTACTTCTAAGCCATGTCGGAACTTCTGCGGTTCGCCACTGCCGGGTCGGTCGACGACGGGAAGTCGACCCTCATCGGGCGCCTGCTCTACGACTCGAAGGCCATCTTCGAGGACCAGTACGAGGCGATCGAGAAGACCTCCTCCCAGCGGGGTGAGGAGACCAACCTCGCGCTCCTGACCGATGGCCTCCGGGCCGAGCGGGAGCAGGGCATCACGATCGACGTGGCGTACCGGTACTTCGCCACCCCGCGGCGGAAGTTCATCATCGCCGACACCCCCGGGCACATCCAGTACACGCGCAACATGGTCACCGGCGCGTCGACCGCGGACGTGGCCCTGATCCTCGTCGACGCCCGCAACGGCATCGTCGAGCAGTCGCGCCGCCACGCCTTCCTCGCGTCGCTGCTGCGGGTGCCCCACCTGGTGGTGTGCATCAACAAGATGGACCTGGTCGGCTACGACCAGGAGGTCTTCGAGCGGATCAAGGCCGAGTTCCGGCAGTTCGCCACCAAGCTCGACGTGAACGACCTCGTGTTCGTGCCGATCTCGGCGCTCAACGGCGACAACGTCGTGCACCGCTCGGAGAACATGCCCTGGTACGAGGGTGCCTCGCTGCTGCACCTGCTCGAGGAGGTGCACATCGCCTCCGACCGCAACCTCATCGACGTGCGGTTCCCGGTCCAGTACGTGATCCGACCCCGTGACGACCAGTGGCACGACTACCGGGGCTACGCCGGCCAGGTCATCGGCGGCGTCCTGAAGAAGGGCGACTCCGTGGTCGTGCTGCCCTCGGGCTTCCCGACCACCATCGAGGCCATCGAGACGATGGACGGCCCGGTCGACGAGGCCTTCCCGCCCATGTCGGTGACGATCCGGCTGGCCGACGACGTCGATGTGAGCCGGGGCGACATGATCTGCCGGCCGCACAACCGGCCCGAGGTGACCCAGGACGTCGACGCCATGATCTGCTGGATGCACGAGCAGCCCATGAAGACGCGGGGCAAGTACTTCATCAAGCACACGACGCGTGACGCCCGGGCCCTGGTGCAGGAGCTGCACTACCGGCTCGACGTGAACACGCTCCACCGGGACGAGACGGCCGAGACCCTGGGCCTCAACGAGATCGGCCGGGTGACGCTGCGCACCACCGTGCCGCTCTTCGTCGACGAGTACCGCCGCAACCGCTTCACCGGCAGCTTCATCCTCGTCGACGAGGCGACCAACGCCACGGTCGGCGCCGGCATGATCCTGTAGCTGTCGTGACCGCGAACGTGGTGTGGCACCAGGGCGCGATCTCGCCCGACGATCGGGCGGCGTCGCTCGGTCACCGGGGCGCGACGGTGTGGCTCACCGGGCTCTCGGGCTCGGGCAAGTCGACGGTGGCCGTCGAGCTCGAGCGCACCCTCGTCGAGGCCGGGCGCCCCGCCTACATCCTCGACGGCGACAACCTCCGGCACGGCCTCAACGCCGACCTCGGCTTCACCGACGAGGACCGGACCGAGAACGTGCGCCGCGTCGGCGAGGTCGCCCGGCTGCTGGCCGACGCCGGCGTCGTCGCCCTCGTCCCCGTCATCAGCCCGTTCCGCGCTGGCCGCGACGGCGTGCGGGCCATGCACGAGGCGGCCGGCGTGCCGTTCCTCGAGGTCTTCGTCGACACCCCCATCGAGGTCTGCGAGCAGCGCGACCCCAAGGGCCTCTACGCCAAGGCCCGCGCCGGTGAGATCACCGGCTTCACCGGCATCGACAGCCCCTACGAGCCGCCGGCTGCGCCGGAGCTGGTGCTCACCCCGGCCGACGGCTCGCCCGAGCAGCAGGCGGCGAAGGTCCTCGACCACCTGCCCTAGGGCCCGTACCGTGCGGCGCCATGTCGCGTCGCCTCATGATCGGGATCAACCGGGTCGTCAACGTCATCGTCCGCGGGCTGCGGCTCCGTCGCTTCCGCGGCGGCGACCTCCTCTACCTCACCGCGATCGGCCGGAGCTCCGGG
>JAODBP010000297.1 GCA_025464025.1 Actinomycetes bacterium | reverse complement strand
GCTGGATGTCGCTCCACGCCCGGGCCAGTCGCTGGCGGACGACCGGGTCGGCCAGCCGGTCGTGGCGGCGGGCGTCGTCCACGATGGCGGCCCAGTCGCGCTCGTAGCGCTGCCAGCTCGACACGGCCGAGGTGCCCCGCTCGAAGCCGAGGGTCGACATGGCCACCGTCCAACCGTTGTCGACACCGCCGACGACGTTGCCCTTCGGGGCCCGCGCCCCGGTGAGGATGACCTCGCTGAACCCGGCCGTGCCGTCGGGCTGGACGATCGACCGGACCTCGATGCCGGGCTGGCGCATCGGGATCAAGAGGTAGGAGATGCCCTTGTGCTTCGGCGCGTCCGGGTTGGTGCGGACGAGCGTGAACATGAGATCGGCCTCCTGGGCCTGGCTGGTCCAGACCTTGTGGCCGTCGATCACCCACTCGTCGCCGTCGAGCCGGGCCGACGTCGACAGGCCGGCGAGGTCGGACCCGGCGCTCGGCTCGGAGAACCCCTGGCACCAGACCTCCTCGCCCCGGGCGATGGGCGGGAGGAAGCGCTGCTGCTGCTCGGGCGTGCCCCAGTGGAGGATCGTCGGCCCGAGCAGCAGCTCGCCGCCGGCCGCCGGCTGGATGGGCGCCCCGGCCCGTTGGAGCTCCTCGGTCCAGATGACGGCCTCGACCGTCGACAGGCCCCGGCCGCCCAGCTCGACCGGCCACATGGGGACCGCCCACCCGGTCTCGTGGAGCAGGGCGTTCCACTCCACCGGCGCGCGGCCCGGGAGGTTGGCCTCGATCCACGCCCGCACCTCGAGTCGGAAGGGCTCGGTCTCGGGCGGGTAGCTGAGGTCCACCGCCGGATCGTGCCAGGCCGCATGCGAACTGGCGACGGATCGTGCACGGATGTGTGCACGATCCGTCGCCGGTTCGGCCGCTCGTCCGGCAGCCAGGACCCGTGCCACGGGGTTTCACCAGGGCATGTCCGCGCCGCCGTTCACCCGCAGGAGCTGGCCGGTGACCATCGCCGACGCATCCGAGGCCAGGTAGAGGACCATGGAGGCGATGTCGCCCGGATCGGCGACCCGACCGAGCGGGTTCGAGGCCCGGCCCTGGGCCAGCAGCTCCTCCCGCCGATCCTCGTCGACGGTGCCGTCGGGCCGGGTGAAGCGGGCCTGCGTCATCCCCGTGAGCACCCAGCCCGGGCAGACGGCGTTGACCCGCACGCCGGACGGCGCCACCTCGGCGGCCAGGCTCCGGGTGAGCTGGGCCACGGCCGCCTTGGTGATGGCGTAGCCGCCGAGCACGCCGTTCGGGTGGTCGATGGCGGCCGACGACATGTTCACGATCGAGCCGCTCCCCTGCTCGACCATCACCCGGCCCGCGGCCTGGCAGCCGTGGAGCACGCCGCGGAAGTTGACGGCGAGCAGGCGGTCGAGGTGCTCGTCGGTGGCGTCGAGCAGGGGCGACCAGTCGACGATGCCGGCGACGTTGGCCAGCACGTCGAGCCGGCCCGATCGCTCGACGGCGCCGAGCACGAGGGCGTCGACCGCGGCACGGTCGACCACGTCGAGCTCGACCGCCGTGGCGCCGATCGCCTCGGCCGTGGCCCTCGCCGCGTCGCCGTCGCGGTCGGCGCACGTCACGATGGCGCCCGCCTCGGCGAAGGCCTGGGCCGTCGCCCGACCGATGCCGCTGCCGGCACCGGTCACCACTGCCACCCGTCCGTCCAGCCCGAACCGCTCCACGCCGTCCCCCCATCGCTAGCTTGCGGCGAGCGTAGGAGGAGGAGGGAGCGATGGCCGTCAACCCGAAGGTGCAGGCGATCATCTCGTCGATGGAGGGCGCCTTCCCGACGCCCGACGAGTCGATGTCGGCCGACGAGCTGCGGGCCGCCGTGCACCGGGCGGCCGAGGGCACGATCCCCGCTGACCCCGAGCCGATCGCCCAGGTCGAGGACCGCACGGTGCCCGGGCCGGGCGGCGACATCCCGATCCGCATCTACCGGCCGACCAGCGCGCCCGAGGTGGCGCCGGCGCTGGTGTTCGCCCATGGCGGCGGGTTCGTGCTGTGCGACCTCGATTCCCACGACGACATCTGCCGGGCCCTGGCCAACGCGTCGGGCGCCGTGTTCGTGGCCGTCGACTACCGGCTGGCTCCCGAGCACCCGTTCCCGGCACCCACCGAGGACGGCTACGCCGTGCTCCGCTGGGTCGCCGAGTCGGCCGGCGAGCTGGGCGTCGACCCGAACCGCCTCGGCGTGGTCGGTGACAGCGCCGGCGGTGGCCTCGTCGCCGCCCTCGCCCTCATGGCCCGCGACCGGGGCGGGCCGAAGGTCGGGCTCCAGGTGCTCGTCTACCCGATGCTCGACACCCGCTGCGACACGCCGTCGCACCGGAACACCGGCCCGGGCTACTTCCTGAAGAGCGAGGAGGTGCAGTGGTACTGGAAGCGGTACCTCGGCGATGCCGACCCGACCGACCCGTACGCCTCCCCCAGCCACGCCACCGATCTGTCGGGCGTGGCGCCGGCGGTGATCATCACGGCCGAGCACGATCCGCTGCGCGACGAGGGCGAGGCCTACGGCGAGGCGCTGGCGGAAGCCGGCGTCGAGGTCACCGTCACGCGGTACGACGGCGTGTTCCACAGCTTCCTCTCGTTCCTCGCCGTGCTCGACGAGGCGGTGCAGGCCCGCGACCAGATCGGCGCCGAGATCCAGCGACGCCTGTGACCCGATGGGAGCAGGTGGTCGGCGGGCTCGCCTTCGCCGAGGCGCCCCGCTGGCACGAGGGCGCCCTCTGGGTGTCCGACATCTTCGGCGGTGCCGTGCGTCGGTGGGACCAGGTCGTGCTCGACGTGCCGGCCTGGCCATCGGGCACCGGTTGGCTGCCCGACGGTCGCCTGCTGGTCGTCGCCATGCGGGACCGCCAGGTGCTGGTGGTCGACGACGGCATCGCGTCGCCCTACGCCGACCTGTCGTCGGTGGCCGCCGCCCACTGCAACGACATGGTCGTGCGCGACGGCCACGCGTGGATCGGCAACTTCGGCTACGAGTACGGCGTCGAGGACCGCAAGCCGGCCCGCCTCGCCCACGTGGCACCCGACGGCACGGTGTCGGTGGCGGCCGACGACGTCTGGTTCCCGAACGGGATGGTCGTCGACGGCGACACCCTCCTGCTCGCCGAGACGCCGGCCGAGCGGATCACCGCGTTCACCATCGGCGACGACGGCGCCTTGCACGACCGCCGGGTGTGGGCCCAGCTCGACGGCGCCCGGCCCGACGGCATCGCCCTCGACGCCGATGGCGGCCTGTGGGTCGCGTCACCGGGCACGTTCGAGCTCTTCCGCGTCGTCGAGGGCGGGCGGGTCACCGACCACCTCGACCCGCCCAACGGCATCGCCCAGGCATGTGCCCTGGCCGGCGACACCCTCTACGTCTGCTCGACCACCACCCACGACGAGGCCGAGGCCCTCCGCACGCGGAGCGGCGCCGTCTTCGCCCTCCAGCTCTGAAGAGCAAAGGGCCGTCAGGAGAGGGTGGCGACGATCTTGGCGATGCGGCGCTGGCGGGTCTCGGGCGCCTTGGCGCCCTCGACGTCGGTGATGTGGCCACGGCGCGTGCTGTTGTTGAGGGCGTCGAAGGCCGGACGAGCGCCGGCGGCATCGAGGGCGGCAGCCAGGTCGTCGGGCACGTTCACCTCGCGGGCCTCGGTGTCGAGGGTGAGCTCGACCTCCACCTCGTCGCCCCCGGCAACGCCGGCCGCGGTGCGGTGCTCGGCTGCGAGCGGGAGGAGGAAGCGCCCGCCCATCACGGCGACGGTGCTGCGGTAGGTGTGGCCGCCGATCCTGACGTGGACTCGCGGCTTCTTGCCCTGGCCCAGCGCGGCGACCACGTCCTCGGGGACCTCGATGCCCGTCGCCGTCTTCCCCATGACCTGGACCGTGGTCGTGAACCGCATCGCAGCAGACCCTACGCTGTTGATGAGAACCGATTAGGGGGCGACGTGACCGGGCTGTTCGACTGCGACAACCACCTCTACGAACCGGCCGACGCCGTCACCCGCTACCTGCCCAAGGACATGCTCGACCGGGCGATCACCCCGATCACCCTCGCCAACGGCGAGGAGGGCCTGCTCGCCGGCGGCCGCCTGGTGACCGGGCTCGACCACCCCATCGACAAGGCCCATCGCCCGGGCGCCCTGCGCGAGATGCTCCGCTCGATGAAGTCGGGCCAGCCCACCGAGGGCTACTCGCTCCAGGACCTGCGACCCGAGTACCTCGAGCGGGCCCCCCGCCTGGCCCTCATGGACGAGCAGGGCATCGAGAGCACGATCCTCTACCCGGCGACCATGGGCACGATGGCCGAGCACTACGTGCGCGGCGTCAAGCCGCTGTACGCCAACGTGCACGCCTACAACCTGTGGCTGAACGAGACGTGGGGCTTCAACCACGCCGACCGGATCTACACGCCGGCCGTGCTCTCCCTGCGCGACCTCGACAGCGCCGTGGCCGAGCTGGAGTTCGTGCTCGCCGCCGGGGCTAAGCTGATCATGCTCAACGCCGGACCGGCCTACGGCCGCTCACCCGGCGACCCGTACTTCGACCCGTTCTGGTCACGGATGAACGAGGCCGGCGCCAGCGTCGCCTTCCACATCGGCGAGTTCTACTACAACGAAAATCTGGCACCGGCGTGGGGCCTCGACCCCGAGCCGGTCTTCTTCGAGATGACGGCCTGGCAGTGGATGCACTGCTGGGGCGAGCGACCCATCCAGGAGACGCTGTCGGCACTGATCTTCGACAACCTCTTCGGTCGCTTCCCGAACATCCACGCCGTGGCGTCCGAGTTCGGCGCCGAGTGGGTGCCCCACTTCGTCCGCCACATGGACAAGAGCCGGGGCATGGGCCGGCGGGGCCAGTGGATCGGCGGGAAGCTCCCCGAGAAGCCGAGCCTCGTGTTCCAGCAGCACGTCCGGGTCACGCCCTATCCGGAGGACGACGTGGTCAAGATCGTCACCGACCTCGGCCAGTGCGATTCGATCGTCATGGGCTCCGACTTCCCCCACGGCGAGGGCTTCGCCCGCCCGGCCGAGTTCGGCGAGCTGGTCGCCGACCTCCCCGCCGACGTGCAGCAGAAGATCCTCCACGACAACGCCCTGGTGCTCGTCGGGCGGACCTGACACCGCGTCACCTAGGTTGCGGGCCGTGAAGGTCATCCGCTTCAACCAGATCCAGCCCGGCCTCGACCCGGTCGAGATGTCGGCCCGCTACAAGGCCACGCTCGACATGGCGCAGTACGCCGACGAGCACGGGTTCGACATCGTCTCCCTCGAGGAGCACCACGGCGCCGACAACGGCTGGAGCCCGTCCCCGCTGATCACCGCGGGCATGGTGTTCGGTCGCTGCCCCCGCGTCGGCGTGTCGATCTCCGCCCTGCTCGTGCCGCTGCACGACCCGCTGCGCATCGCCGAGGACATCGCTGTCCTCGACCTGGCCAGCGGCGGTCGCCTCGTCGTCATCGCCGGCATCGGCTACCGCCCCGAGGAGTACGCCGCCCACGGCAAGAGCTGGGCCGACCGGGGCAAGCTCATGGACGAGTCGCTCGACGTGATGCTCAAGGCCTGGACCGGTGAGCCCTTCGAGTACCGGGGCACCACCGTGCGGGTCACGCCGATCCCGGTGACCAAGCCCCACCCGATGATCCTCGTCGGCGGCACCTCGAAGCCGGCCGCCCGCCGGGCTGCCCGCCTCGGCCTGCCGCTCTCCCCCGCCGCCCACCTGCCCGAGCTCGAGGCCTACTACTACGAGCAGTGCGCCGAGCACGGCACCTCCGGCTTCTGTGGCATGCCGAACGCCGACCTCTCGCTGCTCTTCGTACACGAGGACCCCGACAAGGCGTGGGCCACCCTCGGCCAGCACTTCATGCACGAGGCGTCGACGTACGCCCAGTGGCAGACGCCGGACATCAAGTCTGCCGTCCACTCCCACGCCACGACGCCAGAGGAGCTGCGAGCCGAGGGGATCTACCAGGTCCTCACGCCCGAGGAGTGCGTGGCCAAGGGCAAGGACGGCGTCTTCACGCTGCACCCACTCGTCGGCGGCATGCCGATCGCCGAAGCGTGGAAGTGCCTCGAGCTGTTCGGCGACGAGGTGCTGCCCAACCTGTGATGCGGGGCAGCTCGGCCCGCAAGGTGGCCGTGGCGGCGGTGGTCGGCATCCCCGTTGGTGTCGCCGCCGCCCTCCTCACCGCCTGGCAGGCCGCGCTCCTCATCGGGTGGTCGGTCACGGTCGCCACCTACCTCGGTCGGCTCTGGCCCCGGCTGTGGCGCCACGACGCCGCCGTCACCTCGCAGCACGCCACCCAGGAGGACGGGTCGCGGGTCATGTCCGACCTCACGCTCCTGGCCACCTGCCTGGCCAGCCTGGTGGCGGTCGGCCTGCTGCTGGTCGAGACGACGTCGGTCGACGGCACCACCAAGGCCGTCTTCACCGGCGTGGGGGTCGTGAGCGTGGTGCTCTCGTGGGCGCTGGTCCACACGATCTTCACCCTGCGCTACGCCCACCTCTACTACGACGGCACGCTCGGCGGCATCGACTTCCACGACGACGAGCCGCCGACGTACCACGACTTCGCCTACCTGGCCTTCACCGTCGGCATGACGTACCAGGTGTCCGACACCGAGGTGAACGACCGCCGGATCCGGGCGACGATCCTGCGCCACGCGCTGCTGTCGTTCCTGTTCGGCACGACGATCATCGCACTGACGATCAACGTGGTGGCCGGGCTCAGGAGGTAGCAGCGACCCCGCGCAGGTCGCCGTCCTCGTCCCACCACGGCTCGACCGACCGGAACGCCGAGAGGTCGAGCTGGCGGTCCTGCTCGCCCCCGAGCTCGAGGAGGAGCGCCCCGCCCGGGCGCAGCAGCCGCACCGCGGCGTCGACCACCCGTCGCACGAGGTCGAGGCCGTCGTCGCCGCCGTCGAGGGCGAGGCGGGGCTCGTGGCGCTGCACGTCGGCCGGCAGCAGCGCCAGCGCCGGGGTCGGCACGTACGGGGCGACGGCGGTGACGACGTCGAACGTGCCCCGCAGCGGGGCATCGAGGTCGGCGACGACGGCGGGCACGCCGTTGCTCCGGGCGCAGGCCGCGGCGGCCGGGTCGACGTCGACGCCCAGGACGACAGCCGTCGGGACCTCGGCTCGCAGGTGGGCGGCGACGGCACCGGCACCGGTGCACAGGTCGACGGCCCGACCTCCGGGCGGCAGGGCGGCCGCGGCGCGCACGGCCAGCTCCTCGGTCTGCACCCGCGGCACGTAGACGCCGGGGCGCACCCGCACCCGCCGACCGCAGAACAGCGTCGACCCGGTCACCCAGGCCAGCGGCTCGCCCCGCTCCCGGCGGGCCACCATGGCCTCGTCGGCCCCCACGGCGACCAGCTCCGCGGCCTCCGCCTCCGCCGCCACGCACCCGGCGGCGCGGAGGCGCGCGACGAGAGAAGCAGGGGCGGCAGTCCCCCCAGATCTGCCGCCCCTACCTCGACCGTGCAGACGTCAGTCCTTGTAGCCGCCGACGCCGGCGAGCAGCGCCTCGTTGGGCTCCGGCGGGAGCTCGAGGAGGGGCTTGCTGATCTCGGCCACCTCGGGACCGTACTTGGCGGCGATGGGCGCCAGGGCCTCGAGGTCGAAGTCGTAGAGCTCGGCGCAGTTGCCGGCCAGGAAGGGCCGCATCTGCTCCTCGGTCCAGCCCGAGAAGAGCTGGCGGAGGTGCTCGCGCGTGAACGGGGCGGTGCCCTCGTCGTGCGGGTAGTCGGAGCCCCACATGAACTTCTCGGGGCCGAGCTCGAGGATGGTGTCGACGTCGGCCGGCTTGGGCTGCGACACGCCGACCCAGCAGTTCTGCTTGAAGTAGTCGGTGGCCGACTGCGGGAGGATGCTGTCGTCGCCGTAGCGGATCTCGCCGGTCGAGCCGGTCGTGCGGATCCGGGCCAGCGTCTGGTCGAGGCGGCGCAGCACGGGCGGGAGCCACGAAGCCCCCATCTCGGTCATCACGAACTTGAGGTCCGGGTGGCGCTCGAACACGCCGGACAGGAGCAGGTGCAGGAACGGCCGCTGCGAGTAGAAGCCGGCCTCGGCGATGTAGAGGAGCTGGGCCGCCGGCACCTTGCCGAAGTTGGGCACGCCGGTGCCGCCGTGGGCGTTCACCGGCACGCCCGTCTCGGCGCACAGGGCCCAGAGCGGCTCCCAGTAGGGGTCGTAGAGGTGGTGCTCGACCCAGTGGGCGTCCGGCGGGATGTTCGGGAGCAGGAGCCCGCCGCGGAGGCCGTGGTCGACGATCCACTGCGTGTCGGTGAGGGCGTCCTCGAGGTTGTTCACGAAGATCTGGCCGATCCCGGCCCGCTGGTCGGGGTAGACGTTGCAGAAGTCGACGAGCCAGCGGTTGTGGGCGCGGATGCCGGCCAGGCGGTGCTCGTAGTCGTCCGGCGTGGGCGGGGCGGCGAACAGCACGAAGCTCGGGAAGAACGGCGGCACGGTGTTCGGGAAGATGACCTCGCCGACGACGCCGTCGTCGAGCTGCTGCGTCGAGCGCATCTCGTCGTCCCAGTTCCGGAGCCGGCGGTTGTCGCCCAGGTCCTTGAACGGGTTCTTGTACTTGCCGCGCCAGGCGTCGAAGTCGTCGTGGTACTTCGACTCCAGGTACTCGCGGTACTGGGCGTGGCTGCCGCCGGCGTGGGTGTCGGCCGAGATGATCGTGTAGCGGTCGCTCATGTCACAGCCCCCTGATCAGAACGTCGTTCTGCTTTCTCAGGCTACCAGGAGATGGTGACCTGGTCATAGCCCCGGGTGAACGTGGCCGGCAGCACCTTCGGCGCCGGCCCGGTCAGCTCCCAGTCGGGGATGCGGCGCAGCAGCTCGTCGAACAGGACCCGCAGCTCGAGCCGGGCCAGCGACGCCCCGAGGCAGAAGTGGGTGCCGAAGCCGAAGGCCACGTGGTGGTTGTGCTGGCGGGTGACGTCGAGCTCCTCGGGCCGCTCGAACACGCGGTCGTCACGGTTCGCCGAGGCGTACATGAGCAGCAGCTCGTCGCCGGCGTGGAGCTGCTGGCCGTGCAGCTCGTGGTCCTCGGTGACCGTGCGCCGCATGTTGAGGATCGGCGTGACGAACCGGATGAACTCCTCGACGGCCGTGGTCTGGAGGAGGCCGCGGTCGGCGGCGAGGAGCCGGCGCTGGTCGGGCCGGAGGGCCAGCTCGCGGATGATGGCGCCGATGACCGTGCGCGTGGTCTCGGCGCCGCCATCGAGCAGCAGGATCGTCTCCTGGAGGACCTTGGCGTCGCTCCACGGCTCGCCGCCCTCCTCGGTGTGGCACCACACCGAGATGAGGTCGTCCTGCGGGTCGGCTCGACGGGCGGCGATGACCTCCATCGTCGTCATGGAGAACTCCATGATCGTCGCGCTCATCTGCTCGGCCTGGGCCTCGACCACGCCATCGGCGCGGGTCTGGCCGGCCTGGAGCATCGTCTCCTCCGACCACTTGCGCACGAGGGGCCACTGCTCGGGGGCGTAGCCGAGCATCTCCCCGATGACCATGGCCGGCAGGCGCGATGCCATGGCATCCACGACCTCGCAACCACCGTCGTCGATGACGTCGTCGATCATCGTCGTGACCAGGGCGCGCACGTGGGCCTCGTGGTCGCGCACGGCCCGGGGCGTGAAGCGGCGGGCCACGACCATGCGCTGGGACTGGTGGACCGGATCGTCCTGGTTGATCATCGACTGGTCGTCGCGCTGGTTGCTGTGCGGGCGCGACCCGTCGAGCGAGGAGTAGCGCTGCGTCGCCTTCTCCACCGCCAGCACGTCGGCGTGGCGGGAGACGCCCCAGATGCGCTGCACCGGGTCCCAGTGCACGGGCGAGGTGTCGCGGAGCCACCGGTAGGCCGGGTACGGGTCGACGTAGAACTCGGGGTCGAGCAGGTTGACGTAGGGCTGCGTCGTGGTGTCGCTCACGCCAGGGTCGCCTTCACGTCCTGCTCCACCTCGTGCTTGATCACCTTGCCGGTGGCGTTGTACGGCAGGGCGTCGCGGAAGAGCACGTAGGTCGGCACCTTGTACTTGGCCAGGGCATCGCCCACCCACGCCTGCACCTGCTCGGGGGTCAGCTTCGAGCCCTCGTGGAGGACGAGGACGGCCGCGACCTCCTGGCCGAGCTGGTGGTGGTCGACGCCGACCACGCAGGCATCGCCGATCTCGGCGTGCTCGACGAGGCGGTTCTCGATCTCGATCGGGTAGATGTTCTCGCCGCCCCGGATGATCATGTCGCGCATGCGGCTCTCCAGCTGGAGCACGCCGTCGTGCCACCGGCCGAAGTCCCCGGTGCGGTACCAGCGGCGCTCGTCGAGGGCCTTGGCGTTGGCCTCGGGGTTGTCCCAGTAGCCGAGGAAGACGACCGGGCCCCGGATGCAGATCTCGCCGACCTCGCCGTCGGCCACCGGCTGGTCGTCCTCGCCGCGGATCTCGATCTCGCACAACGGCTCGACCAGCCCGACCGAGGCGGGGTGGGTGTCGAGCGTGACGCCACCGAGGCGGGTGCCGGAGCCGAACGTCTCGCTCATCCCGTAGCCGCAGCCGAGGCGCGCCTGGGGCAGCCGCTGCTTCATGAGCTTGAACAGCTCGGGGGCGAACACGGCGCCGCCGCCGCCGATCTGGACCACGCTCGAGGTGTCGTACGTGTCGAAGTCGGGGTGCTCGAGCAGGCGCCAGAACTGGGTCGGCACACCGCTCCACGCGCTGATCCCGTGCTCCTGGGTGAGCCGGAAGTGGGTCTCCTCGTTCCACGCGCCGAGCGGCGGGAACACGATGTAGTTGCCGAACACCGGCGCCGACACGAGCGGCACGCCGCCGGAGACGTGGAACAGGGGCGTCACGAGCAGCGACGCGGACGGGCCACGGGCCGGCGGAGGCGGCGCGCCCGGCGGCAGGGCCGTGGCGCCTTGGAGCATCTGCGCCATCGGGGCGTGCACGAGGATGCGGTGCGAGAGCGTGGCGCCCTTGGCCCGACCCGTGGTGCCGCTGGTGAAGAGGATGAGGACCGGATCGTCCTCGGCGATCGGGGTGTCGGGCAGGGCCGGGTCGTCGTCGCGGGGCGGACCCACGAGCGCGTCCAGGTCGGCCAGGTCGACGAGGGGCACGTCGGCCGGGATGCCGGCCTCGCGGAGCAGGTCGAGCCGGCGGTCGTCACCGAGGATCACCTTGGGCTGGGTGAGCTCGACGCCGTGCTGGAGCTCGGTGGGCGTCCACCAGCCGTTGAAGCCGGACACCACGGCACCGAGCACGACCGTCGACCACCACGCCACCGGGTAGGCCTTGACGTTGGCGGCGGCGAAGCCGACCCGGTCGCCGTGACCCACGCCGTGCTCGTCCGCCAGGAACCTCGCGATGCGGGCGGCGGACGCGGCGACGTCGCGGTACGTCAGCCGCTGGTCGGGAAACACCAGGTAGTCCTGGTCGCCGAAGCGCTCCACGGCCGATGCCAACACGGACCGCAGGTGCGGGGGCCGGTGCTTGAAGATCGTGGTCGGGACGCCGAGGACGTCCTCCTCGACGAGCTCCAGCGGGCTCCCCGGGCCGACCACCGCGGCGTGGTGGGCGGGCACCTCCCACCGATGGACGTGATCCTGCTTCGACACCTGCTGCTCCCCCTGGAACGTGACTGGCCCGTCACTGTCGCGCGTACGGTGCCGTCATGCGCGCCGGAGGCCGTTCGCTCAACCTGACCGAGTGGGTCGTGCTGGCCGTGGCGGCCGAGGGGACGACCCACGGGTTCGACATCGCGCGGGAGCTCGACGAGCGCGGCGACCTCGGTCGGATCTGGACCGTGAAGCGCCCGCTCGTCTACCGGGCCATCGATTCGCTGGCCCGGGCCGGCCTGTTGGCGGGCGCCGGCACCGAGGAGGGCGACCGGGGCCCGCAGCGGCGACTGCTCCAGATCACGCCGGTGGGCCGTCGGTCGGTCACCAAGTGGCTGGGTGAGCCGGTGGCCCACGTGCGCGACGTGCGCACCGAGCTGCTGCTCAAGCTGGCGCTCCTCGAGCGGGCGCGGAAGTCGCCGAAGTCGCTGCTGGCCAAGCAGCGCGAGGTGCTGGGGCCGACGGTGACCGGGTTGCGGGAGCAGCTCGAGGGGGCCGAGGGCTTCGACGCCGTGCTGGCCAAGTGGCGGGTGGAGTCGGCCGAGGCCGTCACCCGGTTCCTCGACGGCATCTGAGTAGTCACGATGTGACTAGCCGACGTGGCTAACTTGTCGGGCATGCGCCGTTGGCTCCCCGTCCTGCTCGTGCCGCTCCTCCTGCTCGCCGGCTGCGGCAGCGACGACGAGGGCACCGCCACCTCGGCCGCCCCGAAGGCGAAGCCCACGGTGCTGGCGGCGGCGTCGCTGACCGAGGCGTTCGAGGAGCTCGGCGGCGCCACGTTCACCTTCGCCGGCTCGTCCGCCCTGGTGACCCAGGTCCAGCAGGGCGCCCCGGCCGACGTGTTCGCCTCGGCCGACGAGAAGAACATGCAGAAGCTGGTCGACGCCGGCCTGGTCGAGACCCCCCGGGTGTTCGCCCGCAACACGCTCGAGATCGTGACCAAGCCGGGGAACCCCAAGGGCATCCACTCGCTGGCCGACCTGGCGAAGCCGGGCGTGGCCGTGGTGCTGGCCGACCCGACGGTGCCGGTCGGTGGCTACGCCCAGCAGGTGCTCACGAAGGCCGGGGTGTCGCTGAAGCCGGTCTCCCTCGAGGTCGACGTGAAGGCGGTGCTGACCCGGGTCACCATCGGCGACGCCGATGCCGGCATCGTCTACGCCAGCGACGCCCAGGCCGCCGGGTCGAAGGCCGTCGGCGTCGAGATCCCGAAGGCCCAGAACGTGATCGCCGCCTACCCCATCGCCGTGGTGAAGGCGGCGCCGCACAAGGCGGCGGCCCGGGCCTTCGTGCAGGCGGTGCTCGGCGCCAAGGGCCAGGCCGCCCTCGAGGCCCACGGCTTCCTCCCCGCCTGACGTGCTACTGAGCGCTCATGGCCTACACGCCCGAGCAGCTCTCGGACCTCCAGTGCATCCGTGACGCCGTCATGCGGTACGCCCACGGACTCGACCGGCTCGACCCCGAGCACATGGCCACCGCCTACTGGCCCGACGCGACCGACGACCACGGGCCCTCCGGCGCCGGGTCCGCCACGGACTACATCGCCACGGCCATGGCGTCGCACTCGCGCTGGTCGCCCAGCATCCACACGCTCCTGAACCACCTCGTCGAGCTCGACGACGACGGGGTGCACGCCCGGGGCGAGACGTACTGCGTCGCCCACCTCTTCGACACCGAGCAGCCCGCGATGTACCAGTGGTTCGGCCGCTACCTCGACCGCTTCGAGAAGCGCGGCGACGAGTGGCGGATCCTCGAGCGGGTCGTCGTCCACGACGCCGGCCAGCTCCACGACCCGGTCGTGCCCATGCCGTTCCCGACCGACCAGTTCAAGCAGGGCACCTTCGACCGCCCGGCCGACGGCCGCCCGATCGGCCCCTGGCGCGACTAGCTGCCGGGGGTGAGGCGGGCGGCCTTGAGCGTGAGGTAGTTGCGCTCGCGGAGGTTGTCGGTGCCGGCGGCGGCGACGACGAAGCCGGCCCGGGCGGCCTCGCGGTCGCCGGCGAGCTCGTGGAGGTGGGCTCGGGCCGAGTGGAGCCGGTGGTGGTCGCCGAGCCGGTCCTCCAAGCCGTCGAGGAGGGCGAGCCCGGCGGCCGGGCCGTCGACCATGGCCACGGCGACGGCCTTGTTCAGCGTGACCATCGGGTTGCCGCTCAGCCGCTCGAGCCGGTCGTAGAGCGGGACGATGGCACCCCAGCGGGTGTCCTCGTAGCGGAGCGCCTCGTCGTGGAGCCCGGCGACGGCCGCCTGGAGCTGGTACTCCCCCGCCCGGCCCTGGCGCAGGGCCGCGGTCAGCACGGTCATCCCCTCGGCGATCATCGAGCGGTCCCAGCGCGACCGGTCCTGCTCGGCCAGCGGCACCAGCTCACCGAGCTCGTCGGTGCGCGCCGCCCGGCGGGCCTGGGTCAGGAGCATGAGGGCGAGCAGGCCGGCGACCTCGGGCTCGTCGGGGAGGGGCGCGGCGACCATGCGGGCGAGGCGGATGGCCTCGCCCGACAGGTCGGCCCGGGCCAGGTCGGGACCGGCGCTCGTCGCGTACCCCTCGTTGAACAGCAGGTAGAGCACGTGGAGCACGAGTCGCAACCGCTCCCCCAGGTCCTCGGGCAGCTCGAACGGCTCGTCCGATGCCGCCACCTTGGCCTTGGCCCGGCTGATGCGCTGGGCCATGGTCGCCTCGGAGACGAGGAAGGCCGTGGCGATCTCCCGGGTCGTGAGGCCGCCGACGGCCCGCAGCGTCAGCGGGATCGCCGCCCCCGGCATCAGCGCCGGGTGGCAGCACAGGAACATCAGCGTGAGCGTGTCGTCGGTGGCCGCCACCGGCTCCTCGGGCCGGGCGAGCGACCACGACGCCGCCAGGTCCTCCCGGCGGCGACGGGCGTCGTCCTGGCGGTACTGGTCGACGAGCCGTCGGGACGCCGTGCGCACCAACCACCCCACCGGGTTGTCGGGCACGCCCTCGTCGGGCCAGTGGCTGGCCGCGACCAGGAGCGCCTCCTGCATGGCGTCCTCGGCCCCGGCGAAGTCGCCGTAGCGGCGGACGACCGCACCGAGGGCCTGCGGGGCGCACCGCCGCAGCAGGTCCTCGGTGCTCGTCCGGGGCATCAGACCTCGGGGGCGCCCATGACCTGGCGCACCTCGATGTCGTCCTGGATCGGCTGGCCGCCGTACGCCGGAGCCGCCGACGCCCGGGCCGCGATCTCGATGGCCCGGTCGAGGGACTCGACATCGATGAGGCGGTAGCCGGCCAGCAGCTCCTTGGTCTCCGGGAACGGCCCGTCGGTGATCACCGGCGTGCCCTGCCCGTCCCAGCGGACGAACTTGGCCTGGTCGGGGCCGGCCAGCCCCTGGGCGTCGACCAGCTCGCCGCTGTCGAGCAGCTCCTGGTTGAGCACCTGCTGGAAGTCGATGTGGGCCCGGATGTCCTCCGGCGACCACTGGTCCATGGGCGGGCAGCCCGAGGCGTTGGTGTGGCCGTAGCTCTGCAGCAGCATGAAGCGCATCTCGTCATCCTCTCGTGTGCGACGCCCTGCGACGCCGTCACCCCATGACGAGGCTGTGATCGGGTTCTCGACATGTCGCCGCAGGATTCCCGGCCTTCACGAGCTCGGGGGTTCGCGGCAGGGGTGAAGAACCAAGGACGCAACCAACGGGGCGACCGGGTACCGCGGGGCCGTTGGCCGTTCTCGGGCCCAAACGGAGCGGAATCCGCACGGTTTGGGCCCCAGAACCGGATCCGCACGCCGCGCCGACGTGAGGCACGGCGCCGCCCCCATGGTTGCCGTCCTTGTCCTTGACGGGGCGATCTCCTCAGCCCGGGTAGCCCTCGAACATCCGGACGAAGGAGCGGGAGCTGATCGGGGTGATCTCGCTGGTCGAACCGTCCCGGATCTCGGCCACGTGCTCGGCGTACGACTCGATGGTGGGGTCGCGGTCGATGTAGCCCTCGGTGACCTGGATGGTGACCTTGGCCAGGTGCCCGCCGCCGACGGTGAAGCACTCGCCGTTGGCCGGGCACGACTCGTGGGCCAGCCACCCGACGGCGGGGGCGACCTTGCGGGGGGCCAGCCACTCGCCGAGGGTCTCGCTCCACGGGTACGGGCCCATGCCGGTGCCGGGGCGGGTCTTGGCGAACGGGGTGATCACGTTGGCGGCGATGCCGGCCTCTCGACCCTCGGCCGCCATCGATCGGGTGAGGCCGATCACGCCCATCTTCGCCGTGCCGTAGACGGCGCCGCCGACGAGCCCCCAGGCCGAGCCGGACGACACGTTCACGAACCGACCGCCGCCGTTGGCCGCCATCGCCCGCCACGCCGGCCGGCTCACGTTCAGCGCGCCGCGGAGCTGGGTGTTGAACAGGGTGTCGATGTGGGCCTCCGGGAAGTCGGCGAACGGCCCCATGCGCACCTGACCGGCGTTGTTGACCACCACGTCGACCCGCCCCCACGTGTCGAGGGCGGTCTGCACGATGCCCTCCCCACCCTCGGGGGTGGCCACCGAGTCGCGGTTCGGCACCGCCTCGCCGCCCGCCGCGGTGATCTCGGCCACCACGTCGGCGGCCGGGTCCGACACCGGCGCGTCACCGGTGTCCTCGGTGTCGCTGATCGCCACGCCCAGGTCGTTCACCACCACGCGGGCACCGCGGCTGGCCAGCAGCAGGGCGTACTCGCGCCCCAGGTTGCGGCCGGCGCCGGTGACGATCACGACCTTCTCGTCGAAGCGAAGCAGAGACATGGCCGGCGAACGTACAACTACGTTGCCGAAGCATGTTGTTCGCCGGCGAGCTCCACCTGCCCGAGTGCCCGCGCTGGCACGACGGCGCGCTGTGGCTGTCGGACATGTGGGCCCACCAGGTGCTGCGCTTCGACGCCGACGGGACCCGCCACGTCGAGCGCACGTTCCCGGAGGACGACGACCCGGGCGGGCTGGGCTGGCTGCCCGACGGTCGGCTGCTCGTCGCCGGGATGGAGAGCCGCATCGTCTGGCGGTTCGACGGCGAGCACCGCGACGTGCACGCCGACCTGCGCGACCTCTCCCCGTTCCAGCTCAACGACATGGTCGTCGACGAGGACGGCACGGCCTGGGTGACCCAGTTCGGCTGGGACATGTGGGGCGGCGGGAGCTACGCCGACACGGTGCTCGTCCGGGTCTCGGCCGACGGCGACGCCACCGTCGTGGCCGAGGGCATGGCCGTGCCCAACGGGATCGCCGTGCGGGACACCGACCTCGTGGTGGCCGAGCCCGGTGCCGGGCGCATCAGCTCGTTCACCATCGACGGGGCCGGGCTGCGCGACCGACGCACGATCGCCCTGCCCGTGGCCGACGGCGCGGCCCACGTCACGCCCGACGGCCTCTGCCTCGACGCCGAGGGCGGCATCTGGACCGCCGACCCCCTCGGCCACCGCGTCCTCCACCTCGGCGACGGCGAGGTCGACACGATCATCCCGGTGCCCGACGGCTCGCCACTCGCGTGCGTCCTCGGTGGCCCCGACCGGCGGACGCTCTTCGTCTGCGTCGGCGGCCAGCACCACAAGCCCACCCGCACGCCGGAGCCCACCGGCCGGGTGCTGACCTTCGAGGCCGACGTGCCCGGGGAAGGAAGACCATGAAAGCCGTGCAGTGCCGTGTCGAAGGCGGGCTCGTCGTCCACGACGTCGAGGTCCCGACGGCCGGCCCGGGCCAGGTGCTGGTCAAGGTGGCAGGGGCCGGCCTGTGCCACTCCGACTGCATGATCATGCACAGCGGCGCCACCGTCTACGGCGGCGGCAAGAGCTTCACCATCGGCCACGAGACGGCCGGCTGGGTCGAGGCGGTGGGCGAGGGCGTGCGCTCGGTCAGCGTCGGGCAGCCGGTGATCGTCCACGCCGAGTACGGCTGCGGCCAGTGCCCAACGTGCATGACCGGCAACGAGCGCTACTGCCCGGTGATCAAGCCGGCCGGCGGGGCCGGGCTCGGCTTCGACGGCGGCCTGGCCGAGTACATCGTCGCCCCGGCCCGGGCCATGGTCGCCCTGCCGGAGGGCGTCGACCCGGTCGACGCTGGCCCGCTCGACGACGCCGGCCTCACCCCGTACCACGCCATCCGCACCTCGATGCCGTGGCTCGAGGTGGGCAGCGTCGCCACCGTGATCGGCATCGGCGGCCTCGGCCACCTGGCCATCCAGATCCTGCGGGCCGTCTCGCCCGTCACGATCGTCGCCGTCGAGAAGGACCCGGGTCGCCGCCAGTTCGCCCTGGACCTCGGCGCCGACCTCGCCCTCGACCCCGAGGACGACGCCGCGGCCCAGATCAAGTCGCTGTCGGCCCAGAAGGGCAACCACGACGGGTCATCGCTGGTGCTCGACCTCGTCGGCGCCGACGCCACCCTCGCCCTCGGCGCCGCCTCGGCCGCCCGCCAGGGGAAGCTCGTGTGCGTGGGCGCGGCCCTCGGGTCGATCCCCTTCGGCCTCATCTACACGCCGTGGGAGTGCACCCTCACCTCCACCTACTCGGGCGAGGCGTGGGAGCTGGCCCAGCTCGTGCAGCTCACCGCGGCCGGGAAGCTGCACGTGTCGGCCCAGCACATCACCCTGGACGAGGCGCCCGAGGCCTACGAGCGGCTCGACAAGGGCGAGCACGGCTCGGGCCGGCTCATCGCCGTGCCGTAGGATCGCTGACACAACGTCAGGAAGGTTGGGGGCACATGTCGAGGATCCCGAAGATCATCAGCGTCGACGACCACGTCGTCGAGCCGCCGGATCTCTGGACGAGTCGCCTGCCGGCCAAGTACCAGGATCGCGCCCCGCGGGTCGAGCGCGACCGTGGCGTGTTCCACATCCAGGGCGGCGCGTTCTCGTTCGAGAAGGGCGCGCCCGAGGGTGATTGGGGCGACTGGTGGATCTACGACGACCTGATCTACCCGTTCCCCAAGCTCTCGGCCGCCGTCGGCTTCGAGAACCTCGACGCCGAACCCGTCACCTTCGACGACATCCGCCCCGGCTGCTGGAAGCAGAAGGAGCGGCTCGAGGACATGGACGCCAACCACATGGAGGCGTCGATCTGCTACCCGA
>JAODBP010000280.1 GCA_025464025.1 Actinomycetes bacterium | reverse complement strand
GCGGTCACTCCGCGGCGGGGATCTCCTCCCACCACTGGCACCACCAGTCGCCGCCCACCAAGATCCGCAGGTTCGGGTGCCAGCAGTAGGTGAGGTCGGCGTCGGAGTCGAGGTAGAAGAGGCAGTTGTCGCAGCGGTACTCGCGACCGAACTCCTTGAGCGGGTGGGGCCGGAGGATCGCCCGATCCATCAGGTCCTTCCACTCCAGCCACTTCTGGCTGTCGATCTCCTGAGGCTCGGGCGCCGGGATGTCGTCGGGCATGTCCGAACGCTAGCGAGGCCACGGCGACCGCTCGCGGGGGACCGGTGCCACATGGGGCCGGACATCACCCGTTCCGGCCATTCGCCCACGATCGGGGTGAAACAGGGTTGCTTCGCCACAGATTGCGCATAGTTCACCCTGCGCAGGACCAACCCGCCGCTGGCGGTCCGTCTTCTCGGCGCGGGAAGTCTTGGCAGAGATGTCTCTACGCACGCGCCTCACCACCTCGGCACGGCTCGCCACCGGGGTCTCCCTCGGTCTCGCCCTGACCCTCGTCGGTCTCACCGGCACGGCCAGCGCCACCGGGGACAAGGCCACCGGGGACAAGAAGGCCGCACCGGCCTCGGCCGACAAGCACGACGCTTCCACGCCGACGACGAGCGCCGCCCCGGCGAAGAAGAAGGCAGCAGCCACCTCGCCGACGACGGCGGCGAAGAAGGAGAAGGCCAAGGGCGCGGGCACGACTGGCGGGCAGGCGCCCGCCGGCAACAACGGCCACATCAAGATCGACGACTTCGTGATGCAGGGCGGCAACCGGAACCGGCCGCACCAGACCTGCGGGCTCAGCGTGAGCTTCTTCGGCTACGACACCGGCACCCAGTCGGCGTCGATCACGCTCACCCCCTGGAAGCCGACCGCCGGCGGCACGCCGCTCACCCTGCAGACCTCGTGGCACGTCGACTCCCGCACCAGCGGCAACCAGTTCGACAAGAACGTCCCGATCTCCGGGGCGCAGGTCGCCGAGGCGTTCCAAGGGGTGACGCCGAAGAAGCAGGGCTTCCACGCTCGCATCGACGTCCACGTCACCGGCTCCCAGGGCGCGGACGGCAAGCACAAGATGGTCTGGATCAAGCCGTGCGCGAGCAGCTCGACCGGAAGCGACGGGAAGGTCAGTGCCACCGGTTCGTCCAGCAGCGGCGCCGCCAGCAGCGAGTCCGAGCTCGAGGCGTCGGGCGCCGGGTCGTCGAGCGGGCCCCGAGGCGCGGTGCTGGGCGCCAGTGCCGTCGCCGGGAGCGTCCCGAGCGGTGCGGGCGTCGCGGCCGGCACCGCGGCGACGGCCCTCAGCGTGGCCCCCACCACCACCGGGTGACCAGCGCCCGCGTCGCCGGGCGCAGCCTGCTCGGCGCCGCGCTCCTGCTCGCCGGCGTCGCCTGTTCCTCGGCGTCACCGGCGGGGCGCGCCACGACCAGCGCCACGAAGCACTCGTCGACGACGACCGCAGCGTCGGCCCCGGCCGCCGAGCACCCCGCCTACGCCGCCGTGGTCGACGCCGAGGCCCAGGTGTTCGCCGAACCGGCGTCCGCCGATGCCCCGTTCCTCACCTTGGCCGACCGCAACGAGAACGGCGCGCCGCAGACGCTCCTCGTCCGGGCCGAGCGAGCGCTCGGCGGGGAACGGTGGTTCCAGGTCCTGCTCCCGATCCGACCCAACGGGAGCAGCGGCTGGGTCCGCTCGACGCAGGTGCACCTCGTCGGTCTGCCGTACCGACTCGTCGTGGACCAGAAGGCGTTCCGCCTGGAGGTGTTCCGGGGGGAGGAGCTCCTGCGCTCGATCGCGATCGGCGTGGGCACCGACCAGACGCCGACCCCGGGCGGCACGTACTACATCAAGGAGCTGCTCCGGCCCCCGGACCAGGACACCGTGTACGGGCACTACGTGTTCGGGCTGAGCGGGTTCTCGAACGTCCTGGTCGACTGGCCCGGCGGCGGAGTGCTCGGCATCCACGGCACCAACGACCCCGACCACGCGCTCGGTCACCAGGTGAGCCACGGGTGCATCCGGATGCGCAACGACGACATCGAGTACCTCGCCACGCTCCTGCCGCTGGGCACGCCGGTGGTCATCAGCTCCTGATCCAGGGGCTTCGATCTCGAGCGCGACGTCACCCAGCCCTCGGCCAGGTCCGCGCTGGCACCCACGGGGGTCGAGAGGCCGGACGTGGCAGGATCCGGGCGTGACCGAAGCGCCCACCCATCGAGGTGTGCCCCAGCTCTGCTCGGCATGGTGGCGACCCACCTCACCTTCGAGCTGACGTGACCCGACGGACCGTGGTGGCGACCCGGCACTCGACCGCCGCGGTCGAGCAGGTGTGGGCGCTGCTGTCGCAGGCCCGCACGTGGAAGGACTGGGGCAGCTTCACGGTGGCGGAGCTGGAGCGCGAGGGCGACCCGGCACCGGACGGCGTGGGTGCCGTCCGCCGGTTCGGCTTCCCGATGTACGCGAGTCGGGAGGAGGTCGTGGCCTTCGAGCCCCCGCACCACCTCGGCTACACGATGCTGAAGGGCCTGCCCATCACCGGCTACCGCAGCGACGTGACCCTGGCGGTCGCGCCCGACGGCGGCACCGACCTCCGATGGGAGTCGTCGTTCGACGCCCGGCCGGCCGACGGCTGGTTCTGGGCCGGCTTCCTCCGGTTCCTCATCACCGACTTCAGCCGCCGGCTGGCCAAGGCGGCGGCCCGAGGCTGAACCTCAGGTGAGGCGGGACCAGCGGGAGTCGTGGTCCTCGAGGGCGAACCCGGCGGCGGCCCAGAAGGCCCGGGCGCCGTCGTTGGCGTCGTTCACCATGGCGTCGATGCGGCCGGCGCCGAGGGCCCGGGCCCGCAGCACGGCCGTGGCCACCAGCTCGGCGGCGAGGCCCCGGCGCCGGTGGTCGGGGTGGGTGGCCAGCCGGTAGAGGTGGCAGCGCCAGCCGTCCCAGCCCACGATCAGCGAGCCGACGACCGCCCCGTCGACGTCGGCCACCAGCAGCGCGTCGGGGTCACGGGCGAAGAGCCGCTCGGCGTTCTCCATCGACGGGGGCGTCCGGGTCGGCCCACCGGCCAGCTCCCAGAGGGCGACCACCGCCGGCAGGTCGGCGGCGGTGGCCGGCCGGATCATGCCTGGTCGGCGAGCGCCGTCTCCTTGGCCCACGCGTAGTTCGCCTTGCCGGCCGGCGTGCGCTTCACGGCGTCGACGAGCGTGAGCTGGCGAGGGAGCTTGTAGCCGGCGATGGTCTGGCGGCAGTGGTCGGCCAGGTCCGCCAGCGTGGGGGAGGTCCCCGGTCGGTTGGCCACGACCGCAGCCACCCGCTCGCCGAACCGGTCGTCGGGGATGCCGACCACCAAGGCGTCGAAGACGTCGGGGTGGCCCTTCAGGGCGTCCTCGACCTCCTCCGGGTAGATCTTCTCGCCGCCGCTGTTGATGCACTGCGAGCCCCGGCCCAGCAGCTGGATCGTGCCGTCGGCCTCGACCATGCCGAAGTCGCCGGGCACGACCCACCGCACGCCGTTCGGGTCGACGACGAACGTGGCCGCCGTCTTGGCCTCGTCCTTGTAGTAGCCCTGCGGGATGTGGCCGGTGCGGGCCACCCGCCCGATGATGCCGGAGCCGGGCTCGACGGGCAGCAGGTCGTCGCCCAGCACCTGGGTCTCGGACGACACGGTGAACCGGCGGGCGTCGTCGCCGCTCGAGCTGGTGCCGCTGGCGCCGGTCTCCGACGCGCCGTAGGAGTCGGCGACGTTCACGCCCGGGATCAGCTCCTGGAGCTGCTCCTTGATGGCCGTCGAGAACACCGCACCGCCGGAGCCGATCGACTTCACCGACGACACGTCGATCGAGCCCTTGGCCTCGGCGAGGGCGTCGGCCAGCGGGCGGGCCATGGCGTCGCCGACCAGCGACACGCCCATGGCGCCCTCGCGCTCGGCCAGCTTCCAGACCTCGACCGGGTCGAAGCCGCGGCCGGTGTAGAGGACGGACGTGCCGCCGATGTAGAGGACGTTGAGCAGCCCCCACTGCGCCGCGCCGTGCATGATCGGCGCCGCGATCAGGGAGCGGACGTCGAAGCCGTCGGGCAGCAGCCGGGCCTTGATGTCCTCGGGCCGGTCGAGCGGGGTCGGGTTGAAGCCGCTGAGGGCGGCGAAGAAGATGTCCTCGCCCCGCCACATCACGCCCTTGGGCATCCCCGTGGTGCCGCCGGTGTAGAGGAAGTACAGGTCGTCGGACGACCGCTCGATGTCGAGCGGCTCGGGTGACTGGGCGGCCAGGGCCTCCTCGAAGGACGTGGCGTTCCCGGCGTCCTCGCCGCTGCCGTCCTCGAGCACCAGGAGGTCGGTGATCTTGGGCAGGTCGGGCAGGATCTCGGCCACCGTCGGGGCGAACGACCGCTCGAACACCAGCGACTCGATGTCGGCGTTGTCGAAGAGGTAGCGCAGCTCGTGGGCGATGTAGCGGTAGTTGACGTTGATCGGGCTGAGCCGCGCCTTGAAGGCGGCGATGAAGGCCTCGACCCACTCGGCCCGGTTCCACGAGAAGATCGCGACCTTGGCCCCGGGCTGGAGGCCCTGGGCGAGGAAGTGCCGGGCCAGCCGGTTGGTGCGGGCGTCGAGCTCGGCGTAGGTCAGCCGGGTGTCGCCGGCGACGAGGGCCAGCCGGTCGGGCACCTCGGCCGCCACCAGCTCGTACAGGTCCGCCAGGTTGAAGTGCCGTGCCACGATCGCTCCCCTTCGTCCGCGCCGGGCGACGGTAGCTCGCTCAGCTCGGCGCCTCCTCCTCCGAGTGGCGATCCCACGCGCTGCCGGCCATGCCGGCCGAGGAGTAGGGCTCGGAGCGCCAACCGCAGGAGCAGATGGCGACCATGCGCCGGGGCGTCGACTCGACGCCGAGGTAGCGGTGCTCGGTCAAGGGGGGGTCGCGCTCCTGTGGTCCGTCCGGGATCGGACTGTTGACCCGCCGTGGCCGTGCGCCGTTGTGCCCCTGAAGCACGCCCTTCAATCGTGCCTCACGTGGGTTCGGTACGACGAACCGGACCGGGGTCCTCACGTGAGAGGGTTGTGGCGATGGACCTGGGCGACTTCCAGCGGCTGATGGCCGACACCTACGGCGAGCGCGACGCCGCCCGGGGGCTCCCGGCCTCGGTGGCGTGGCTGGTCGAGGAGGTGGGTGAGCTGGCCCAGGCCGTGCGCAAGGGCGATGACGCCGCCCGGCTCCACGAGGTCGGCGACGTGCTGGCCTGGCTGGCTTCGATCACCGAGCAGCTCGGCCTCTCGCTGGAGGACGCGGCCGCCCGCTACGCCCGGGGCTGCCCGCGCTGCGGGACCACCCCCTGCAGCTGCTAGGAGACGACGCCCCGTTCGACCAGGGCCTCGGCGATCTGCACGGCGTTGAGGGCGGCGCCCTTGCGGATGTTGTCGCCCGACACGAACATCGCCAGGCCGTGGGGCACGCCCTCGTCACGGCGGATGCGGCCGACGTAGGACGGGTCCTGCCCGGCCGCGTCGAGCGGCGTGGGGATGTCGGTGAGGACGACGCCCGGCGCGTCGGCCAGCAGCTCGCGGGCCCGTTCCGGGGTCATGGGCCGGGCGAACTCGGCGTTGATCGACAGCGAGTGGCCGGTGTACACCGGCACCCGGACGCACAGCCCGGAGACGGGCAGGTCGGGGATGTCGAGGATCTTGCGGCTCTCGTTGCGGAGCTTGACCTCCTCGTCGGTCTCGTTGTCGTCGCCGACGAGGTTCCCGGCGAAGGGCAGCACGTTGAACGCGATCGGCTTGGCGAACTTCGCGGGCGGCGGGAAGTCGAGGGCGTCGCCCCGGTAGGCGAGGGCGGCCGACTCGGGGCCGACCTTCTGGACCTGCTCCTCGAGCTCGGTGATGCCGGCCAGGCCGCCGCCCGACACCGCCTGGTAGCTGCTGACGATGAGGCGGGTCAGCGTGGCCTCGTCGTGCAGCGGCTTGAGCACCGGCATGAAGACCATCGTCGTGCAGTTCGGGTTGGCGACGATCCCCTTCGGGATGCGGTCGAGGGCGGCGGCGTTGACCTCGGGCACCACCAGCGGCACGTCGGGGTCGTTGCGCCAGGCCGACGAGTTGTCGACCACGATGGCCCCGGCGGCGGCGAAGCGCTCGGCGTGGGCCCGGCTGGCCGTGGCCCCAGCCGAGAACAGGGCGAGCCGGATGCCGGACAGGTCGGCCGTCTCGACGTCCTCGATCTCGATCTCGGTGCCCTGCCAGTCCAGGGTGCGACCGGCGGAGCGGGCCGAGGCGAGCAGGCGGAGGCGGCCCACGGGGAACTGGCGCTCGGCCAGGACCGACCGCATCACGCCGCCCACGAGGCCGCTCGCGCCGACGATGGCGACGTCGAAGGACATGGCCACCAGGCTACCGGCGGCCCCCGATCGAGCCGATTCGAATAAAGGAGCTAGTCGCCGAGGTGGAAGGCGGCGTGCAGGGCCTGCACGGCCTCCTCGACCTGGGTGGCCCGCACCACGCAGGTGATGCGGATCGGCGAGGTCGAGATCATCTCGATGTTGATGCCGTGGTTCGCCAGCGTCTCGAACATGTCGGCGCTGACGCCGGGGTGGGTCTTCATGCCGGCCCCGACCAGCGACACCTTGGCGATGCCGTCGTCGGTGAGCACGCCGGCGGCTTCGATCTCGTCGGCGTGCGACTGGCACACGGCCACGGCCGCGGTGAGGTCGCTCTTGGGCACGGTGAAGGAGATGTCGGTCGTGCCGTCCTGGGAGACGTTCTGGACGATCATGTCCAGGTTCACGTTCTCGTCGGCCAGCGACCGGAACAGGCGCGCCGCGATGCCCGGCTTGTCGGGGACTCGGGTCACGGTGACCTTCGCCTCCGACGTGTCGTGCGTGACGGCCGAGATGATCGGCTGCTCCACTGACTCCTCCTCGTCGCGGACCCACGTGCCCGGCTCCCAGCTGAAGCTGGACCGGACGTGGATGGGCACGCCGTGGTTGCGGGCGAACTCGACGGCCCGGAAGGCCACCACGCCGCTGCCCGTGGCGGCGATCTCGAGCATCTCCTCGAAGCTGACCGAGGCCAGGCGCTTGGCGTCGGCGACGACCCGGGGGTCGGCGGTGAACACGCCCGGCACGTCGCTGTACTTCTCGCACGCGTCGGCGCCGAGGGCGGCGGCCAGGGCCACGGCCGTGGTGTCGGAGCCGCCCCGGCCCAGCGTGGTGATGTCCTTGTCGGTCGACACGCCCTGGAAGCCGGCGACGACCGGCACCTTGCCGGCCGCAAGGCACTCGCGGAGCCGGTCGCCCTTCACCTCGAGGATGCGGGCCCGGGTGTGGAACGTGTCGGTGATGATCCCGGCCTGGCTGCCGGTGAAGCTGTCGGCCGGCACGCCGAGGTCGTGCAGCGCCATGCACAGCAGGGCCATGGCCTTGCGCTCGCCGGCGGAGAGGAGCATGTCCATCTCACGGCCCGGCAGCGTGCTCGAGGTCGCCTCGGCCAGGCGGATCAGCTCGTCGGTCTCCTTGCCCATGGCCGAGACCACGACCACGACCTGGTCGCCCCGGCGGATGGTCCGGGCGACGTGGTCGGCGACGGCGCGCAGCCGCTCGGGGTCGGCCACGGACGTGCCGCCGAACTTCTGGACGACGAGCGACATAGCGGGGTGACGCTACCAGCGACCCCTCTGCGCCCGAAAAGGGCTAGGAGACGGCGATCTCCGCCGGGTCGAGCGGCCCGGTGCTCGCCACCAGCGCACCCCACTCCCCCAGCTTCTCGACCAGGTCGGTCTCGCTGGTGTGGAGCATCGACGACAGGGCCCGCACGTCGTCGCGGCGGACCGAGAGCACCCGCCCGTTCCAGTCGCCCCGGTCGAGCACGATCGACTTGGCGTAGCGGAGGATCGGCGCGGCGTCGTCCCGCTCCTCGAGCGCCACCAGGTCGAGCACGATCTTGCCGGGGCCGCTCCGATCGCCGTCGCCGTCCCGGAGGTCGACCTCACCGAGGAGCATCGACATCGGCACGTCGTAGAACGACGCCAGCTCCTGGAGGCGGGGCAGGCTCAGGTTGCGGAAGCCCCGCTCGTAGGCCCCGATCGCCGACGCGCTCCAGCGGCCGCCGGAGGAGCGCTCGACGTCGTCGAGCGAGAGGCGACGCTGGCGGCGGACGGCCCGGAGCCGGACGCCGACCTCACGGGAGAAGGGCAGCGCCGACTCGGTGGGCGTCGTCCCCTGGTCCTCGGCACCATCGATGGCAGGCATGGCCAGTAGTTCGACGCCGAGGACGTGGATCCCTCCGCTCCGTGACGGAAGGTTGACGGGGGTGCGGCACTAGGGTTCGCCCCCGTGCCCACGGAGAAGCGTCAGCGCCAGAAGGAGGGCCAGCAGGCCCGCAAGGAGGCGGCCCTGCTCGCCGCCCGCAAGCAGCAGCGGAAGAAGCGGCGCATCGTCATGGCCGTCCTCGTGGTCGTCATCTTCGGCGTGATGGGCCTGCTGTCCCTCACCGGCGGCGACGACAAGAAGGGGTCGTCGGCCAAGTCGACCGACTCCACGACGACGACGACCGAGGCCAGCACCACGCCGACGTCGGCCCCGCCCGATGCCCCGGCGCCCGGCGGCGACGCCCCGGTGACGAAGCTCGAGATCAAGGACCTCAAGGTCGGCGACGGCGCGGTCGTGAAGAAGGGCGACACGATCGTGGCCCACTACTACGGCGCCACCTACAAGGACGGCAAGAAGTTCCAGTCCTCCTGGGACAGCGGCTCCACGTTCGAGACCGCGATCGGCGAAGGCGCCGTCATCAAGGGCTGGGACGAGGGCATCCCCGGCATGAAGGTCGGCGGCCGGCGCCAGCTCACCATCCCGGCGGCCGACGCCTACGGGGCCGAGGACACCGGCGACGGGCGCCCCCACGGCGACCTCGTCTTCATCATCGACGTCTACGCGATCAAGTGACGCGACGGCTTGTCCTCGTGCTCGCCGCCGTCGCCCTGCTGGGCGTGGCCTGCGGCGGCAGCGACGACAAGGGATCCTCCTCGGCCGGCGAGAGCACCAGCACCACGGCGGCCGCCGGTGCCGCCTTCGAGTACGGCACGGCGGACTGCCCGCCCGCCACCCCGCCGGCCGAGACGCCCAAGTCGTTCGACGCCGCGCCCAAGAGGTGCATCGAGGACGGCAAGGACTACGGCGCCGTGATCGCGACGACCGAGGGCACCTTCACGGTCGACCTGGCCGAGGACACGGCACCGGGCACGGTCAACAACTTCGTGGTGCTGGCCCGGTGGGGCTGGTTCGACGGCGACGACTTCCACCGGGTCGTCCCCGGCTTCGTGGCCCAGGCCGGCGACCGGTTCGGCGAGCCCCAGGGCACGGGCGGTCCCGGCTACGAGATCCCCGACGAGCTGCCCAAGGCCCCGTACCAGAAGGGCTCGCTGGCCATGGCCAACCACGGCCCGGACACCGGCGGCAGCCAGTGGTTCGTGTGCGACGCGGACTGCACGACGCTCCCCGGCGACTACCCGCTCTTCGGCCAGGTCACCGACGGCATGGACACCGTCGACAAGATCATGGCCCTCGGCGTGTCGGACGGTCCGCCGTCGAAGCCCATCGGCATCACCAAGGTCACGATCACCGAGAAGTAGCTCCGGTCGCCAGGTGTTGATCCCCGAAGGGCAAGGACGCAACCAACGGGGCGACCCGGTGCCGCCGGCCCGCCGCGGGGCCGTTTGCCGTTCTCGGGCCCGAACGGTGCGGATTCCGCACGGTTTGGGCCCCAGAACCGGATTCGCGGGGCGCACCGACGTGAGGCACGCAGCCGTCCCCCCTTGGTTGCGTCTTTGTCCTTGACGGGGCGATGCCCGCAGCCACCCTGACGAACGGAAGGGGATCTACCGCTAGGGCAGGGCGTCGAGGCCCTTCTCCTCGTCGCTCACGAACACGCGCACCCGGCCGGCCCCGGCCGCCCGCCAGGAGCCGCCCTCGTTGATCAGCGCCGTGCACCGCTGCACCGTTGCCAGCACCAGGTTCGGCTCGGCCAGCTCGAGGGTGCGGCGGTGGTGCTCGGCGACGTCGTCCTCGGCGTCGGGCAGGAGGGCCAGGTTCTTGACCAGGCCCAGCCCGACGGTGAAGGCACCGCCGCGCGGGTCGAACATCGGATCGAGCAGGCCGCTGCCGGCGCCGCCCGAGCCCACCAGCACGGCCCCGCCCTCCCAGGCCCGCACGAGGGCGTGCCAGACCGGCGTGTCCTTCAGCACCGACCGCAGGTGCATCGGCGAGTCGCCGGCCAGGTAGAGGAAGCGGGCGGCGCCGACGGCCTCGGCGTTGGCCGGGTCCATGGCGTCGGTCCGCTGGAGGACCGGCACCGACCGCACGGTCGCACCGAGGCCCTCGAACCAGGCCGTGGCCCGCTCGACGTAGCGGTTCGGGTTCTCGAAGGCGGCGGCCGTGGGCAGCACGACGACCTCGGTGCCACCCGACGCGGCGAGGAGCTCGGCGTCGAACGAGCAGCCCTCCGACCACTCGCCGCCCCCCACCAGGGCCAGCGGCCCGGTCATGCCACACCCTTCACGGCGACGCCGCTCACCCAGGAGCGGAGGACGGGGACGGGGGTCGGCATGGTGAACCTCTCGAGGTCGGTGAGGTGGAAGCCGGCGCGCCGGACGGCGGCGGGGATGTCACGGCCCACCCGGCAGCCCCACGGCAGGTGGGCGGTCGTGGCGCCCCAGGCCCGTTGGAGCCGCCCGAGGGCGCCGGGCCGACCGATGTGCTCGACGAACACGAAGCGGCCGCCGACCGGCAGCCCGTCGTGGACGCGGGCGAGGGCGGCGTCGAGGTCGGCCTCGCCGCACAGGGCGCCGATCGAGGTGATGTCACCGGCCGGGAGGGCGGCCAGGCGGCGGTCCCAGGCCGAAGCGGCGGTGGGGCCGAGCACGAGGCGGTGGTGGTCGTCGACGAGCGGCGTCACGAGACGAGCGTGGCACCGGTGGCGTCGCGGACGTCGAACACGCGGGCCAGGCCGGTGACCGACAGCAGCCGAGCGACCGCCGTCGACACGCCCACCACGCTGAGCCGTCCGCCGACGCGGGCCAGCCGCTTGTGGGCCCCGACCAGCACGCCGAGGCCGCTCGAGTCCATGAACTCGACGCCGGCGAGATCGATCACGATCCGGGCCACGCCGTCGTCGAGCGCCTTCGCGAGCCAGGCCCGCAGGTCGGGCGCCGAGCGGATGTCGAGCTCCCCCCGCACGGCCACCGCGGCCAGGCCACCGGTCACGGCCCCCTCGATGGCGATGCTCACCCAGGAATCCTCGCACGCCAGGAGGGGTCGGCGGCTTGGAGCCGAACACCTACCCATGGGTAACCTCCGCGGCATGGCCATCGAACGCGTCGGGATCATCGGCTCCGGGATCATGGGATCGGGCATCGCCGAGGTCGCCGCCAAGTCCGGGCACACCGTCGTGCTGCGCTCCCGCAAGCAGGAGTCGGCCGACGACATGGTGACC
>JAODBP010000275.1 GCA_025464025.1 Actinomycetes bacterium | reverse complement strand
ACGCAGGAGACCTACGCCCGGGACCTGACCAAGTACATCCTCCCGAGGTTCGGGTCCTACCGGCTCGGGCGGCTCCCGGCGGACGAGATCGAGAACTGGCTCAACGACGAGGTCGCGTCGGGGATCGCCCCGAGCTCCGTCCACCGGCACTACCGGACGCTGCGGCGGATGCTCCAGGTCGCGGTCGAGAAGGAGCGGCTGCTGAGCAACCCGTGCGACCGAGTCCACCCGCCCCGGGTCCCGACCACCGAGATGACCTTCCTCACCTGGGACCAGGCGGTGGATCTGGCCGAGGCCCACAGCGAGCGGCACCGCACGTTGATCTACGTCGCCATCGATGCCGGCATGCGGTGGAGCGAGCTGATCGGACTCCGCCGTTCCCGGGTCGACCTGCGTTCCCGGCGCATCCGGGTCACCGAGCAGCTCGTGCGCCTCGAGACCCGGGAATGGGTGAGGCGGGAACCCAAGACCTCGTCGTCGGTGCGCTCGATCACGGTTGCTCCGGTGACAGCGGAGCTCCTGGCCGAGCACCTGGAGCGCTTCTCGAACCCGGGAACGGATGGGCTGGTGTTCCCGAACGCGGCCGGGAACCCGGTCGCGTCATCCAGCTTCTGGAACAACCAGTTCACGCCGGCCCAGAAGCGGGTCGGCATCCGTTGCCGCTTCCACGACCTCCGGCACACGAGCGTGGCGCTCGCCATCGCCGAGGGCGCCCACCCGAAGGCGATCCAGCGGCGGATGGGCCATTCGTCGATCAACGTCACCCTTGACCGCTACGGCCACCTGTTCCCGGAGCTCGATGAGGCCATCGCCACCTCGTTTGGGAAGCGCCTCATCGAAGCCCGGGAACGGGAGCGGAACGGCGTCGTCACCCACGCGGCCTTCGGGTCCTGAAGCTGGACACCTCCGTGGGGTGGACACGCGGCTTCCAGGTCGCGCGGCCAGGCCGCGTTCCGTTCGCTAGATAACGGGCATTATCTGACTGTGGAGACGCCGGAACGGTCGGCCTCTCGATCTTGTTCTCCGGATGTCTCTCCGCTTGGATCTACTTCTGCTCGTGGAGGTTCACGCCCCCAGAGCCTCCGAAGCACGGTTGGCTCTGGGACGACCAAGGGGGACGGTTCTTCGACCTGAACCGGCCGCCGCAGATCCCAGGACGAAGGAGACGTGGGTCAACGACCTACGCACCAACATGCACTTAACACTGAAGACGAACCCGCTGCGCGCAGCCGTGCTCGCCGACTTCGTGGACTGCTACCAGCCGGAGGATCGATCGGTACGAGTCGAGACTGAGCGCTTCCATCGGTTCGCCTGCGACGAGCTTGTCGCCCCTTTTAGGGCCAAACTCGACATCACGTGGTTGCAAGACGCGTCGCTCGACAACGCGAGATCCCTTCCGGCGCTTGGCGCGTTGGCGGCGGAGATCCTCGAGGAGCTCGAAGGAGAGCGTGCGCCGATTTCGGAGCTTGCTGCATCGCTCCCGCTCGACCGCCCCGGGGACTCGGCGTAGAGCGGGAAATACGAGTGTCGGACGAGATAGAAGAGACGACGAGTGCGAGCCCGTACTCGACAGGCGGAGGCGGGACCCGTTTTGAGCACCGACTTGGGGCCGTTCTTCTGGTTCGTCTGCTCACTGGGGGAGCCGTCCTAGAGCTGGATGATCGTTCCCCCGACCGCGTCGCGTTCCAGCAGTCACCGAGCACTTCCGTCGACGACCTCGTCGCCACGGCATCTCTCTCGGCTACGACGTCGATACGACTCGAGATAGCGGTTCGACGCGCGCCGAAGTTCATCAGGAGCGATCGCAAGACCGGGGAGCTCGTCGCGGCTCTCGTTCGGGCGGATCTCGACGCGGAGCGCAACGAACAGTCCTACGAAGAGCGACGTCTCGCGGTGGCGGTCTCAGGTCCGCAGAAGCACGCGCAAGAGTTGGCCGAACTAGCGGTAGTCGCCCGAGGACAGGCCACCGCTGAAGAGTTCGTCGAACTTGTTCGCACGCCAGGGAAGTTCGCGACGAAGGGACGACTCAACCACCTCGTCGACATGGTCGCAGCCGCCCTCGCCGAGACTGGCGACGGCGACGTATCCGGCGCAGAACAGCGGTGCTGGAATCTTCTTCGTCGGCTCTGGATCATGCAGGTGGAGCTTGAGCCTGGTCACGAAGCCGGCTGGACGCGCCTCGTAGACGACCTAAGAACTTCTGTGCGCGAGCCTTCGAACGAGGCCGCCATCGCACTCCGCGATCGAATCGAGCAACTCTCAGGAGAGCTAGCCCGGAACGCCGGTGCGCTGGACGCTCAAAGCCTTCGTCGACGACTACACGGCTACATCCGTTCAGACGTGCCGGTGCCGCCGGCTGGATGGTCAACGCTCCGGGCACTCGACCAGCAAGCGCGAGTGGCTGTGGCGCGATCGGTCGTCGGCACGGGGTCGACGGGCCTGACGCTGCCGCGCCGTGCAGTCCGCGACGAACTCGCCGCGGCCATGCGCGCCGATGGGGACGTCATTGTGAAGGGCGACTCGGGTGTCGGCAAGAGCGCCCTGGTGCTGGACGCCATCGAACCACGCGAGCTCGGTGATGGCTGTCAGGCAGTCGCCGTCAATCTCCGTCATCTACCAACCCG
Organism: Actinomycetes bacterium; assembly: GCA_025464025.1. Next base: position 29,001 of record JAODBP010000275.1, on the reverse strand, counting down.
TCACCTCGAATTGCTCGCACTTCTATCAACCCCACTCGAGCGGCTTTTCTCCGAGCTCACTGCTCCCGACCGCTTGCTGGTCATCGACTCCGCCGAGGCGGCCGCGGAGGACCACGGTGAAACCTTCTCCCACCTGGTTGGCAGCGCTCGCTCCGCCGGCCTCAAGGTGATCGCAGTTGCCACCACTGAGGGAGCCGGCGTCGCCGCCCAGCTGATGGGCCAAGCGCGCCGCGAATACGTCGTCCCAGGGTTGGACGATGATGAAGTTGCAACGGCGGCCGCACACCTGCCCGTCCTCCAGCGATTGGTCGAAAACCCGAGAGCGCGAGAGCTGCTGCGCCGACCGATCGTCATCGAACTGTTTGCTCGAGCCGATGACCCCGGCCTCCCTGTGAGCGAAGCGCAGGCGCTCGACCACATCTGGCGGCATCTCGTCAGAAACAACGAGCGCAACAACCTGGGCGCGCCCGATGCTCGCGAGCAGGTCATGTTGCTGCTCGCCTCGCATGCAGTCGATAAGAGCGACACCGATGTCCTCCTCGGACGCCTCGACCATGTGGCTGTCGATGGTCTTCGGCGGAGTGGTCTTTTGCTCCCCGCGAGTCAGTTGCCGTGGGAACGAGTGCCTGCGTTCAAGCACGACCTATTGCGCGCCTACTCCGTGGCGCGATTGCTGCTCGCCGAGCGCGACCCCGCCAGTGCGCTGTCCGCGATCGGGGCTCCTCGTTGGACCCTCCCGTCGGCACGCCTTGCGTGCGAGATCCTGCTATCCGCCCCCGACACCCCGGCGCATCCCCGGCGAGGTCGATCTGGCGCACTCCAAGAAGGCTTCGACGCCATCGCCGAGGCTGGTGGCGGTGAGCGATGGTCTGATGTCCCGACCGAAGCACTGCTGGCGGTACCGGAATCGGGCGAACTACTGAAAGATGCCTGGCCGATGCTCCTTGAGAAGAAGGCATCGGGGCTGGCGCGCGTGATCCGCGTCCTACACGGGCGGCACCAACCCAGCGGGATCCTCCAGCCGCTCATCGCCGAGCCTGTGATCGCCGAACTTCTCGAGACAGAAGCCGTAGGCGAGATCTCCGACGAAGTGCACGAGGTTATTCGTGACTGGCTCCAGGCGCACACACTCCAGGGCACGCCCGCTGGACACCCAGTACGCATGGCTCTACGGGACCGGATCCTCAAGCGCTGCGCCGAGAACGAGCGCGTCCTGGACGAACACGAAGCCGAGCAACAGGCGAGACTCGCGGCGCGAACGCCGGAGGAGATCGCTGCTGATGAAGAGCAGCGGAAGAGGTTCGCAGCCGTCAGCAGCTTCTCCATGTCTCGGCGCCGTCGGAAGCGCCCAGAACCGCCGCGGCGCCGTCCGTACCTTTGGATCCGAGACCCGCAGATTGAGCACCTCGCGCTCTTGGGCCCCGACCTCGGAGCCGACGGTGAGGCGATCTTGCGACGCATCGCCGAGGATGAGCCCCACTCACTCGATCACGCCGTCGAGCCGATCTTCGCCGGACTCAGCCTTGCCGCCTACGACCCGAAACTACTGATTGACCTCGCAGCGGCCTACTACATCGAGGAGGAGGACGATGATGAGGAGGACGGGCTCGGGTGGTCCGGCGGTCTCGGTGAGGACGGCATCCGGCGCCACCACTACCGGGGACTTGGATCAGCGCTGGCGTCCTTCACGCACGGGCCCTTCCTCTCGATGTTCCGAGCCGACTACCGCGGAGGAGTCGCGTTCCTGAACCGGATGCTCGACCACGCAGCTCGACACCGCATCCGCATCCTTCGGAACCTGCGCTATGGCCATTGGAGTGGGGAGGACGAGACCGGCACCAAGCACCTGCTCTCAATAGCTGGGGAGCAGCGCGAGTACCTCGGCGACGGGAACGTCTGGCACTGGTATCGCGGCACCGGTGTGGGCCCATCCCCCTGCACGAGTGCGCTGCAGGCCCTCGAGTTCGTGACCGAGGAGTATGTCCGCGCAGGCATCCCGCCTCACGTGTTGACAGCGATCATGCTCGAAAGTGCCCACAGCTTGGCCATGCCGGCGCTCGCACTGGGCGTGCTAGTCCGGCATCTCGAGGAGGCTGGCGAAGCCATCGACCCGTTCTTGGTAGAGCCGACGATCTGGCACTTGGAGTTCTCACGCTCGATCGGTGACCAAACCAGCGGGTTGGCGGCACGGGTTCCGGAGCTGCCGAACCCCGAGCGGCGTGCATGGAGCCTCAGGGAAGTGAGCATGATGCTCACAATCCGAGCTGATGGCGACCGCATTGATCGTTTGAAGGACCTGGGTGAACAACTGCTGGCGAAGGCGACCGCCGAGATCGGCGATCACTCGTCAGACGCCGCCCGTGAGCACCTCGCCGCTGTGCGGAACTGGGCGGCTTCCCTCGACCGAGCCGCGTACGAACTCACGCAAGAGGACGACCGTCTACTGATACAGCAAGTGGTCGATCCCGAAGTCGAGCAAGTTCTAGGTGAAACAAACGCGGACCTGCGCCGAACGAACGACGCCATCGGACTGACGGTTCGTCACGCTCACGTGCGTGACAACGGCGGCCGAGCTCCTGACATCGAAGCTCGGGCGCTCGCCGCTGACATTGCGCTAGCACGGCAGCTGCTGGACGACCCTCCGCAGTCTGCAAGCTTCTCCTTGGATGGGCCCGCTGCAACCGCGGCGTCGGCCGTGGAGCTTCATCTCAGCGCGCGGAGCACCGTCTCTGACGATGACCTCATGTGGAGCGCGAAGATCCTCCTTGAGATAGCAGCAGGGATTGCACAGGAGGACAGCGGCGACCTGTTCGACGACTCCTTCTTCAGCCAGGGAGCTGATCGATCCGCTGCGCGTGCTTTGCCTTTTCTCTTGCTACCTGCAGCGAGTGACGTGCGAGCGGTGCTGGGCATTACCGGATCCGATGACGTGGATGGACTTGTCGATCTCAACCGAGCCATGTCGGTCGACGGCGCGAACGAGGCGCGGCTTGCCTACGCACTTGCTCTGGATGCGGTCTGGAACACGCCCTGCGACGAGTCCCATCTGTTCGGGCGTTGCCATCACGCGGTCGCTCTCGAGCTAGTCACGGAGTCCTTTCTTGAGTCCGTCATCGGTCCCTGGGACCCCGAAGGTCAACGACGATCCGTCGTCAAACTCAATCCGCCGCAGGCGAGTTCCCTGGACGGCATCGAGGGAAGCGAGCTCTACGGTCAGAGACTCACGCCGGCCATTCGAGCGTCAGGGTCCGCAGCGATCAGCACTGCATGCTGTGGGGACACGGCGAGGGTGATGCTGCACTCGCTACTCGCAGCCCACCAGCGGGCGCTGCTCGCCTACGAGCACGGATATCACCACAGCGAGAGTGACGCGCTCGTGGCAGCGCGCGCCGCGCTTTGGCAGGCGATCGATGGTCGCGACGACGTTGTGCTCGAGTACGTCCAGCGCTATCTCTCGAATGGTCGAGTTCTCGCGGAAGGCCTGCGGGCCATCACTGCCGCTGCGGAGGAACGGCCGGACGCCGGAGACCAAGCGCGTCGGCTCTGGCCGAAGATCATGGACCTTGTGCTCGACGCTGCGTCAGCGGATCCCGGAATCTTCACGGAGCACACGTGGGGCGACTACGCCGAGTCAGCTCTTATCCCGAACCCTGGGCAGTGGGGCTATCTCACAACAGAACTGGCCGGCGAGCCGTACCGCTGGAGAAGCCTCCTCTCATGGGCGCCTCAGGTGGACCGGTGGCTCGAGACCATCACACGCACCCGGATGAGCATCGACCACCTAGTGATTGCAGTGCGTGAGCTCAACGTCGCAGATCAGATCGACCAGGGCCTGCGTTGGGTCGAGCGCATCGTCGCCGGGAGCGGAAGCCACTGTGCCTCAACCTTCACGTTGCCGGAGTGGCTCCACGAGGTGCGCGCGGATCTGCTCACGGAAGACCAGGCCGCTCGTTGGCAGAGGGTCGTCGATCTGCTCGTGGTCGCCGGTGACAGTCGCGTCGCCGACCTCGCCGACTGAGAGCTACTCGGACTCACGGGCTCGAGTCCGGAGCGGGCCTGATCCACAGGAGCACTCTCGGCAGGTCTTCTTCCACATCACTGGTCGCGGCGGGCATGCTCTGCAACCCGGCTGTTTGCGACGCGGGTTGTTACGCCTCATACACCGCCTGAGGCGCAAGCACCACGTGGTGCGATAGGGCGGACACCGCCGCGCAGAGATGGCCGGAACCATCAGCCCTGCCCGGCAGCGAACAGACGTACGATGGTGCTTGTGGACGCCGCCGAGCTCGTTCTCAGTTCGCTTGTCGGTGGAGTGGTGGCGTTCGGCGGCACGCGGGTTCTCAACAGGCATCAGGAGCGGCGGGAGTACGTCCGCACGATCTTCTTAAGCGACATCCCGATACTTCGCCGTTCCATCCGAGACGCTCTCGACTCGCCTACCGACCTGCCCCTGCTCTCTGCATTACGCCGGGCAGCGGAAGAGTGCGATCGAAGGGCGGTAATGGTGGGGGGCTGGACCGCTGGAATGGCCTCGCAGATCTGGCTCGACTCTTTCGACTACGAGAACGCGCTTCAGTGGGCGCACGATGGCCGCTCATACCGCTCAGACGAGCGGGTCCTCAGCCCCGACGAAGAAGCCGCGGACTCCCGCTGGCACCTCGACCAGATCGACGACTGCCTCGACGAGCTAGAGGCTGAGGTACATCACCTTCTCGCGCCTCAGCGTTCCGCAAGGGCCATCCGTCGCAGGGCACGTGAGCGGACCAAGCGAGCGCTCTATTCGTGGCGACGGCATCGCGACTCCAGACGGCGCGCACTCCAGGCCAGACGACGACACATGCTTCGGGTGTAGCCGCGGAACCTATCGAGCGGCGCACGTCGCTGAAGCCCATGACGGTCTTCAACAGCAGGACTTAGGTCGGTTGGGCGAGTGCTCCGAGGACATCCGCGGCGTGACGTCGCGCTTGCGGGAGCGTGAGGTCCTCGGTGCCCGCCGCGTGCTGCCTGCGGAGCGCCCTACCCGGGAGCCGTTTCTCCAGCCAGAAGGTCCAGCGACCTGAGTCTCTCCGCTCGACCCGCGCGAGGTATTCGGTGCCGTCCACCGCAACGCCTTCCCACGCGCGAACGTCATCGGCAACGATCGTCGGGGTCCAGCTCACTACGGGTCGCGCCGCTTCGAGTGCGTGGCGCATATGAGTCGCCGTCTCGAAGCGTCGACCTGGGTCGATATGCGTTGCCCGGCGGAGGACCCGTCGAAGCCGGTCGTGGATGTGCGGAGCGAAGTCGCGAGGGGGAAACCTGCCGTTCAGGATCTGGTCTTCGACGCTGCCTGACGACCACAGCTGGTCGAGTAGCGCATCGCCCTCCAGTAGCCGGTAGAGCGTTACCCCGGTCGCGAAAATGTCGCCTTGCACGGTCGTGATCTCGCCCGCGCCGATCGCCTCGGGCGGGACGTGCGCCTGGTATCCGATGCCGTCACCGACGCCCCCGGCCTGGATCGGCAATGAGAGACCGAAGTCCGAGAGCTTGACCGTGCCATCGTCGGCCAGGAGCATGTTCGCCGGCTTCATGTCGCGGTGAAGCATCCCCAGCGTGTGTAGGTGCTGCAGTCCGCGACACGCTTGCTCCATCGAGCGGACCACAGGTCCGACGGCGCCCGGCTTGCCTCCGTAGACCTTCGCCAAGCTGCCGGCCTGGTGGTACGCCATGCGGATCACGACGCCGCCGGTCCCAGGGTCCTCGTCGGCGGAGTAGATCTCCACGACGTTCGGGTGAGACACCGCCAGCATCGCCTGTGCCTCAGCGAAGCGGTTGCCGGCACTCGGCAACACGTACTTCGCCGCACAGAGGCGGTCTAAGCCGTCGTCCCGTTCGAGGAAGACATCACCGAAGTTCCCGTTGCCCAACTTCCCAACGCGGGTGAAGGGCATCTTGGCTATGCCGGGAGTGCGCTGACCGCGGCGGCAGCGGGCTCGCGTCGGTCAGCAGTCGGAGCGATCGCGGCGAGACCCGGGATCGTATCCAGCGCCGCCGTCAGCTGAGCCTTGGTCTGGCAGCCGTACGAAGCTCGGATGGTTGCCGACTTCCTCACCTGGGCCGGAAGCGCGACTGCGTGGAGCGATTCCAATACGACGCCGTCGACCTGCGCCCGCTCGACCACGGCGTTGGACACGGTTGTGCCTTCAGTCGGGCAAAGGACGACGGTGTCAGGTTTGACGTCGACCACGAGCGCTGCGATCTCTTGACGCACCCACGCCAACTGCTCTCCACGGTCGGAGGTCGGGATCTGAAGTGTCCCGTGCGCTGCGATCACCGCCGAGGCACGGGAGCCACCCTCGCATGTGGCCCAGACGATCTTGTCGCGGTACGTCCGAAGACCGAGCGACTTCACCTCGACTTCGTATCACGATGTGGCCGCGCGAAACCCGGGGTCCGGCCGCCGGGACCCCCAGTGGGTCGGCCTGCGCTGCAATGGCTGCGCGCGGCGACCTTCTGCGCGAGCTAGGTGACGGGAAGCGAGAGCACACGCTGTAATGCCCGTTATCCGTTTCTCGCGCTACATCTCCGTTGCTGGACCTTGGTCCGCAAGGCGGCCAAGTCAGAGCCCGAGGCTCGGCCCGTCGGGCTCGGGGCGGTGCCGGTGGAGGGAGTCGCGGTAGCGCTCCAGGCCAGGGAGCGCAGCGAAATCTTTGAGCCGGCCGGCGGCGGTCTTTGATCGGATGATGTCGTCGATGCTGGCCACGACCGTCGGTTGCCCGTCGACGACGACGATGGTCGCGGTCCGGATCAGGTCGTCGTAGCCGTCGGTCCCGGAGGGCCGGAAGGCGATGTCGAAGTCGCCGTGGCGGCACTGGAGGTTCCACGTCTGCGCCTGGCCCAAGCTCTTTCCGTCGTGCCTGAACGGGAGCCCTTCGGGGATCGCTTCGGTGCGGATCCGGGCCTCGAGCTCGTCGAGGGCGGCGGAGAGGCGCTGGAGGTTCTTGGCGGTGGTCCGAGGGGTCACGTCGATGTCGGCGGTCGCGGGGATCGGCGCGCCTTGGGCGAGTGCGGCGAACGCGCCGATGGCGACGTACTCGACGTCATGACGCCGGAGGACCTCGACGATCTCGGCCGGGTGGAACGGAGGCTGGTCGGTCACGTCGCGCTGGCGGCGGCTGCCGTCTCGTCGAGCCAACGGTCGTAGGCCTCGCGCTCGGCCGGCGACCACGAGTCCATGCGCGCCTGCACCGTGTCGGACTGCGAGTCGTAGGGGACGAGCTGGAGACGCAGCTCCCAGCCGGCGGCGCGCAGGAGTCGCTCCAGTGTCGGGAGGGTCGGCTGGTGCTTCCCGCGCTCGTAGGCGCTCACCATCGTCTTGGGCACACCGGCACGCTCGGCCAGCTCGCGCTGGGAGAGCCCGGAGCGATGGCGAGCGAGTTGGAGCAGCCCGGCGGCGGGCGAGGGCAGCGCTTCCATGGGGTCATAGTATTCTGTTACCCCTTCGAGGGGGCCGTCGCCGAAGAGCCGCTCCTGCACCCACCCGGCCTCGCTGTGCTCGCACGTCCTCGCGCCATCGCCCACACCTCAGTTACGACCGCCCACCGGTCCTCGCGCTTCGAGCTACCGAGCGACTCCCTCGGGCCCTGCGAACCACCGCTTCCTTCACGGCCTCGCACATATGCACCGGGGTGCTGCACGTCGCGACGTCGAGGTCGGATCGGGCGGTGACAGCGCCGCCGGCGCCGGGTCGGCGCGGCCGTCTCACACCGAGGCTCGGGTCTGCGCCCTACGTGTCCGCCAGGGACCGCGATTCCGCTCCCCGTTCGCTCCCCGGGAACGAATCAGGCCGCGATAAAGTGGCTCTGACCAGGACTTTCATCGGCTCCGGAGTCGTACTGCAAAGCCGTGTACAGGGGTTCGATTCCCCTCGTCGCCTCCGGGGCCCCTGACCTGTAGAACTGCAGGTCAGGGGCCATTTTTGGTTTGTCCGCCCGTGACCGGGACCGACCACCACCGCGTCCACCCGCCCCGGGTTCCGACCACGGGCACCATCCGATGGTGTCCGAATTGGTCGTCGCGCCACTCCAGCGTGTTGGCAGGATCGCCGTGGCCGACCTCCACCGCCATTGCCCGCGGTGTTCGGGAGCTCTGGCCGAATCAGCTACCTACGAGCGACACCATGACCCGATCGAGAGGCCGCAGATGAAGGTCGGAATCACCATCGACTGCCCCGACCCCGATCAGCTGGCCACCTTCTGGGAGCGGTTCCTCGGCTACGTGCGACGTCCGGGAGGTGCAGGAGGGCCCTACGTCTCGATCGACCGGATCGACGGCGCTGACGGGCCGCCGCACGTGACGTTCCAGAGGGTTCCCGAGGCGAAGACGACGAAGGTCCGAATGCACCTCGACCTCTTCGTCGGACACGCGGCACCGATGGTCGACGAGATGATCGCTGCTGGCGCGACGCTCCTGGCGACCACGGAAGCCGGCGAGTGGACGACACGAGTCCTGCAAGACCCGGCAGGCCATGAGTTCTGCGCGATCGGCCCGGACTGAGTCGCGGAGGGCGCCGCGTTCGCAGACGTGCCGATCAGGGCACGACAGAAGAGGCGCTCTGTCGCCAAGCCCGAGGGGTCGGGCTTCAGGGTCATGGCCGCCAGGGCCCATCGCCACTTGCCCCGGCGGCGCGACGTCCCGTGAGGTGCCGAGCGAAGAACCGGTTCCCGTACTCCGCTTCGAACGCCGGGACGCCGGTGTGCCCGCCCATGTTGGCGTGCAGGGTCTTCTCCTTGGAGCCGAACGCGTCGAAGAGGTCCAGGGCCGTCTGCCGGTCGTTCCCTTCGTCGTCCCACTGCAGCAGGACGTGCAACGGAACGGTGACCTTTCGGGCCTCCTCGAAGGTGCTGCGTGGCACGAAGCTCCCCGCGAAGAGGAGGGCGGCGGCGATGCGAGGTTCGACGAGTGCCAGCCGAACTGCGATCGCGATGATCCCTCCCGCGAACCCGACCGGGCCGGCGATCTCGGGCATCGAGAGAAGGGCGTCGAGGAGTCCACGCCATTCCGGGACCGCGCGCTCGACCAGGGGGAGGACGAGCCGGTCGACGATGTCGTCGTGCACCGCCTGGCCCGCGGCCAGAGCTCGGCGTAGGTCGGCGCGGGCCTCCTCGATGGCCGGAAGACGGTGTCGGTCACCGCTCCCGGGGAGCTCGATGGTGGCCGCGGCGTAGCCGTCCGCTGCGAAGAGCCGGGCCCGATCGGCCAACCGCGGGTACATGGTGTCCAGTCCACCGGGGTGACCCAGAAGGATCAGGCGGGCCGGTGCCGATGCGGCGCCCGGAGTCCAAAGGAGGCCGGGGATGTCGCCGAGCGTGAAGCGACGTTCGAGCACGCCGTCGTCGAGGCGCGGTTCAGAGGTGAAGTGCATGGTCGTGCCTTTCGGGAGGAACCGGTACGGCGCTCCCGGACGACCTATCGCCCGACCATGACCTCGTAGAGGAGCACCCATCTCACAACGATCACGGGTACCACCTCCTCGTTCGCTCGCACGGCCGACCGAAGGGTAGTGAAGGCGTCGTGGCTCGCCACCGATTTACGCGCCCTCCGGGCAGAGGCGCGGGTCCATCGACCCGCGGAGCCGGTAGACGCGGGTGACGCCGCGGCTGAGCACGAGGTGGGCGGCGGGGTCGGTCGCCGTCCAGGCGGCCTCGCGTGGGAGTCGCTGGCGGGCGAGCGGGGACCGGCTGAGCACGACATCGTCGTAGCGACCACGCGCCAACGCGCCGCGCCACTCTCGACACGACGTCGCGGGCCGGAACCCGCCGTGGTCGAGCGGCACGCCGATGTACTGCACCCGGTTGTCGAGCCCGGCGCCGTACAGGGGGTAGTCGTTGGCGAAGCCGCCGACGGCGATGCGCAGCCCATGGGTGTCGTGGAACATCGCGAACGCCGCGGTCAGGCCCGAGTCCACCGCGGCGTAGCGGTCGCTCACCTCATCCGCTTGCACCGGCCAACCGACCGCTCCGAGGACCACAGCGAGCACCAGGCCCACGCCGAGGAGCTGATGACCGTGCACGTGCCGCACCGCGAGCACGCTCAGTCCGCCGACGAGGCCGAGGAGCGCCAGGCCCCGAAGCGCCCCGTCGCTGTTCGGCCAGCGACCGAGCCCGGACCACTGGTTCACCGCGACGAGCGAAGCCGACGCGACGAGGAGGAGGGTGGCCCGCGCCGAACGGGCGGCGACGACGACGGCGAGAAGGAGGCTGGGGGCGAGGAACCGGAGGTCCAGGGCGAAGAGCGTGGGATGGCCGTCGGAACCTCCGGCACTGAACGGCGTCGCCAGGTAGGCCGTCATGCCGGCAACCGCAGCGAGGGGGACGAGCCGCGGCCCGCTGCCGCGCTCGAGGAGAGCGAGGACGCTGAACCCGACGGCGCCGATCAACAGGAGCGGGAAGAGCGGCCCGAAGGAGTGCACCAGACCGGTGGGAACGACCTGGGTCCAGAACGAGTGGTCGGTGGCGTAGTGCAGGACCGAGAACCCGTGCGCCTTCGCCCCCGGCATGTCCGGGCCGGGCAGTCGAACGGGGCCGAGGTGGCGGAGCCAGGGGAGTGGGTTGCCGGTGTGGACCAGGTTCCGCAGGTACCAGAACGAGCCCGTCACGACCGTGCCGGCGAGCAGAGGGACGACGACGGCGCGCCGCCGGCCGCGGGCGAGCCACACGACCCCGACCACCAGCACCGCCAACGGCGCCAGCACGGTCAGCTTCGTCCCCACGGCGAGACCAGCCGCCAGGCCGGCGACCACCATCGAGCCTCGTCCCGCCTCGGCGTGGTGGAGGAGGAAGACGGCCAGGCACAGCACGAGCACGCCGGCGGCGAGGTCGTTCTTGGCCGACCCGGGTTCGATGGAGGAGAGCAGCGGCGTCGAGCAGACGGCCGCGAACCCGGCTGCGGCTGCGGCACGTCCTCGCCCCGAGACGGGGCCGCACCACGCGGCCAGCACGCCGAGGCCGTACCAGGCGAGGTTGAGGAAGGGCGTGAGGATGTCGCGGCCGAAGAGCAGGACGCCGTAGGCGTGGAGCAGCTCGGCGTTCGCCGGGAAGAACGTCTCCTGCACCTCGCTGGAGGTGTGCTCGAGGTGGACAAGGCTGTGCTGCTGGACCCAACGGGCGACGAACGGGCCGTGGTAGCGGAGCGAGTCCATGTCCCGAAAGCCGCCTTCGACGATCACGCTCGCGTGGGCCAGCCACTGGCCGAGGACCACGACGACGATCCCGAACGACAGCAGGACGTCCCACCGGACCACGATCCGGGGGCGGGCCGGCTGGTCGCTCGGCATGCTGCGCCCCGCTGCCCATCTGCCCGCGGCGAGGGCGCACAGGGGGATGGCGACCATGACCATGGTGGGGCGGAGCAGACCGATGGTCCCCAGGACCTCGAGGAGCACCGTGACGAGGCTGAGACCGAGGACGATCTCGGCCAACCGGGCCAACGGCCCGTGCCAGGTGGGCGTGAGGAGGGAGCGGAGGTGCCGGCACGCGTAGGTGACGCTCGCGACCGCGATCACGAGGGCACCACCGCCACGCAGGTAGGCGAATGCCGACATCGGGCGACCGTACGAGACGGTGGGTTCGCGGCGGGTTCGCGGACGCCGCGGTCAGGTGGCGGCGAGGAGAGCGACGGTGAAGCGAGGGTGCGGAGCGGCGTGGCTGAGCAGGAGCCGACCGCCCTGGGCCTCGGCGAGGGAGCGGGCCAGGGCCAGTCCGATGCCGTGCCCGGTGGCCTCGCCGGCGCGGCGGCGGAACACGGTGGCGGGGTCCGGGATGCCGGCTCCCTCGTCGCCGACCTCGACGATCACCCCGGCGCCGGCCGGGCGCACGGTGAGGCGGACCGTGCCGTCGCCGTGGATGACGGCGTTGTCGAGGAGCACGACGAGGATCTCGCGCAGGACGTCGGCGGAGCAGCGGGCTTGGCCCAGGTCCGGCTGCACGTCGATGTGGAGCGGTCGGCCGGCGGAGGCGAGAGTCCCCCGGTACCGCTCGGCGACCTCGACGCTCACCTTGGCCGGATCACACGGCACGCCTCCGAGCGGGTCCGCGTCGCGTGCCATGCGCAGCAAGGTCGCCACGGTCGTCTGGAGGCGGCCGACCTCGCCGAGGGCAACGTCGATGGCGGCTCGTTCGTCGACCCCGGGGGTGAGGAGGGCGCTCTCGAGCGCGAGGCGAAGGCTGGTGAGCGGCGTTCGCAGCTGGTGGGAGACGTCGGCGGTGAACGACCGCTCGCGGGCCATCAGGTCACCGAGCCGGGCGGCCGTGCGGTTGAGCGCCGTGCCGGCCCGGTCGACCTCAGGAACGCCGGCCGGCTCGACCCGGGCGCTGAAGTCACCGTCCCCCAGGCGGAGGGCGAGGGCGGTCAGGTGCTCGATCGGGCGAGCCAGGATCGAGCTCAGCCACCAGGCCAACGCACCGGACAGCATCACGACGACCAGCGCGAACGCGGTCATGGCGAGCCAGGCCCGGTTCGTGTCGTCGGTGACGACGTCCCATGGCAGCGCAGCGCGGGCGGCGCCGACGATCCGGTCCTCGTCGTGGATGGGCACGGCGACGGCGAGCCAGGCGCCGTCGTGGTCGTTGGTGACCTGGCCGCGGAGCGCGGCCCGGACCACGCTGCCACCGGTGCGCGGCCCGACTCCGGCGAGGCGCTGGCCGTCGGGCCCGTAGATGGCGGTGCGCACCCTGCCGGGCGCCTGGGGCAGGCGGAGGGCGTCGGCGCCGTCGAGGCCGGTCGCCGGGACCGAGCCCACGGCACGGGTGGCTTCCTGGTCGAGGCGGCTGACCTCCCGCCCGCGGTACAAGCGGTTGACGGCCACGCCGAGCGGGATGGCGAACAGCGCGACAGCGACGGCCGTCACGAGGACCATGGAGAGCAGGATCCGGCGCCTCACCGGGCGTCGATCCGGTAGCCGACCCCGCGGACCGTCGTGATGCGGCTCGTCGACTCGGGCGCGTCGAGCTTGCGGCGCAACGCCCAGATGTGGATGTCGAGGGTCTTGGTCGACCCGAACCAGTGCTCGTCCCACACCTCGTCGAGCAGCTGCTCGCGTCGCACGACCCGCCCGACGTTGCGGGCGAGCGCGACGAGCAGGTCGAACTCCTTCGGGCGCAGGTCGGTCGCCACGCCGTCGACGGTGACCGTCCGCCCGAGGACGTCGATGGTGAGCCCGCCGAGGGTGAGACGGTCGCTGTCGTCGTCGATGCGGCGGGTGCAGGCACGGACGCGGGCGAGCAGCTCGGCCAGCCCGAACGGCTTGGCGAGGTAGTCGTCCGCTCCTGCGTCCAGGCCGAGGACGACGTCGCCCTCACCGCTGCGAGCCGTGAGGATCAGGATCTGGAGCGCGGGCGCTCGGTCGCGGAGCTCACGGCAGACCTCGAGACCGTCCCGGTCGGGTAGGCCGAGGTCGAGGATCACGAGCCTCGTGCTCGTCTCCACGGCGGCGAGTGCTTCCTCCGCGGTGTGGGCCCAGGTCACGAGGTAGCCCTGGCCGACCAGGGTCCGCACGAGGGAGCTGCCGATCCCATCGTCGTCTTCGACCAAGACGACCTCGACGGCGCCGACCATGGGGTCGAGCGTAGGCACCGAGGCGAGCGGGTCGCCGCCGCCGGCGCCCGGGATCGCTGGCGGGTCAGCCATCAGGTGGCTGCCGTGGAGGCAGGGGTGGCGCCAGCGGGAGCCGGTGCGAACTCCGGCTCCCGCTGTCACCCCGGCAGGGCGGGCCGCCCCCACAAAGCGGCCTCCCTGCGATCACGTCGACCCCATCGCCGTCAGGTCCTGGTCGACCTCGACAGCCGTTCGACCTTCATCCCGGCTGAGGTCGACCAACCCGAGCAGCGCGATGCCGAAGGCGAGGATCGCCATGCCGCCTCGAAGCCCGGTGAGGACGGGCCGTTCGTGGAGCACGGTGATGGCGAGGACCAGGCTGCCGACCGCCTCGGTCATGGTGGCGATCGGAAGGGAGAGCGTCGGCCGCCCAGCCTGGTAGATGGCCTGCACGAGGAGCACGGTGATGACGGCGGCTGCTCCGAGGGCGTACGGGTAGGGCGAGCGCAGCAGTGCACCGACGCCGTGGTGGAGCGCGTCGGCGGCGGCGCGGCCGAGGACCGCGACGTAGGCGTTCCCGAGCCCGGCGGCCGCACCGACAGCGACCGCCCTCGCCAGACCGGCCCCGGTCCGCGCGTGCCGGGCGCAGATGGCCGTCAGTCCGGCGAAGGCCAGGGACGCGGCGCCGAGCGCCGGTGTGGACAGGGCCGCGGTGGCCCCCTGGTGCGCGGTGCCGGCCAAGAGGAACACGGCGACGCCGGCGACGACGGCCGTGATCGCACCCCACGACCGTCCGCCCAACGGCTCGCGGTCGTACCACGCGGTGATGGCGAGGCACACCACGAGCGCGGACGTGACGATCGGTTGCACGACGACGAGCGCTCCGGTCCGCAGCGCCAGGAGCTGGGCCAGGAACCCGACGCCACTGACCGCGATGCCGGCCAACCACACCTTGCGGGTCAGGAGACGGCGCAGCATCGAGGCCCGCAGGGCGTGCTCGAAGGGGATGGTTCGTGCTCCCCGCTGCTGGAGCGTCATCCCAGCGCCGAACGCCAGCGCGGAGAGGAGGGCGAGTGCGATGCTCACGACGCTGCTCCGACGGCCGGCCGCCGGTCGTCCGCTGCCGAGCCGGCGAGCGCTCGGGTGGGGCAGGCGAACACGGCCACGACCGCCCCGACGGTCACCAGCAGGCGGAGCCAGCCGCTCAGCCACGGTGGGGCGTGCATGATGCGGGGAACCTGCAGGGCGGCCGCGGTCGCCAAGGTGACCCACGGGATCGTCCAGGGGGAGCCCACGAGGTCCCACACCAGCGCGGCGACGACGAGACCTGCCGAGTAGTAGAGGTGCGAGCCCGGGTCGAGGAGCAGGCGGATCGCCACGCCGACGAGCAGCGCTCCCGGCCACCTTCCCCGTCGCACGGCAACGAGCCCTGCGACGAGGCCGAGACCGAGCTGGGCCGGCCGATCCCACGACGGTGTCGACGCCGTGTGGATCCCCAGCGCCCGTAGCGCGGAGGTCGACATGTTGTGGATGCGGAACGCCCGGAGGCTCTGGATGGTGCCGGGGGCCGCCAACAGGAACGGGAGCCAGGGAAGGAGCGCCAGTGCTGCCGCGATCCCGAGGGTCCGACGACGGTCCTCGGCGGGGGTCGCCAGGGCGAGGGGCAGGAAGACCACAGCCCAGGGCTTGGCGTTGGCGGCGACGCCGAGCGCGATGGCGACCACCAGGGGGTGACGCCGGGCGATCGCCCAGACGGCGAGCACCGCAGCGGTCATGGCGATGGCATCGTCGATGTGGAGCGACCCGAGGGCCAAGTAGTCCCAGATCGGGACGAGGACCACCCCGGCGGCGAGCGCCATCCGGCGGGTCGTCCGCGCCGGTGGCCCGAGTCGGACGTGCGTCGCCGCGTCCTCCACCAGCCAGACCAGCACCGGGGCGAGCGGAGCGATCACGAGGCGGGCAGCCCACGCGTCATGGGACCCGGCGAGCACCCGGAGGACCAGGGCGAAGAGCACGGTCACGGGTCCGAACTGGAAGTCGGGTTGGGACTGCCAGAGGTGCAGCCCGCCGTGTCCGAGGAGCGCCGGGGCGTCCCCGACGAGCATCCCGGCGGCGTCGTGGAAGAAGTGCCATGAGCTCGGTGGCGGGCGCAGCATCCAGATCGCGGCGACCGCGCCGGTCCAGACCGCGAGGATCTCTCGGGGTCGCCGATCGATGAGCATGTCGGTCACAGTCGTCTGCCGGGCCCGGCGTTCAGGCCGGGACGGTGAGGGCGACCTGGTCTCGCTTCGTCCTCGTCAGGTAGACGACGACGGCGAGGATGGTCCCGAGGAAGAGGGCGCTGGTGCCGACGGTGCCCAGGCCGAGCCCGCCGTCGGCCGGCTTCTGCGAGAGGTAGTCGCCGATCGAGGCGCCGAGCGGCCGGGTGAGGATGTAGGCGGCCCAGAACGTGAGGATGGGGTTGGCGCCGAGGCGCCAGGCGAGCACCACGAGCCCGATGCAGGCGCCGAAGATCAGACCCGACTTCCAGTAGCCGACGTTGAACGTCTCGGCGATGAGGTCGCCGGCGGCCGTCCCGAGAGCAAAGGTGAAGAGGATGGCCAGCCAGTAGAGCGCTTCGCGCTTCGGCGTCAAGATGCTGTGGATCGACAGCGTCCCCTCCATCTTCTGCCACGCCGCGAACGTGATGATGAGGGCGACCGCGAACACGGTGGTCGTGAGCTTGAGGCTGACGCCGAACCGGTCCGTCAGGTTGTCCGTGACCAGGGTGCCGACGATGCTGATCGCCACCACGGTCAGCCAGTAGATGCCGGGCACGTACCGAGGCGCTCGGAACTGGAAGTACAAGACGACGACCAAGGCGACGGTCATGACGATGGTGGTCGTCGTCAGGCCGAGCTTCATGGTCTCGTTCAGGAAGTCGGCGGCCGTCTCTCCGACCGTCGTCGCCATGATCTTGATGATCCAGAAGAAGATCGTGACTTCGGGGACCTTGCTCAGCAGGGTGCGCCCACTGGTGCGGCGTTGCGGTTCGGTCGGCATGGGCCGAAGGTACGAAGCACCAGGACTTCGCCCCCTTCGCGGAAGGTATGCGCCGGGTAAATCCTCCAACGCCGGACGCTGACCTTTTACCTTCCGCGAACCGGCACCGGGCTGGCCGCGAACCCGTCCAGGGCCAAGATCGGTGCCATGGTCGGACGTCTCGGTGGAACCCTCCTCTTCCTCGCGGTCGCGCTCAGCGCCTGCTCGTCGGGCGGTGGGACGAAGGAAGCGGCAAGCACCACCTTCTCGGCGCTCCCACCATCGACTTCGGCGCCCGCTTCCAGCTCGACGACCGCGCCGGCCACCTGCGCGCCGGTCACCGCGCCGGCCGGCGGCAATGGCGCGAAGGAGGTCAACGATCCCGGCGACATCCCCGACAACCAGGCCTTCGTCCCGTACACGCCGCCCGCCGGCGGGGTCACGGTCAAGGTCCCCGAGGGTTGGGCCCGCACCGTGGCGGGCGGTGTCGTCACCTTCACCGACAAGTTCAACTCGATCCGCATCGAGGTCCTCGACGCGGCGGCACCCACCGTGGCGTCGGCCACCTCCACCGAGGTCCCGGCGATCCAGGCGTCGGCGAACTGCTTCGAGGCCGGCAAGGTCACCCAGGTCCAGCGCACGAGCGGTCCCGCCATCCTGATCACCTATCGGATGGACGGTCTGCCCGACCCGGTGACCGGCAAGGTGGTCCGCGAGGCGGTCGAGCGCTACGAGTTCGCCAAGGGTGGCAAGGAAGCCGTCCTCACGCTCGCCGGGGCGGTCGGGGCCGACAACGTCGATCCCTGGCGGATCGTCAGCGACTCGTTCACGTGGCGGTGACCCCGGTCCTCGAGGCCAGGTCCCTCTATCGCTTCTTCCATGCCGGCGACGACGAGGTCCTCGCGCTGCGGGGCGTGTCGATCCACGTCGTGCCCGGCGAGATCGTCGCCGTCACGGGTCCGTCGGGGTCGGGGAAGTCGACGCTCCTCGCCTGCCTGGCCGGCATCGACGAACCCGACGGCGGCACGGTCCGCATCTCGGGCGAGACCATGACCCGGCGAACCGAGCGGCAACGGGCCGACCTGCGGTCGAGGTCCATCGGGCTGCTGTTCCAGCAGGACAACCTCGTGTCACACCTGAGCGTCGATGACAACCTCGTCATCGCCCAGCGACTCGGCGGTGGCGTCGACCCCGAACGCCGTGAGCACCTGCTCGAGCGCCTCGGCATCCTGGGCCGGCGTGGTGGCCGGCCCGACCAGCTCTCGGGAGGGGAGGCCGTGCGCGCCGGCCTGGCCGTCGCGCTCGCGAACGACCCGGCCGTGCTGATCGCGGACGAGCCGACCGGCGAGATCGATGCCACCACCGAACGTCAGGTGCTCGCGTTGCTGCGATCCGAAGCCGAGGCGGGCCGCGGTGTGCTGCTCGCCACCCACAGCCGGGCCGTCGCCGGCGCAGCGGACCGGGTCGTCGTCCTCGTCGACGGGCAGCTGACGTGACCACGACCCCGCTGGCCATCGCCGAACGAGTCGCACGCACCTACGGAGACGGCCCCACCTCGGTCGTCGCTGTCCACGGGATCTCGTGCTCGATCGAGGCGGGCGCCCGGATCGCGGTCATGGGCCCATCCGGATCGGGCAAGAGCACCCTGCTGCTCCTGCTCGCGGGTCTCGACCAACCCACGGTCGGGTCCCTGCACTGGCCCGGCCTCGGCGGACCACCCCGGACGCTGCGGCCCGGGACGGTCGGTGTCGTCTTCCAACGTCCCAGCCTCCTCCCCGAGCTCGACGCCACCGAGAACGTGGCGCTCCCCCTCCTGCTCGCCGGCATCGGCGATGCCGAGGCGACCGTCTCGGCATGGGCGGCCCTCGAACGACTCGGCCTCGCCGATCTCGCCCGCCTCCTGCCCGAGGAGCTGTCCGGCGGTCAGGCCCAACGCGTGGGCATCGCCCGCGCCCTCGCCGGGCGTCCCTCCCTCGTCGTCGCCGACGAACCGACCGGCCAGCTCGACCACGCGACCGCGGCGGCGGTGTTGGACGCGCTCGACGATGCCGCGGCCGAGACCGGCGCCGCGGTCCTGGTCTCGACCCACGACCCCCTCGTCGCGGAGCGCTTCGACGAGCGGTGGACGATCGCCGACGGCACGATCGTCGATCGGAGCCGCTCGTGACCCGCCTCTGGCTGGTCGGGCTGGTCCGGCGTCGCTCGGGCCGGCTCCTCGGCGCCGCGGCCGGCGTCGCGCTCGCCGTCGGCCTCGTCGGCTCCCTCGGCGTGTTCGTGGCGACCGCGAAGAAGCAGATGACCCATCGGGCCATCGCCCAGGTGGCCGTCGACTGGCAGGTCGAGGTCCAGCCCGGCGGTGACCCCTCGACCGTGCTCCAGGGGATCCGCCGCCAACCCGAGACGGTCGCCGCGCTCCTCACCGGGTTCGGCACCACCTCCGGCATGGAGGCCACGACCGGCGGCACCACGCAGTCGACCGGACCGGGCATCGTCCTCGGCCTCGCTCCGGGGTACCGGGCCACGTTTCCGGCCGGGCTCCGGACCCTCGTCGGCTCCGGGTCCGGTGTCCTCCTGGCCCAGCAGACCGCGGCCAACCTGCGGGCCGGTCCGGGCGACGTCGTCATCGTCGGCCGCGAGGGCCTGCCCCCGGTCCGTCTCCGCGTCGACGGCATCGTCGAGCTGCCCCAAGCCGATTCCCTCTTCCAGAAGGTGGGCGCACCGCCCGGATCGCAGCCCCAGGCGCCGCCCGACAACGTGCTGCTCGTGCCCATCGACCGGTGGCACCGGCTGTTCGACCCGCTCGCCGCGTCCAGGCCCGACCTCGTCCGCATCCAGGTCCACGCTCGACTCGACCACCGGCTGCCGGACGATCCCGCTGGCGCCTTCACCCGCACGTCGCGGATGGCGAACCGCCTCGAAGCCGACCTCACGGGGGCCGCCCTCGTCGGCAACAACCTCGGTGCCACCCTCGACGCCGCCCGCTCCGACGCCCTCTACGCCGAGATCCTCTTCGTGCTGCTCGGCCTTCCGGGTGCCGCGCTCGCCGGTCTGCTCACCCGTACGGTCGCCGACACCGGCCGCACCCGCCGGCGCCGCCAGCTCGCCCTCCTCCGCGCCCGCGGCGCGACCACGGCAGTCCTGCAACGCCTGGCCGTCGCCGAAGCGGCGCTCGTAGCCGCCGCCGGTTGCGTCGCCGGTCTCGGGCTGGCCGCGCTCGCCGGCCGCGTCGCGTTCGGCACCGCGAGCTTCGGCGCATCCCAGCGCGCGACGTTGACGTGGGCGCTGGCGGCAGCCGGGTTCGGCGTCGTCGTGGCCGTGGCATCCGTCGCCCTGCCCGCCCGACGCGATGCCGCGGCCACCGTCGCCGCCACACGACGCGAGATCACTCGGACCCGGACGCCGATCGTGCTGCGCTACGGCGCCGACATCCTGCTGCTCGCCAGCGCCGCGGTGGTGTTCTGGGCCTCGAGCCGCAACCACTACCAGCTCGTCCTCGCCCCGGAAGGCGTGCCCACGGTGTCCGTCAACTACTGGGCACTCGCCGGCCCCCTCCTGCTCTGGACCGGCGCCGGCTTGGCCGTCTGGCGCCTCACCGACCTCCTGCTCGGTCGCGGTTCGCGCGTCGTCCGCGCCGTGCTCCGTCCGGTCACCGGCAACCTGGCCCGGCCCGCGGCGTCGAGCCTCGCCCGTCGTCGCCGAACCCTCGCGACCGCGGTGACGCTCCTCGCGCTCACCTTCACGTTCGCCATCTCCACCGCGGTGTTCAACGCGACCTACCGGCAGCAAGCCCGCGTCGACGCCGTGCTCACCAACGGCGCCGACGTCACCGTCACCCCCACCACCAACGCGGCCACCTCGCTCGAACCAAAGGTCGCCGGCATCGCCGGCGTCCGCCACGTCGAGCCGCTCGAGCACCGCTTCGCCTACGTCGGCGCCGACCTCCAAGACCTCTACGGGGTCCAGCCCGACACGATCCGCAGCGCAGGGAAGCTCCAAGACGCCTACTTCACCGGTGGCACGGCGAAGGCACTGCTCGGCCGCCTCGCCCGTCGACCCGACGCTGCGCTGTTCAGCGCCGAGACCGTCCTCGACTTCCAGCTCCACCTCGGCGACGCCGTCCACCTCCGCCTCCGCGACCGGAGCACCGGTCAGCTCACCGAGGTCGCGTTCCGCTACGTCGGCGTGGCCAAGGAGTTCCCGACCGCGCCGAAGGACAGCTTCATCGTCGCCAATGCCGCCTACCTCGACCGCCAGGCTGGCCCGATCGCCCCGGTCCTGCTCCTCCAGACCCACGGAAGCTCCCCTCGTGCCGTCGCCGCTCAGGTCCGGGCCGCGGTCGGCACCGGTGCCACCGTCACCGACATCGACAGCAGCCACATGGCCATCGGCTCGAGCCTGACTGCGGTCGACCTGGCCGGCCTCACCAGGCTGGAGCTCGGGTACGCGCTCGTGCTCTCGGTCGCGTCGTGCAGCCTGGTGCTCGCCCTCGGCCTGGCCGAGCGTCGGCGAGCCTTCGCCATCATCAGCGCCGTCGGAGCCGGACGCCGACAGCTCGGCGCGTTCGTCCGCTCGGAAGCGGTCGTGCTCGGGGTCCTCGGCGCGGTGCTCGGCGCCGCGGTCGGTTGGACCTCGGCCGTGCTGCTCGTCAAGGTCCTCACCGGCGTGTTCGACCCGCCGCCCGAACACCTGGCCGTGCCCTGGCTCTACCTCCTCGCCGTGTTCGGCCTCGCCCTCGGCTCGCTCGTCGGCGTCGCAGCGACGACCGCTCGAACCGCGGGCCGACAGTCAGCGCAGGCGCTCCGTGACCTCTGAGCCCACCACCCGCCGCCAGCCGTGATGGCCGGAGCGCCGGGTCTCTAACCTGGCGCGAACCCAGGCCTCCGTAGCTTCTCCAACCGTGCTCAGCTACTTCCAGGCCGTCGTGATCGGGTTGCTCCAAGGGGTCACCGAGCTCTTCCCGGTGTCCAGCCTCGGGCACTCCGTGCTGGTGCCGGCCTGGTTGGGCTGGGATGAGATCGTGCGGTCGCAGTCGTCAGGCGAGTCCTTCTACCTGGCCTTCGTGGTGGCGCTGCACTGCGCCACGGCCCTCGCCCTTCTCGTCTACTTCCGCGCCGACTGGGTCCGCATCGTCCGAGGCTTCTTCCGCACGATCCGCACCCGACGGGTCGACACCGTCGACGAGCGAATGGCCTGGTTGCTGGTGATCGGCACCATCCCGGTCGGGATCACCGGCCTCGTCCTCGAGCACACGCTGCGCACCAGCTTCGCCAAGCCCCTGCCCGCCGCCGTCTTCCTCACGGTCAACGGCGTGATCCTCCTCGCCGGGGAGCGGTTCCGCCGCCGGGAGGCACGTCGCCGCTTGGAGGCGCTCGAACCGCAGGAGGGCGGGCTCATCGGCGCCGCGCAGATCCCCGCCCTGTTCCCGGGCATCAGCCGCTCGGGCATCACCATGGTCGCCGGCCTCCTCCGGGGGCTCAGCCACGAGGAGGCAGCCCGCTTCTCGTTCCTGCTGGCGACACCGGTGATCTTCGCCGCCGGCGTCTACAAGCTGCCCGACCTCCTCGGCCCGCTCGGCGACGGCGTCCGGATGCAGGCGCTGGTCGGAGCGGTGTTCGCCGGCCTGGCGTCCTACGTGGCCGTCCGGTTCCTCGTTCGCTTCTTCGAGACCAACACGCTCGTGCCGTTCGCCGTGTACTGCCTGCTGGCCGGCGGGATCAGCATCATCCGCTTCCTGTGAGCACCACGACGGACCCTTCGCCGGCATGGCGCTCGAGTGGGTTCGCCGTCCCGACCCGCGGTTGGAACGCTTTGACGAGACCGTAAGGCATGCCTACCCTCGCCGCCGTGCTCGCCACGGAGATCTCGACCGGACGACTGTTCCTCCTCGCCGCGATCGCCGGTCTCACGATCTTCCTCGGTCTTCCGATCGGGAGGGTGAGGAACCCGGCGCCGCGGCTGCGGGCCGGCTTGAACGCCGTCGCCATCGGCATCCTCGTGTTCCTCCTCTTCGACGTGTTGGCCCATGCCAACGAGCCTGTCGAGTCGGCGTTGACGGCCGCGACCGGCGGCCATGGCTCCTGGTTGCGCTTCGCGGGGCTCGCGTCGGTGTTCGCCCTCGGTGTGGCGCTCGGCCTCGTCGGGCTCGTCTACTACGACCGGTGGATGAGCGCCCAGCGCTCCGGTGAGGGGTCCAAGGGGATCCGCGGGTGGGCGCCGTCGTACCGCTTGGCGTTGCTGATCGCTGTCGGCATCGGGCTCCACAACTTCTCTGAAGGCCTGGCGATCGGGCAGTCGGCGGCGAGCGGCGAGGTCTCCCTGGCCCTCATGCTGGTCATCGGCTTCGGCCTGCACAACGCGACCGAGGGCTTCGGGATCGTGGGCCCGCTGGCGGGGGAGGGCGAACGCCCGTCGTGGGGCTTCCTGCTGGCGATGGGCCTGATCGGAGGAGGTCCCACCTTCGTCGGCACCGTCGTCGGCCACTCGTTCGTCAACGACACGGTCTTCCTGGGCTTCCTCGCGTTGGCCGCGGGGTCGATCCTGTACGTGGTGCTCCAGCTGTCGAAGGTGGCCGCCCGCCACGGTCTCGACGAGATCGTCATGTGGGGCATCTTCCTGGGACTCGTCCTCGGGTTCGCCACCGACTACGTGCTCGTCGCAGCGGGAGCCTGACGACCCCTCCCGCGGGAACCCGTTCGCTGGGGCCGCACGTTCGCGTCGGTCTTCGGGACCGGTCAGACTGGCCGACGTGGGCCATGGCATCGACGTCGCGCTGCTCGTGGCGACGTTCGGTCTCGGCCTGCGCCACGGCATCGACTGGGACCACCTCGCCGCCATCACCGACCTGACCGGCGCCGAGCCCGACCGGCGGCGGTCGGCCCAGCTCGCCGTGCTCTACGCCCTGGGCCACGGCCTCGCCGTCTTCGTGCTCGGCGCCATCGCCATCGCCCTCGGTGATCGCCTGCCGGACTGGACCGACCCGGTCATGGAGCGGGTGGTCGGCGCCACGCTCGTGGTCCTCGCCCTGCTGCTCGCCAGGTCGCTCTGGCGCGGCCGCACCACCAGCCGCGGCATCCTCCTCCTGCAGGGGCTCGGACGGGTGCGGGCCGCGCTGCGGAGGACGCGGACGGTCACGGTCGAGCACGAGCACCCCCACGACCATGGTGGCGGCGGGCACGACCACGTCCACGTCGAGGTCGCGCCGGCGGTCAGCGCGCCCCCGCGGGAGCGCCGGCTCCTGCTCGGCCACCGGCACCGTCACGTCCACGCCGTCACCCAGACCCGGTACGGCCGGGGCGGGTCGCTCGTCGTCGGCATGCTCCACGGCGTCGGTGCCGAGACGGGCACCCAGGCCGTGGTGCTGGTCAGCGCGGCCCAGGTGACGTCGACCACGACCGGGATCGCCATCCTCGCCGCCTTCGTCGCCGGCATCCTGGTCACCACGGGCGGGCTCGCCCTCGCCGTGGCCGCCGGGTGGTCGGGGGCGGCCCGGCACCCCGGGGTGCTCCGGGCCACCACCGCCATCGGCGCCGTCCTCAGCGGCGCCATCGGCGTGCACTACCTCCTGGGCTGATGGCTCCCTCCCCGGCCGATCGCTGGCCGGCGGGCACCGGTCGCGGGCCATGTCGCGCGTGGCCCTTCGGTGTCATTCGTGACGAACGGGTGACGAAAGGGTGGCGGAGGGGTGACACGGTTTGTTACGGTCTCGTGACCCCTGAACGAGACCCGTCCCCGTGAGGGACCGGCAGGCCGTGCGCCGCCGGTGACCCACATGGTCGGGGACGCCCCGATCCCAGGAGATCCATGCGACCGCGCACGCCCATCACGATCGCCATCGGTGCCATGGTGCTGCTCGTCAGCCCCGTGGCCTCGGCGACGGCATCGGCGCCCACGGCTCCGGCTCCGGCTCCGGCTCCGAAGGTCCAGCTCGCTGCCGCTCAGGTGCCCGTCCCGGCCCCGACCACGACGTCGACGACCGCCCCGGCCCCGCCCCCGCCGAACCCGCACGACCCGGCCCAGTTCACCAACCCCATCCACGGTGGCCACGTGATCTCGCCGTTCGGCCGTCGCGGCGGCCGGCCCCACGAGGGCATCGACTACAAGGGCCCGTACAAGACGACGGTCATGGCCACCTTCCCGGGCACCGTCATCCAGGCCGGTCCCGGCCTGTCGGGCTACGGCAACACGGTGACCATCGACCACGGCGACGGCGTCACGACGCTCTACGCGCACCTGGCCGCCGTGACCGCCCACCGGGGCGAGGCCGTCACCTGGGGCTCCCCGATCGGGCTCGAGGGCCAGACCGGCTCGGCCAGCACCTACCACGTGCACTACGAGGTGCGCGAGGACGGCGTGCCGCGGAACCCGGCGCCCTACCTCAAGCCCGAGTAGCGCCCGCCGACACGGCGACCTAGGGCGTGTAGCGCACGTGGTCGCCCCGGTCCTCGAGCCGCACCTGGCGGCCGACGAGCGACGTGCCGCTCAGCGCGGCGGGGAGCTCGGGGTCGGCGGCCCGGGCACCCACCCGGGTGCCATCGGGCAGCCGGGCGACGATGGGGGCCGCCACCGGTCCGCCGTCTCGCTCGTGGAGCACGGTCATGGCGTCGACGGTGGCTTCGCCCTCGGCGTGCTGGGCGATCGGCGTGGCCACCTCGGCGAGTGACTCGGTGATGTCGGTGGCCTCCTCGTAGGTGCCCGGCCGCCGGGGCTCGTCGGTGGAGTACAGGCCGACGGCGAAGTCGTGGCACGTGCCGCCGACCCCGACCACGGCGCCGACCGACCCGGCCTCGGCCCGGACCCGCTCGACCATGCAGGCGACCCCGTGCAACGAGTACGAGGCGCCGGGCCCGCCGAAGTACGGCAGCCCACCGGTCTGGGTCAGCGGCCGAGGGTCGGTCGGGCCGAGGCCGAAGGCGGCGACGGCGAGCTGCACGGCGGCCGGGAAGCAGGAGTAGAGGTCGAAGCCGACGAGCTCGTCGGGCGTGACGGACGCGTTGTCGAGCGCCCGACGAGCCGCGGCGGTCAGGGCCGCGGCGTGGTGCATGTCCTGCCAGGTCGACGGCGGCCCGGCCTCGCTGGCGCAGGTCACGGCCCACGGGTGCACCCGGCGCTCGGCGGCCACGCCGAGCCGGTCGGCCAGCTCGACCGACGTGACGAGCACGGCGGCGGCCAGGTCGATGGTCGGGAACGAGCACATGAGCTTGGTGTAGGGCTCGGCCACGAACCGGTTGTCGGGCCGGACGCCGGAGATCTCCGCCGGCGTGCGCTCGGTCGGGAACCAGGCCAGGTCCGGTCGCGTCGCGGCCACCGCGGTGAACGGGGCGAGCAGCTCGCCGAGGGCCCGGCGGTGGGTCTCGGGGTCGTGCCCGGCGTGGGCGGCCAGGGCGCTCTCGATCAGGGCGAAGATCGACGAGGGGAGCTGGGCGCCGGCCGCGCCCTCGGCCATGAACGGTCGCTTCCACTCGCGGGTCAGGGTCTCGTCGCCGGTGCCGTCGGAGCCCTGTGACCAGATCGAGGTCGGCGGGGCCAGGGGCGTGCGGCCCTGCCTGCGGGCGTTGCGCACCGACGAGTCGGCGATGCCGCCGACGAGGAGGGCGGCGTCGAGCTCGCCGTCGGCGATGGCCCGGCACGCCTGGGCCAGCAGCCGCTGGGGGCCGGCGCCGCTGTAGGAGGCCTGCACGCGGGGGCCGGGTCGGAGGCCGAGTCGCTCGGCGACCATGGCGCCACCGTGCTCCTCGGTGAAGACCGAGAGCGGGGACGAGAGCACCATGCCGACGTGGGGGAGCACGTCGGCCCCGGCGTCGTCGACGGCGAGGCGGGTCGCATCCTCGAGCAGGTCGACGGGGTGGACGAGGCGCTCGGGGTCCTTGTTGGCCACCTGGCCGATGCCGACGATGACGGGAGCGGGCATGACCCGCACCATGGCAGATCGTCAGGCCGGGAGCATGATCACCGGCCGGGGCGCCAGCGTGACGTCGGTGAGCATCCGGTCGAGCACGAGGCGGGCGTCGTTGAGCGCCTCGTCGGCCCGGGCGACCATGGCCTCGAGATCGGCCCGGACCGCATCGCCCTCCGGGCCGGCCAGCCGGGTGCCCCCGGCGGCTCGGCGTCGAGCACCGTGGAGCAGCCCCAGGGCCTGCTCGACGAGGGCCCCGGCCTGGTCGATCTCACGCACCGCCACGGGGCTGCAGCTACCCGTGACGGCGCCGGTTCTCACACGTGGTGTTTTGTCGGGAACGCGAAGACGTCGGCCCGGTCGCCGCCCACCTTGCGGGCCAGGCTCTGGTAGCTGCGCTCGGCGAAGCACCAGTCGCTTTCCACCAGCGCGTAGTCGTCGTGGTAGACGCCGAAGGCGTTGCTCCACTCACCGGTCTCGCGGTCCTGGCGCAGCTCGACCATGTAGAGCCGGCCGGTCGCGGTCTCGTCGAGCTCGACGTGGATGACGGTGTTGAGGATCACGAACTCGAAGAACTCGAAGTGCTCGATGGCGCCGGCCACGAACTCGCCCAGGGCGGTGGCACCGGTCAGCTCGATCACCGGGCGGCTCACGGTGTCGACGTGGATGGGGGCGTCGGGCAGGAACAGCGGCTCGAGCTCGGGCCAGGCCCGGCGCGTGACCACGTCGGCGTAGGCCGCCTGCAGGCGGGTGATGGCGAGGTAGGCCACGCTGTCGTCGTCCACGCGGGAAGCATCCCAGGTGGGGCGCGCCGCGTACAGCACCCTGAGTGGCGCGGCGTCATCTTCCTGACTTTTCGGTCCTTTCGGTTGCTCACGGCATCGAACGTGTGTACGATTGGGACATGTCCGGCGAACTGGGCGCCCTGGCATTGAGCGACCTGGCAGCAGCGGTCGATGGTCTCGACCTGCCCGTGGACACCGACGTCCTGGCCGAGGGGCTCGTGCTCGTCGATCGCTTGACCGCCAAGCTCAACCGGGCGGGCGCCGAGATCGACGCTTCCAACCTCTACGAGGTCGACGGGGCCACCTCGATGCCCGGCTGGCTGCGGACCTTCGGCCGCATGACGAGGAACATGGCGGCGTCGTTCACGAAGACCGGCCGACGGCTCCGCTCCCTCGCGACCACGCGTGCAGCGTGGGAGTCCGGGACGCTGTCGGGTGGGCAGGTCCAGGTGATCCTGGCCAACCTCAACGACCGCACCGCCGCCCGGTTCGCCCAGTGCGAAGACGAGCTCGTGCCGCTCCTCGCACCGTTGACGATGGTCGACACCGTGACCGCCATGCAGGAGTGGCGCCGCCGGGCCCGAAGCCGAGCTCGACGACATCGAAGCACCGGAGCCGGCCAGCACCCTGCACGTGTCACGCACCCTGGCCGGACGGGTCGAGACCACCGGGTCCTTCGACGCGGATGACGGCACCGTGATCGAGACCGCGATCCGCGTCGCCCTCGCCGATGACACCTGCGACGACGACGACCGCACCCCGGCCGAACGCCGGGCCGACGCCGCGACCCGGGTGCACCAGCACTTCCTGGACCACCGCGGCGCCAAGCAACACGGCCGGCGCCGACCCCACGTCGACCTCGTCGTGCGCATCGACGAGCACGGCCACCTCGAAGGCAACCTCCTCCACGGCGGCCCGCTCCCCGACGCCACCGTCGAACGCCTGCTCTGCGACTGCACCGCGCAACGCGTGTTCGTCGACGCCGCGTCCAAGATCCTCGACCTCGGACGAGACACCAGAACGGTCCCCGACGACCAGTTCAACCTCACCGTCCTGCGCGACAAGCACTTCCGGGCCTACGGCTGCGACTGCCCCGCCGAACACGCCGACGTCCACCACGTCATCGAATGGCTCAAAGGCGGCAACACCGACCTCTCCAACCTCGTGCTGCTGTGCCGAAGACACCACAAGCTCGTCCACAAACCCGGGTGGACCAACCAGCTCCACACCGACGGCACCTACGTCATGACCGACCCACGCGGCCGCCGCTACGTCACCCACCCACCCGACACGTTGCTCGGACAGCTCGCCGCGTGAACGTCCGACTCGATGAGCCCGCCACGCGCGGGCTCATCGACGCGCCACCGCGCGACCATCGGGGCGATGCGTCGACTCGCGCTGCTGTGCGTCCCGCTGCTCCTCGCCGCGTGCACGAGCGATCCGTCGCCGCAGGCGACACGAACGACCACGAGCACCACCGTCGCCCCGACGACCACCACGACGACGTTCCCCACGTTCCCGCTGACGGCCGTCGACTGGCCGAAGGTCGACCTGCCGATCGACTGCGGTGGGGGCGACGTCACCACCGTGGTGACCGACGCCCGGCCCGATGCCACCAGCCGGGTGGCGATCGTGCTCGCCACCTGCGTGGCCGGAGCCGGTACGCCGCCGACCACGGCCCTCGTCTACGACGCGGCGGCGTCGGCGACCCAGGTCCACCTGGGCCAGACG
>JAODBP010000200.1 GCA_025464025.1 Actinomycetes bacterium | reverse complement strand
TTCTCCAACGGCCGGACCCAGAGCATCGCCCAGATCGCCATCGCCACCTTCTCGAACCCGTCGGGCCTCGAGAAGCTGGAGGGGTCGATGTACCGGCCCTCGGCCAACTCCGGCCTCGCCTCGGTCGGTCAGGCCGGCCTGGCCGGTCGTGGCTCGCTCGCCGGCGGCACGCTCGAGATGTCGAACGTCGACCTGGCCCAGGAGTTCACCAACCTGATCGTCGCCCAGCGCGGCTTCCAGGCCAACACCCGGGTGATCACTGCGTCCGACGAAGTCCTGTCCGACCTCGTCCAGATGAAGCGCTAGCACATGCTCCGCCGGCGCCCACCGGAGGGACCCGACGACGGTCGGGCCCTCCGGCGCGCCCGGGAACCGGTCACACTTCCCTCCCTCGAACTCCTCACATCCAGCCGTCCGCTGCCGATCCATATGAAGCAGAACGGCAAGGAACGCCGACGCACGCCCGGGACGGAGCCCATGATCATCGTCACCCGACTCAACGGCCCGCCGTTCGCCCTGAACCCGGACCTCATCGAGCGCGCCGACTCCACGCCGGACACCGTCCTGACCCTGGTCGATGGGACGAAGTACCTCATCGCGGAGTCGGTGGAAGAAGTGATCGAAGCCGTGCGGCAGTACCGGGCCTCCGTCATCGCCCTGGCCCAGCACATCGAGACGGCACCTGCACCGGCCCGGCCGCTGCACGTCGTGCCCGGCGAGCCGGAGGCCTAGGTGGACATCGGGACCCTTCTCGGCATCGTCATCACGTTCGTCGCCGTCTTCGTCTCCCTCATCATGGAGGGCGGCAAGCCGGCGTCGGTGCTGCTCGTCCCCGCCCTGCTCATCGTGTTCGGCGGCACCATCGGCGCGGCCATGGCCGGCGGCAACCTCAAGGACTTCACCAGCGGCTTCGGCCGCATCCGGGCTGCGCTGTTCAACAAGCCCAGGCCGAACGACGACACCGTCCGCACGCTCGTGGGCTTCGCCGAGCGGGCCCGCCGCGACGGCCTCCTGGCCCTGGAAGAGACGGCCCGCTCGATCGACGACCCGTACCTGCGCAAGGGCATCGAGCTCGCCGTCGACGGCACCGACCCGGAGGAGCTCCGGGACATCATGGAGGCCGACATCCAGGCCCGCCGGGCCGAGCACCAGGCCGGCATCAAGATCTTCGCCGACATGGGCGGCTACGCGCCCACGCTCGGCATCATCGGCACCGTCCTCGGCCTCATCCACGTGCTCGAGAACCTGAGCGACCCGGACAAGCTCGGCCACCTCATCGCCGGCGCCTTCGTGGCCACCCTCTGGGGCGTGCTCAGCGCCAACGCCGTGTGGCTGCCGATCTCGAAGAAGCTCAAGCGGATCGCCGAGCAGGAGCTCCGCCGCATGGACATGCTCCTCGAAGGCGTGATGTCGATCCAGGCCGGCGCCAACCCGCGGGTGATCGAGCAGAAGCTGCTGTCCTTCCTCCCGGCCAAGGAGCGCGCCATCCTCGAGGCCGAACAGGCGGCCTGACGTGGCAGCGAGCCGAGTCCGGCGGCGGGACCACGAGGAGGAGCACGACAACGAGGAGCGCTGGCTCCTCACCTACGCGGACATGATCACGCTGCTGATGGTGCTGTTCATCGTGCTGTTCTCCATCGGGCAGATCAACATCAAGAAGTTCGAGCAGCTGCGCAGCGGCCTGGCCGCCTCGTTCGGCACCAGCCAGAACGCGGTGCTCGACGGCGGTGCCGGCGTCCTCGACGGCGGCGAGTCGCCGCTCGACGAGCAGTCGGCCCAGCAGATCCTCGACCAGCAGCGAGCCGCGGCCGCGGCGTCGACGCGGCAGCTCCAGCAGACGGCGGACGAGGTCAAGAAGGCGCTCGCCGGCCAGGGGCTCGGCGACAAGGTCACCTTCCGCCTGGAGGCCCGCGGCCTGGTACTCCAGATCGTGACCGACCAGGTCCTGTTCGACCTGGGCAAGGCCGACCTCCGTCCCGAGGGCCGGGCCGTCCTCGACGGGCTGGCCGCCGCCCTCAAGGACGTGCCGAACGCCATCTCCGTCGAGGGCCACACCGACAACCGGCCGATCAGCGGCTTCCCGTTCACCAGCAACTGGGAGCTGTCGACGTACCGGGCGACGACCGTCGTCCGGTACCTGATCGACGAGAAGGGCCTCGACCGCAAGCGCATCTCCGCGGCCGGCTACGGCGAGGAGCGCCCGCTCGTGCCGAACGACACGGCGGCGCACCAGTCCCAGAACCGGCGGGTGGAGATCGTCGTCCTCGCCCCGGCCCAGACCACGCCCGCCGACGGCAGCACGACGCCTGAGACGAACGCGCCCGAGACGAACACGAACACCAGCACGAACACCAGCACGACCGATGGCGGCACCGGCGGGAGCGCCGGCGGGGAACGAGGACAAGGAGCGTCCTGATGGCAGCGATCCGACCCGGGCGACCGGCAGCGAAGAAGCAGGCGGCCGCACCGGCCGAGGCGGCAGCCCCGCCTCCCCCGCCGGCCGCCCCCAAGGGGCGGAGCATGACCGTGCCCGCCATCGTGGTGGCCGTGGCCCTCCTGGGCGCCGCCTTCCTCATGCGCGGCGGTGGCGGTGGCGACACGCCCACGCAGGCGACCTCGACGGAGAGCACGGTGCCCGCCGTCGAGGGCGAGGTCGTGGCCCTCGACCCGATCACCATGAACCTGGCCAGCGGCGACATCCTCAAGATCGGGATCGCGCTCCAGCTCACGGCCACGGCCGACGCCGCCAAGGCCACGGCCGACCCGGCGGCGTTCGGCGCCCGTGCGCTCGACGAGACGATCCTCGTCCTCGGCGGCTACACGAAGGCCGAGCTGGCCGGCAACGGCAAGTCCGACGCCAAGGCCAAGCTCTCCGCCCGCGTCGCCGCCCTGTACCCCGACGAGGTCACCGGGGTGTACTTCACGCAGTTCGTCATCCCCTAGCCCTCAGGTCGCGGGCACGCCTGCCGATCCAAGGGGCCGATGGCAGACATGGGATCGGGCGACCTCTCCCTCGAGGAGATCGACTCCCTGATCGCCGAGGTCGCCGAGCCGGTCGGCGTCGGCGCTCGGGCGGGCGGGGTCACGCCGCACGCCGCCTCGGGCGAGGTCCTGCCCTTCGACTTCCGCCGGCCGAACAAGTTCAGCCGCGACCACGTCCGCGCCCTCCAGATCGTCAACGAGACGTTCGCCCGCCAGACCGGGACGATCCTCTCCACGACGCTGCGGGCCGTGTCGACGATGACGCTGTCGGCCGTCGACCAGATGACCTACGACGAGTTCGTGCGCTCGGCACCGAACCCGACGGTCCTCACCATCCTCTCGCTCGAGCCGCTCAACGGCGCCGGCATCTTCGAGATCCCCATGCACCTCGCCATGGCGATCATCGACCGCATGCTCGGCGGCAGCGGCACCGGCGCCTTCCCGGCCCGCCCGCTCACCGAGATCGAGTCGACGCTCATGCGCACGATCATCGACCGGGCCCTGGCCGAGCTCTCGTACTCCTACGAGTCGCTCGTCGAGCTCGAGCCGGCCATCGTGCAGTTCGAGTCGAACCCGCAGTTCGCCCAGGTGGCGGCGCCCTCGGACATGGTGGTGGTCACGACCTACGAGACCCGAATCGGCGGCGAGCTCGGCCACATGCGGCTGTGCATGCCGTTCTCGTCGCTCCAGCCGGTGCTGGAGCGGGCGGTGACGCACTCGCTGTTCACCGACCGCTCGGCCGGTGATCCGATCGTCATCAAGCACGCCATCACCGACCGACTCGAGCTGGTGCCCGTCGAGGTGTCGGTGCGCTTCGGCTCGGTCACCCTCACCTCGCAGGAGATCGTCGACCTGCGCGAGGGCGACGTGCTGCCGCTCCACCACAAGGTCGAGGAGCCGCTGACGGTCACCGCCGTCGGCCAGCCGCTCCTCCACGCCACGCCCGGCAAGCGGGGCAAGCGCCTCGCCGTGATGATCGTCGACCCCGTCAGGACGAACGCATGACCGTTACTTCGTCTGCTCCCGCTGCGCTGCAGGCCGCCCAGGCCCGCGTGCTGCCCGCCCTCCAGCGAGCCGCCGGCGCCCTCGCCCGCTCGCTGCCGGCCGACACCGCCATCGTCGCCGGCACCGTCGACGACGGCGCCGGTGGGCGCGACCGCCTCCTGCCCGGCCCGTCGGCCCGGGCCGTGTCCGCCACGCTCGACGGCGGCCTCCGGGGCACGGTCGTCCTCGCCGTCTCGTCGCCGCTGGCCGAGGCCATCGAGCACGGGCCGCTCATGAACCAGGAGCTGGTCGCCGCCGTGGCCCAGGGCCTCGCCGACTCGGTCGCCGTGCTCGAGGCCGCCGCCGACGGTCCGCTCCGCATCGAAGCGCCGTACGAGGTCGACGCCGCCATCGCCCTCGGCGCCCCGGGCGACGGCGCCGCCTTCGTCGGTCTCACCATCCTCGACGGCACCGCCCACGTCGCCACGCTCGCCGTGCTCATCCGCGAGGTCGTCATCGAGGAGGAGCCGCTCACGCCCCTCGACACCCCGCTCCACGAGTTCGAGCCGCTGGTGAACCAATCGCCCGAGCCGGCCGACAACCGGTCGCTCGACCTGCTCGCCGACGTCGAGATGGGCGTCACCGCCGAGCTCGGCCGGACCCGCATGACGGTCCGCGAGCTGCTCGCCCTCACCCCGGGCTCGGTCGTCGAGCTCGACCGCATGGCCGGCAGCCCGGTCGACGTGCTCGTCAACGGCACGCTCGTCGCCCGCGGCGAGGTCGTCGTCATCGACGAGGAGTTCGGCGTCCGCATCTCGGAGATCATCGGGCTCGAGACCACCCGCCCCCGGGCCCGGGCGTAAGGACCCATGGGCGACGTCTCCCTGCTGAGCCTCTTCGCGAGGCTTGCCATCTCGCTGGCCGTCGTGCTGGCCGTGATGGCGCTGGCCGGCCGCGCCCTGCGCAGCCGGGCCATGCCGGGGACCGGTCGCAAGCAGCGCGTCGCCCCCATCGAGGTGCTCGCCCGCCAAGGCCTGGGCCGCACGGCCTCGGTCGCCATGGTGCGGGCCGGCGGCAAGGTGCTGCTGCTCGGCATCACCGAAGCGAACGTGAACATCCTCGGGGAGGCCGATGACCTCGGGCTGCTCGAGGACGACCAACCGGGAGCCAACTGGACGGCTCCCACGGGGGGTGGGCCCACCGCCCGCCCCGGCTCGGCATGGAAGACGATGATCGACGCCGCTCGGGACCGCACCGTTCGCCGGTGACCCCGTCGGCTCCGAGGAGCCGTCCATGTCCAGCCTCCTGCGTCGCGCCCTGAGCGCGGCCGCCCTCGCCCTCCTGCTCGTCGGGGTCCTCGGGACCCACCCGGCGGCCGCCCAGACGTCGCCGCCCGCGGCATCGACCGCCATCACCGTGCCCACCATCCAGACGCCGGCGGTCGGTGCCGCCGACGGGCACGCCACGACCAGCATCAACCTCGACCTCGGCCCGTCGAAGGACGGCTCGGTGCCGAGCCAGTCGATCGTCATCATCCTGCTGCTGACGCTGCTCTCGGTGGCGCCGGCGCTGCTCATCATGCTGACGAGCTTCACCCGCATCGTGGTGGTGCTCTCGCTCACCCGGAACGCCCTCGGGCTCCAGGCCATCCCGCCCAACCAGGTGGTGGTCGGCCTCGCCCTGTTCCTCAGCCTCTTCATGATGACGCCCACCCTGAAGACGCTGAACGAGACGGCCCTCCAGCCGTTCATGCACGGCAAGATCGAGCAGGGCCAGGCACTGAAGAACGCCGAGGCGCCGATCCGCAAGTTCATGATGAAGCAGACCCGCCAGGGCGAGCTGGCCCTGTTCATCCGGGCCTCGGGCGACAAGAAGCCGGCCAAGCCGAGCGACGTCTCGATGACGGCGCTGATCCCCGCCTACATCCTCTCGGAGCTGAAGACGGCCTTCATCATCGGCTTCATCATCTTCGTGCCCTTCCTCGTGATCGACCTCGTCGTCAGCTCGTCGCTGATGTCGATAGGGATGATGATGCTCCCGCCGGTGCTCCTCTCCCTGCCGGTCAAGCTCCTGCTGTTCGTGATGGTCGACGGCTGGGCCCTCGTGGTCCGCGCCCTGATCTCGAGCTTCCGCTAGCCACCCTCTAGGAGCGCCGCGCCCATGACCGACTCCACCGTCATCGACATCGCCATCCAGACGATGATGATCACCGCCAAGCTCGCCGCTCCGATCCTCATCGTGTCGCTGGCCATCGGCGTCGCCGTGTCCCTCCTCCAGTCCGTCACCCAGGTCCAGGAGTACACGCTCACCTTCGTGCCGAAGCTGGCCGGGATCGCCATCGTCATCGTCGTGGCCGGCAGTTGGATGCTCCACCAGCTCATCGCCTTCACCCAGGACCTGTTCGAGCGAGTGCCCTCGCTCATCCGCTAGCTCCTCCTGCCGTGACCATCCACGCCGATCCCGATCTGCTGATCGGCTTCCTCCTCGCCCTCGTCCGGGCCAGCGCCTGGCTCGTGCTGGTGCCGCCCTTCGGCACCCGCGTCATCCCGGCCCAGGTGAAGATCGGCCTGGCCGCCGCCCTCGCCCTCCCCGTCGCCGGCCGGCTGGCCGAGCACGCCCCGGCACCCGAGGTGGCGCCGCTCATCGGCGCCGTCGCGGTGCAGGTGGCCGTCGGCGTCTCGCTCGGCTTCCTCGTGTACCTGTTCTTCGCTGCCGTGCAGTCGGCCGGCGAGATGATCGACCTGTTCGGTGGGTTCACCGTGGCGCCGGCGTACGACCCGCTGTCGAACGCCCAGTCCTCGACGTTCGGCCGCTTCTACCAACTGATCGCCACGACCCTCCTCTTCGTCACGAACGGCCACCTGCTCCTGATCCGCGGCTTCATGACGTCGTTCGAGGCCGTCCCGGCCAACCCCACGCTCCAGGACTTCTCGGGGAACTTCGTCGATGCCTTCGGCGCCTTCTTCCTGGCCGCCATCGAGATCGCCGCACCCCTGCTCGGCGCCCTCTTCCTGGCCGAGGTCGCGCTCGGCCTGCTCTCGAAGGCCGCGCCCCAGATGAACGTCTTCATGGTCGGCTTCCCGGTGAAGATCATCCTCACCCTCGCCCTCGCCGGCCTCGCCTTGCCCCTCCTGCCCAGCTCGGTGTCGTCGCTGCTGGAGAGCGCCCTCCGGGCCGGGACCCACCTCAGCAGCGCACTCGGGGGGTGAGCCATGGCCGGTGACCGCGAGTCGAGGACCGAGAAGCCGACTCCGAAGCGGATGCGGAAGGCCCGCCAGGAGGGCCAGATCCCGAAGTCCCAGGAGCTGGTGCAGTGGACGTCGCTGCTCGCCACGGTCTTCCTGATCCAGGTCACCCTGAAGCTGGCCGCCGACCGGTTCCAGCCCCTGCTCAAGCGCAGCGCCAACGTGATGGCGGTGGCCGAGCCCGGACCCGCCCTGGCCCTGTTCGGCCAGTGGATGGCCGCCGGGCTCCTCGTCCTCGCGCCTCTGCTGCTCGGCTCGATGGTCGTCGGCGTGGCCATGAACCTGGCCCAGGTCGGCTTCGCCCCGTCGTTCAAGCTGCTGACGCCGAAGTTCTCCCGGGTGAGCCCGGCCAAGGGGCTCAAGCGGCTGCTCTCGACCACCACGCTGTGGGAGACGGTCAAGGCGCTGGTCAAGGTGGGTGTGCTCGCCCTCATCGCCTTCCGGGCCGTCACCGGCATCGTGCCGGCGCTGGTGAACGGCGGGCACCTCTCGGCCATGACCGCCATCGGGATGGTCGGGGCCCGCGCTCTCAGCATGGTGCGCACCGTGGCCCTCGTCGGCCTCGGCCTCGCCGCCGCCGACTACGCCTTCCAGCGCCGCAAGATCCAGGGCCAGCTCCGGATGACCAAGCAGGAGCTGAAGGAGGAGGCACGGGAGAGCGAGGGCGACCCGCACATGAAGAGCGCCATCCGGTCGAAGCAGCTCGCCATGAGCCGGAACCGCATGATGGCCGCCGTCAGCGGCGCCAGCGTAGTGGTCGTCAACCCGACGCACGTCTCGGTCGCGCTCCGCTACGAGGCCTCCGAGGGGCCGCCCCGCGTGGTGGCCAAGGGCGCCGACCTGGTGGCCGCTCGCATCCGCGAGGAGGCGACCAAGCACGGCGTGCCGATCGTCGAGGACGTGCCCCTCGCCCGGACCCTGTTCCGGGCCTGCGAGCTCAACGACGTGATCCCGGCCGAGCTGTACGACGCCGTGGCCCGCATCCTCGCCTTCATCTTCGCCCTGCGCCGCCGCGGCGTGCTCGACGACCGCGTGCAGCGGATGGGCCGCTCGACCTTGGCCGAGGTGGGCTGAACACCCAACCCAAACCCTCAGGTCCCGCCGGCGCCTGCCGATCCAAGGGGCCGTAGAACCGGGCGCGGAGCCGCCCGTCCGCTCGGCCATGGACGGTCGCCCGGCACCCCGAGGTCCCGTGTCGTCCAGCCGCGTCGGTCAGATCGGCATCCCCGCAGCAGTCGTCGCCATCGTCTGCATGCTGGTGGTCCCGTTGCCGCCCGTGCTCCTCGACCTCCTGCTGGTCGTCAACATCGCCGGCTCGGTGCTCATCCTGCTCATGTCGATGCAGGTCAAGCGGGCGCTGGACTTCGCCGTCTTCCCGTCGCTGCTCCTGGTGGCCACGCTCTTCCGCCTGGCCCTGAACGTGAGCGCCACCCGCCTCGTGCTGCTCCACGGCCACGCCGGCAACGTCATCGCTGCCTTCGGCAACTTCGTGGTCGGCGGCTCGGTGGTCGTCGGCCTGGTGATCTTCCTCATCCTCATCGTGATCCAGTTCATCGTGATCACCAACGGTGCCGGCCGAGTGGCCGAGGTCGGGGCCCGCTTCACCCTCGACGCCATGCCCGGCAAGCAGATGTCGATCGACGCCGACCTCAACGCCGGCCTCATCACCGAGGACGAGGCGCGCCGGCGCCGGACCGAGATCGCCGCCGAAGCCGACTTCTACGGCGCCATGGACGGTGCGTCGAAGTTCGTCAAGGGCGACGCCATCGCCGCCATCATCATCACGACGATCAACCTCTTCGGCGGCTTCCTCGTCGGCGTCATGCAGCGCCACCTGCCGTTCGGCGAGTCGGTCACCACCTACAGCCTCCTCAGCATCGGCGACGGCCTGGTCTCCCAGATCCCCGCCCTGCTGATCTCGATCTCGACCGGCATCATCGTGACCCGAGCCACGACCGACGCCGACATGGGCTCCGACGTCCTGGCCCAGTTCGCCCGCCAGCGCCAGGCGCTGCGCACGGGTGGCGTGGTCGTCTGCCTGCTGGCGCTCGTCCCGGGGCTGCCCAAGCTCCCGTTCCTGCTCGTCGGGGGCGCCGTGCTGCTCATGGCCTCCCGGCTGCCCGAAGAGGTCGACCGGGTCCAGCCCTCGGACGAGCCCGACTCGGCCGACGCCCCGCTCCCCGTCGACCCGACCGATGCCATCCGCAGCGAGATGAAGGTCGAGCCGCTCGAGCTGGAGATCTCCTACGACCTCGTCGACCTCGTCGACGCCTCCCGGGGCGGCGACCTGCTCGACCGGGTGCGGGCCCTCCGCCGCAAGCTCGCCCTCGAGCTCGGCATGGTGATCCCGCTGGTGCGCACCCGCGACAACCTCGACCTGCCGCCCCACACCTACGCCATCCGGGTCCACGGCGTGGAGATGGGCCGGGGTGAGGCCCCGCCCGGCACCGTCCTCGCCATCGCGGACGACCTCTCGCACCTCCCGGGCACGCCGACCACCGAGCCGGTGTTCGGGCTCGCCGCCCGCTGGGTGCCGATCGAGCTGCGCCAGCAGGCCGAGCTGATGGGCGCCACGGTCGTCGACCGGTCGTCGGTCGTCACCACCCACCTGGCCGAGGTCGTGCGCCAGCACGCCGGCCGCCTCCTCGGCCGCCAGGACGTGAAGGCCCTCGTCGACATGGTGAAGGCCAGCGATCCGGCCGTGGTGGACGAGCTGCAGGCGAACAACCTCTCGCTCTCCGAGATCCAGCGCATCCTCCAGCTCCTGCTCGACGAGAACGTCGCCATCCGCGACCTCGTGCGCATCTTCGAGGTCCTCTCCGAGCGGGCCCGGGTCACCAAGGACCCGGAGCAGCTCGTCGAGGCCGTGCGCGGCGTCCTCGGCCCGGCCATCAGCGCGTCGCACGCCGTCGAGGGCCGGCTCCACGCCATCACGTTCGAGCCGCTCGTCGAGCAGTCGCTGCTCGAGGCGTTGCGCAGCGGGGAGAACGGCACGTTCCTGGCCGTCGACCCGGCGCAGGCCGAGCGGCTCGCCATCGAGGCCGCCATGCGGGCCGACGAGGCCGAGCAGACCGGCGCCTCGCCCGTGCTCCTGTGCTCGGCGCCCCTGCGCCCGGCCGTCCGTCGCCTGACCCGAGCCGCCGCACCGCGGCTCCCAGTCCTGTCCTACGCCGAGCTGGGCAACCAGCTGCAGGTCGAGACCATCGGGGTGATCAGCCTTGCCCAAACTGCAGACGTTTGACGGTCCCGAGCTCGATGCCGTCCTGGCCAAGGTCCGGCGCGAGGCCGGCCCCGACGCCAAGATCGTGAGCGCGACGAAGGTCCGCTCCGGCGGCCTCGGCGGGTTCTTCAGCAAGGAGGCGTTCAAGGTCACGGTCGAGCTGGCCGACGCCCCCGCCGCGCCCGCTCCGGTCCCGGCGCCGGCCCCCGCCCCGGCCGAGCGCCCGCTCGTGCCCCCGCCGGCGTCGATCTTCGAGCTGGCCGACCTGGTCGACGAGGCCGAGGCCGACACCTACGAGCGCGCGCAGGTCCCCGCTCCCCCCGCCCCCGCCCCCGCCCCGGCCGCCCTGACCCCGACGGTGCGCCCGCCGGCCCACGTGCCGTCGACCGAGAAGCCGAGCTTCAACGCCGTCCTCCGCCGGCTCACCAGCGAGGCCGGCGGCGAGCTCCCCGAGTCGGCGATCGACTTCGTCGAGACCCACATCACGCCGCCTCCGCCGGCACCCCCCGCCCCGGCTGTCTACGTCGCCCCGGCACATCCCACCCCGGCGCGCACCACCCCGCGGGTCGACACGTCCGCCAGCCGCGAGCTCCTCGCCCTCGGCGTGCCCGAGTCGATGCTCCCGGCCGACATGAGCCCGGGCACGGCCGTGGCCGCCCTCCTCCGCTCGCTCCGGCTGCCCTCGGCCCCGCCGCTGCCGTCCGACCCCGGTACCCTCACCGTCGTGATCGGCGAGCGCCGCGCCGCAGCCCGCCTGGCCGCCGACGTGGCCGGCGAGCTCCACCTCGCCAAGCGCGACGTCTGGGTCGCCGAGCCCGGCCCCGAGGGTCGGCCCGGTCGCCTGGTCACCCCGGCCGACGCCGCCGTCGAGCGCCGCACCTGGACCGGCGGCCCCAACGTCGTCACCCTCACTGCCCCCGCCGGCGCCCGCGACCTCCGCTGGGCGACGTCGATGCTCGACGCCCTCGAGCCCACCGCCGTGTGGGGCGTGGTCGACGCCGACCGCAAGACCGAGGACGTCCACGCCTGGGCCGAGGCCCTCGGCGGGCTCGACGCCGTCGCCGTCGAGCGCCTCGACGCCACCGTCAGCCCAGCCTCGATCCTCCGACTCGGCATCCCCGTCGCCCGCATCGAGGGCCAGAAGGCCACGCCGGCGCTGTGGGCCGTGCTGCTGGCCGAGCGGATCGCCGCGTAGGCCGTGGCGCCCGAGGAGATCCCGCCGCCCGTCCTCCCCGGTCTGCGCCAGCGCGTCCACGTGCGGCTGGGCCGGTGGGCGGTCAGCCTGCCGTCGATCGTCGAGGACGTGGCCGAGCCCGACCTCCTGCTCGGCGCCCCGCTCGATCTGGCCGAGGGCCAGGAGCCGACGGCCGGCGAGCGGATGCTCCTGATGTGGGAGGACCAGGCCGGCCCTCACACGCTGCCGTGCTCCTTCGCCGCCGTCGTGCCGCGGGAGCTGCCCCAGTGGCGGATCCAGCCCGACGGGCTGGCCAAGGGCGAGCAGAAGCGCCGCCACGTGCGCGCCGCCACCGATGGCGTCGCCCATGTCGTGCGCGACCAGGCCATGCACGGGGCCCAGCTCCTCGACGTGAGCGAGGGCGGGCTCCGGTGCCGGCTCAACGACGTCGAGGCGGTCGTGGGCGTGGGCGACCTGATCACCGCCGGCTTCCGGGCCGGGCTCCGCGAGCTCGACCTCCGCTGCCGCGTCGTGCAGGTCCACCTGGAGGTGGGCGAGGCCCGCGTCCTGGCCGTGCAGTTCATCGACCTCACCAGCAGCCAGTCCGACGAGCTGCGCCGCCACGTCTTCGCCGAGCAGGCCAAGGCCCGAGCCAGGACGGTGCGGTGAAGGACCTC
Source organism: Actinomycetes bacterium (assembly GCA_025464025.1). The sequence goes on along the minus strand of JAODBP010000200.1, from coordinate 4,412 downwards.
GACTGGAAGCTCAAGGTCGCCCTCGCCCTGGGGGCCTTCCTCTCCTGGCCGGTCTACCGGGGCTGGAGCGCCGGGACGATCGGCACCAACTCGGCGATGGTCCGCGTCGGCATCGCCGTGGCGTTCGCCTACGCCGGCGTCTACGTCGTGACCGCCGTGGTGAAGAGCTACCTCCCCGAGCCCCAGCCGGAGCCCGAGGAGGCGACGCCCGAGCTCGACGGCGTCGAGGACGCCGTGCTCGTCGAGCAGACCGGCGCGATGGCCGACGACGCCGACGCCCCGGCGGAGAGCTAGTCCGCTTCGACGAGGTGGTAGGTCTTGCCCTTGCGGAGCAGGACCCAGCGGTCGTGGAGCAGGTCGGCCGCGGTGATCGTGCGGCCCTCCTCGACGCCCTCGCTGTTGACCCGCACGCCGTTCATGGTGCGGCGGGCCTCGCCCTTGGACTTGAAGACGCCGGCCTCGACGAGCAGGTCGATCAGGTCGACGCCCTCGGCCAGCCGAGCCCGCTCGACCGTGGTCGTCGGCACCTCGTCGGCCACGAAGGCCAGGCTCTCGGCACTGGCCTCGCGGGGATCGCCGCCGAAGAGGATCGCCGACGCGGCCTCGGCGTCCCGGGCGGCGTCCGGGCCGTGGACGAGCGTGGTGATCTCCCGGGCCAGGCGGCGCTGCCCCTCCCGCTTGTGCGGCTCCTCGAGGTGGGCGGCAGCCGCCGCCTGCGCTTCGTCCACGGGCAGCATCGTGAGCTGGAGGAGGAAGCGCTCGACGTCGGCGTCGGGCACCTGCATCCAGTACTGGAAGAACTGGTACGGGCTGGTGCGCTCGGCAGACAGCCACACGTTGCCGGCCTCGCTCTTGCCGAACTTCTTGCCGTCCGACCGAAGGAGCAGCGGCCAGGTGAGGGCGTGGGCGTGACCGCCGGCGACCTTGCGGATCAGGTCGGTGCCGATGGTGATGTTGCCCCACTGGTCGGAGCCGCCGATCTGGAGCTCGCACCCCCGCGACCGGTGGAGCTCGAGGAAGTCGTTGCCCTGGATGAGCATGTAACTGAACTCGGTGAACGAGATGCCCGAGTCGCTCTGCATCCGAGCCTTCACCGACTCCTTGGCCACCATCTGGTTGACGGTGACGTGCTTGCCGACGTCGCGCAGGAAGTCGAGGAAGCCGAGCGGCTTGGTCCACGTGGCGTTGTCGACCAGCTCCACGCCGGCGATCGACGCCAACTGGGCCTGGATGCCGGCGAGGTTGCGGGCCAGCTCCTCGGCATCGAGCAGGTTGCGCTCGTCGGACTTGCCGCTGGGGTCGCCGATCATCCCGGTCGCCCCGCCAGCCAACCCGAGGGCCACGTGGCCGGCGTCGTGGAAGCGGCGCAGCACGAGCAGGCCGAGCAACCCACCGATGTGGAGGCTGTCGGCCGTCGGGTCGAAGCCGCAGTACAGCGTGATCGGGCCCTCGGCCAGCCGGGCCGCGAGCGCCTCGCGGTCGGTGGTGTCCTGGACGAGGCCACGGGCCTCGAGATCGGCGAGCAGATCCGTCACCCACCCAGTCTCGCGGCTGGCACCCGACCCACCGGGTTTCGTTCCGGCCCGCCTTCGAACTGGCGATGGATCGTCTACAGATCTGTAGACGATCCATCGCCAGTTCGCTGGGGTGGGACGGCCCCTAGCGCGCCTTGGGGACGAGGGGCCGCGAGACGTGGGGCTCGCCCGGGACGTAGAAGCGCCAGGGCTCGGTTGCGGCCTTGGTGATGCCGATGCGCGGGGTCACGACCGGGTGGGCCGGCGGCGGGGTGCCGTCGTCGACGATGCGGATCCGGCCGGTCACCAGGTCGGTGCCGTCGTCCTCGCCGGTGATGCCGAGGGCCTGGGTCAGGCGGGCCGGGCCGTTGGTGAGGTCGACGTCACGCCGGGCCTTGGGCCGGGCCGCCCGGATCTCGTCGAGCCCGGCCACCGGCGCCAGCGCCCGGAGCAGGACGGCTCGCCCGTCGCCGCAGGTCGGGTTGCAGCACCAGTGCATGCCGTAGGAGAAGTACACGTACAGGTGCCCGGGCTCGCCCCACATGGTGGCGTTGCGCGCGGTCGGCCCCTTGAAGCTGTGGGCGGCCGGGTCCTCCGTGGCGAGATAGGCCTCGGTCTCGACGATCCGCCCCGACCGCTCCCCCACGACCAGCACCTTGTTGAGCAGGTCGACCGCGACCTCCCGCGGGTCCCGGGCGTAGAAGTCGCGGGGCAGGGTCAGGTCAGGCTGGTCAGCCAGAACCGCTCCTGCTCCAGGCGGTCGCGGTACCGGTCCATCTGGGCCGCCACCGGGACCGGGCCGGCGCCGCCCGGCGTGGTCCGACGGGTCACCGGCACACCGGGGGCGAGCAGCTTCGCCGCCTCCGGTCCCAGCTCGGGTGCGGCCGACACGAGGTCGGCCAGCGGGGCCTCCCCGGCCAGGGCACGACGGACGAGGCCACCGACCACGTGGTGGGCGTCGCGGAACGGCATGCCGCCGGCCACGAGGTGCTCGGCCAGGTCGATCGCCGCCGAGGTCGGCGAGTCGGCCGCCGCCTGCATGTTCTCGACCTTGAACGTGAGCGTGGCGATCATCCCGCGGATCGCCTCCAGGCCCAGGGTCACCTGGTCGACGGCGTCGAACAGCGGCTCCTTGTCCTCCTGGAGGTCGCGGTTGTACGAGAGCGGCAGGCCCTTCAGCGTGGTGAGGATGCCCACCAGGCTCCCGATGACGCGCCCCGTCTTGCCCCTCGCCAGCTCGGCGATGTCGGGGTTCTTCTTCTGCGGGAGCATCGAGCTGCCCGTCGAGTAGCCGTCGTCGAGCCCGGCGAAGCCGAACTCCTCGGTCGACCACAGCACCAGCTCCTCGCCGATGCGCGACAGGTGGATGGCGATCATCGACAGCACGAACAGGCTCTCGGCCACGAAGTCGCGATCGCTCACCGCGTCGAGGCTGTTCTCGAACCGGCCGGCGAAGCCGAGGTCGGCGGCCACGCCGTCGGGGTCGAGCGGCAGCGACGAGCCGGCCAGCGCCCCGGCGCCGAGCGGCGACACGTCGAGCCGGCGCCGGCAGTCCAGCAGCCGGTCGAGGTCGCGGGCCAGGGCCCAGCCGTGGGCCAGCAGGTGGTGGGCGAGCAGCACCGGCTGGGCCCGCTGGAGGTGGGTGTAGCCGGGGAGGTAGGCGTCGCCGCCCTCGTCGGCCCGGGCCAGCAGCACCTGCTGGAGCGTCAGGACGGCTTCCGCCACCCGCGCCAGTGCCGCCTTCGACCACAGGCGCAGGTCGGTGGCCACCTGGTCGTTGCGGCTCCGGCCGGTGTGGAGCTTGGCCCCCGCCGGGCCGGCCAGCTCGGTGACCCGACGCTCGACGGCGGTGTGGACGTCCTCGTCGCCGGGCGCGAACACGAACGTGCCGCCCGACAGCTCGGCCTCCACCGTGTCGAGGGCGGCCAGCACCTCCGCCGTCTCGGCGTCATCGAGGATGCCGCCACGCGCCAGCCCGCGGACGTGCGCCCGCGATCCGGCGATGTCGACCGAGGCCAGCCGCCGGTCGAACGGCAGGCTCACCGTGTACGCCAGCAGCTCCTCCGACGGCCCGTCGGCGAACCGACCGGCCCACAACGTCACGAGCGGGAGCCGGGACCCTGGCGCTGCGACCAGGTCTCGATGCCGAGGCCCCAGAGACGGACGAAGCCAGCCGAGTCCTCGTGGCGGAACACGTCGGCCGAGTCGTAGGTGGCCAGGCCGTAGTCGTAGAGGCTGTGCTCGCTGCGGCGCCCGCTCACCCGGCAGATGCCGGGCTCGAGGCGAAGGCGCACATCACCGGTGACGAACTGCTGGCTGGACTCGATGAAGCCGTCGAGCGCCTCCCGCAGGGGCGAGAACCACAGGCCGTCGTAGATCAGCTCGGCGTAGCGGGGCTCGAGCCGGGCCTTCTCCCGGGAGAGGTCCCGCTCGAGGGTGATCGACTCCAGGTCGGCATGCGCCATGATCAGCGCGAGCGACGCCGGGCACTCGTAGGTCTCGCGGCTCTTGATGCCGACCCGGCGGTTCTCCACCATGTCGATGCGGCCCCAGCCGTAGGACCCGACCACCTCGTTCATGCGGGTGATGAGGTCGACCAGGCCGAGCGACTCACCGTCGAGCGCGACGGGCTTGCCCTGCTCGAACGACACCACCAGGTCACGGGGCTCGGTGGCGGTCTGCTTGGTCATCGACCACACGCCGACGGGCGGCACCGCCCACGGGTCCTCCATCTCGCCGCACTCGATCGCACGACCCCAGAGGTTGTCGTCGATCGAATACACCTTCTCCTTGGTCGCAGTGATCGGGATCTGCTTCCCGTACGCGTAGTGGATGGCGTCTTCGCGCGTCATGCCCCACTCACGGGCCGGCGCCAGGATGTCGAGGTCGGGGGCCAGG
>JAODBP010000199.1 GCA_025464025.1 Actinomycetes bacterium | reverse complement strand
CGTTGGCCTGGTTCGTCGGGGTCGCGGTGACGCCGGGCAGGTTGGTGCGGATGGCGTGCACGTTGCTGGCGACACCGTCGAGGTCGGTCGTCGCCCCGAACCGCGACTGCAGGTGCAGCTTCAACGGCGACCACTGGAGCAGGTCGACCGGCGCGGTGACGTTGGCGATGTTGTCGTCGTCGGCCGCGAGCGTGATGTCGGGGAGGACCAGGGTGTCGTAGCCCGTGGTGGCGATCGTCACCCGGTAGATGCCGACGTCGAGGCCGCTGAGCTTGTACGTGTTCGCCGTGGCGGTGGCGGTGGAGGTGGCGCCGGGGACGCCCGCGACGATGGCGCGTGCGGTCACGGTCGCCGCGTTGAGCGGCGTGCGGGCCGCGCCCAGGAGCCCGTTCACCGTCACCGAGATGGCGGGTAGGCGGAGCAGCGTGACGGCCAGCGCAGCCGTGTTCAGGTCGGTGGCGTCGATGCCCGCGGCGACGGTGAAGGTCCGGGTCACGTCGTAGTAGCCGGTCTTGTGGAACGTGAGGGTGTACGTGCCGGGCTGCTGCTGCGTGTAGGCGTGCTGGCCGTTGCTGTCGCTCTGCACCGGCGAGCCCGAACCGACGGTGATGTCGACCCCGGGCAGGTCAACCCCGGCGCCGGTCTTCACCCGTGGCGTGAACGAGCTGTGCTGGGTGAGGGTGAGCGGGCTGAGGACCACGGCGACGGCGTGGTCACCCGAGGGGACCGCGATCACGGTGACCGTGTTGTGGTAGCCGGTGGCCGAGATGGTCAGGGTGTAGGCCGAGCGGACAGGAAGGTCGGTGAAGGAGTAGTTGCCCGCGCTGTCGGGGTGGACGGTCGCGTTGAACGTCCCGCCCGCCACGTTGATGTTGACGCCCGGGAGCGCGGTCACCGGGTTGGCCACGCCGATGAGTGAGAGGGTGCCGGTGACGTTTCGAGGGTTCGGCACGAGGGTGTAGTCGGCGGCGCCCGCGACGATCGGCGGTGACAGCGAGAGCGTCGCGGTGGTGAAGCCGGTCTTGGCGATGGAGTAGCTGCTGGACGTTCCGGCCAACTGGCCGCTGAGCGTCCAGTCGCCGCTGGCGTCCGTCGTCGTCGACAGCGTGGAGGTCCGGGGGCGGAGGAACGGGAAGACGGTCAGCGTGTCGAAGCCGACGACGGCGCTGGTCGAGACCGTCGCGCCGACCACCGGGGCGAGCACGGCACCGTCCTGGAACGTCGCCCGACCCGTGATCGTCTGGGCGCCCGGCGTCAGGATGAGCCCGCCGTCTCGTTCCTCCCGGAGCTGGAGGTCGTCGAGCAGCTTGGTCGAGCTGCCGAAGCCGGACTTGTCGGCGGTCACCCGGTAGTCGCCCGGCTGGAGGTCGGTGATCATGTACTCGCCGTTGACGCTCGGGAGGTCCTGCACCGTGCTCCAGGTGCTGCCGTTGAGCTTCTCGACGAGGAGGTGCACGCCGTTCAGCGCGGCGAAGCCGCCGGTCGTGCCCGAGTCCGCGGTCTGGATCGTGCCGTGGATGCGGGCCAGCTCGATGAGCTGGATGTCGCCGACGGCCACGGTGCCGGCCGCGGCCTCGAAGTTCCTCGACCGGGTGGCGTAGCCGGCGCGGGTGAAGGTGGCGACGTACTTGCCGGTCGGGAGCTGCTCGAGCAGCGAGTACTGGCCCGAGCTGTTCGTCGTCGTCGTGGCGTTGAACGCGGCCTGGCCCGTGGCGGCCGGATCGTTCGTGACCGTCACCGTCACGTTGCTGATCGGGGTGGCGGTGAGGTCGGTCACCAGGCCCTGGACGCCGCCCAGGATCAGCATGGTGACGTCGATGGTGCTGTCGCTCTTGGCGCCGATGCGGAGCGTCCGGGTCAGGGGCTGGTAGTGGCCGCTGGTGAACTTGAGGTCGTAGGAGCCGGGGGCCAGCTTGTCGAGGACGAACGCGCCGGTGGCGTCCGTGGTGGCGGTCGTCGTGGCCGTGGCCGTGGCGGTCGAGGTGGCGGACACCTCGCCGGTGGAGACCTGCACGCCGGCGATCGGGTTGCCCGTGGTGCTGCTGCGGACGATGCCGCGCACGACGGCGTCCTTCGGGATCTTGTCGCCGACCTCGGCGGTCATCGAGGCGTCGACGGTCTTGCGGTCGCCGGCGCCCACCGTGACGATCGTCGACGACGACTTGAAGTTCGCCCGGTCGAAGCTGAGGGTGTAGGTGCCGGGGGCGAGGCCGGTGAGCTCGTAGGTGCCGGCCGGGTCGATGGCGCTGAGCGTCTTCACGATCGGCTTGTCGGCCGCCAGGGTGACGCCCGTCGACGCCAGGGGAGCGCCGGCGGCGTCCTTGACCGTGCCGATGATGGTGGCGGTGGTCTTCACCAGGTCGAGGTCGACCTTCGACGCGTTGCCCTTCAGGGCGAGCGCCATCGTCTGGGGGATCCAGCCGGTGCCGGTGACGCTGACCGTGTAGTCGCCGGGGATCGGGAGCTGGGGGAGCGAGAATGCGCCGGCGTCGCCCTCGGTGAGCGTCGAGGCCGTCCGGGTCACGTCGCCGTTGGTCGCCGTCACCGTGATGTTGCCCAGCTTCACGCCGGCCCCGGTGATGTGGCCGGAGATGCTGCCGACGCCCGCGATCATCGTGAGGTCGACGCCGTCCTGCGACCCGCCGCTGTCGAGGGCGAGGGAGGTCGACTCCGTGCCGTAGCCCCGCAGGCTGGCCGACACCATGTAGTTGGCCGGCGTGGTGAGCCCGTCGATCGACCACTTGCCGGCGTCGTCGCCCGAGTCGGGCGTGGTGGCGCGGAACGTGACGGTGCCGTCGGTGACGGTCACCACGGCGCCGCCGAGCGGGCCGTTCGGGCCCTTGACCGTGCCGGAGAGCGAGCCGTTGCCCGGCACCATCGGCACCTCGAGGGCGACGGTCGGGGCCTGGTCGTCGACCGAGACGACGTAGGTGCGCTCGGCGAAGCCGGCCTTCGAGAACGTGACCTCGTAGTTGGCCGGGGTCTTCAGGCCGCCGAAGGCCCACTTGCCCTCGGCGTCGGTCGTCGTCGTGGCCGTGGGTCCGATCGGGCCGGTCGGCTCGCGGCGGAGCGTCTGGGCCGACTCCTTCGGCGCGTCCTCGGTGGACGACGACACGAACGAGACGGTCTGGGCCGCCAGATCGGTGGAGAGGTCGTCGGCGAGGGCGACCGGGCGGAGCTTCACCTTGATGCCGCTGGCGTCGGTCGGGCCCTTGACCTGGCCGGCGATGGCGCCTCCGGCCGCGGGGACGACGGCCTCTTCGGAGCCGGCGCCGCTGGCCCCGCCCGCCGCGGTCCCGTCGGTCCCGGCCGGCCCGGCCGCGTTCGGGTCGATCTGGGCCGAGGCGTCCTGGGCCGAGGACTTGCCCTTGCCGGAGGTGAGGTTCACGCCGGCGGTCAGGCCACCGGCCCACATGGCCAGCACGAGCACGAGGCCGACGATGCGCAGGACGTTGCGCGGCATGAGCGGCCGCTGGACGAACGCGCCCTGCACGTGGCGGGGGGCGGTCTCGCCCTGGGCCGTGACGGTGAGGGCCCGGCGCCGGGGGTTGCCGAAGACGTGGCGCTTGCCGCTGACGGAGCCGCGGGTCTTGACCCGCTCACCCGGTCGCAGGGTGATGCTGTCGGGCTTGAACGTGAAGTCGAGGTCGGACTTCGTCTCCTCGGGCCCGACGCCGCGGCCCGTGAGCTTGATCGTGAGCGGGTCGGTGCCCCGGTTCTCGATGTTGAGCCGGAACTTGCCCTTCCAGCCGCCGCGCACGGTGACCGGGCTGAGGCCGATGTTGAGGCTCTCGAGGTCGGACACGGCGAGGCGGGTGTCGACGACCATCGGCGGCTCACCGCCGTCGGCCTGGACCTCGAAGCCGACGAGCGTCTCGCCGCGCGGGAAGCCGAGGGGGAGCGTGACCCGGATCGGGACCTCGAGCCGCGAGCCGACCGGGACGGTGAGCTCGCCGTCGCTGTGCTCGACCCACGGGGCCTCGAGGCCCACGACGCGGACGCGGCAGGTGCGCTCGACGTCGCCGTCGTTGGTGACGACGACGGTCAGCATGAGCCCGGTGCCGGGGGTGACCGTTGCCTGCGCTGGTTCGAGATGGACCTTCAGCACGGCGGTCGCTTCTGCAGTCGGGCCTGGTGGCCACTCATCGTAGTGACGTCCTCACGCATGTCAGCTGCCGAGGTCCAAGGTGGCGTCGAGCCCGGTCTTCTGCTGGCCCGCCTGGAGGGTGATCTGCTGCGTGGCCTTGGCCACGCCGCCGCCGGGCGGGAGGAACTCGATGATGTAGCCCTCCGGCGCGGACAGGTTGTTGAGCTTGTACTTGCCGCTGGCGTCGGTGATCGCTTGGGACGACACGGTCCCCGGGTACTCCGAGATCTTGTAGGCCACGACGAAGGCACCCGAGAGCGGGGCGGTCGTGCTGGTGCCGGTCTTGCGGCTGACCGTGCCGGAGATGGTGGCGCGCGGCTCGAGCGTGACGTTCACCGTCCGGCTCTCGCCGGCGCTGAGGCTCACCAGGACGCTGCGGGGGACGGCGCCGTCGCGCGAGAACGTCAGCGTGTAGGTGCCCGGGGTGACGTCGCGGACGAGGTAGCTGCCGGCCGGCACGTTGGCGCTGCGGGTCGTCCAGGTGTTGGTGCCGTCGCTGAGCACCACGGCGACGCCGTCGGTGGCGCCCGTCTCGTCGCTCACCGTGCCGGTGACCTGGGCCGTGGCCGCCGTCATCGTCGTGTCGAGCCCGGTGATGTTGGCGTCGCCGGCGTCGAGGTCGACGGAGCGCACCTGGGTGGCGAGGTTGGCCCCGGAGAACGTCAGCGTGTACGTGCCCGGCAGGGGCAGGCCGCTGAGGAGGTAGGTCCCCACGTCGCCGACGCTGAGGGTCTCGGTCGTGATGGTCTTGTCGCCGACGCCAACGGTGACCAGCACGCCGCCGACGGGCCCGCTGTCGAGGCGCTTCACCGTGCCGGCGATCGAGCCGGTGCCGCGCAGGAGGGTGATGTCGGCGCCGGTGCGCTGCTCGCCCTGGACGAGCGTGACGCTGAGGTTCTGCGTGGCGTAGCCGTCGCGGGTGAACGTCAGCGTGTAGGTGCCTGGGGTGGGCAGGTTGCGGAGGTTGTAGGAGCCGACGTCGCCGCTCGTGAGGCTGATGGTGGACGACTCGTTCGTCGTGTTCGACGCCGTCACCGTCACGCCGCCGAGGGGCGTGCCGTCGACGTTGACGATGCCGCTGATGAGGCCGTCGCCCTTGCGGAGGGAGACCTCGACGTTCTTCTTGACCTCGGCCGCGGCCAGGTTCACGACCCGCTTCTCGGTGGCGAAGCCGTCCTTGGTCACGACGAGCTGGTACGACGCCGGGGCGGGGACCTTCTCGAAGGTGAAGGTGCCGTCGCCACCGGCGGTGACCTGGGCCACCTGGGCATCGGTCGTCGAGCCGAGGGTGGCCGCCGGGAGCTGGAGGGTGACGATCGCATCGGCGGGGTCTTGGCCGACGACCTTGCCGGTGATCGAGCCCGGCACGCCGCCGAGGGCCATGTCGAGGCCGCCGGTCCGCTTCCCGAGCGCGACCTCGATCTCCTTGCCGTCCTCGAAGGTGAGGCCGCCACCGAACCAGATCTCGACGAAGCCGGCACCGCGGAACCGGAGCTTGAACGCTCCCTCGGGGAGGCCGGTGAAGGCGTAGGTGCCGTCGGCGGCGGTGGCGGCCGAGGCGACGGGCGAGGCCGGGTTGTCGGTGGTGAACAGCTCGGCCGTCACGCCGGCGACCGGCGCGCCCGAGCTGACGAGCGTCACGGTGCCGGCGGCCGAGCCGGGGTTCACGACCGCGCCCTTGGCCGTGGTCTCGCCGTTGACGGCGCGCTCGAGCAGCTTGTCGGACACCTTGGCCACGTCGACCACGTGCCCGAGCGTGTTGGTCAGCGTGAGGGCGAAGATCGAGACGGCGATGAGGAGGCCGACGAGCGAGACGAGCCCGCGGGCGAGCTTGGGGCGCTGGATGAACGACGCCATCGCTTCCAGCGGGTTCTCGGCGCCCGACGCCGTGAACGTCAGCATCCGCGGCGCCGGGTTGCCGATCCACGGTCGCTTGCCCGTGGCCCGGGCCGGGACGATCACCTGCTGCTTCGGCTCGAGGTCGACGACCGGCGGGTTGAAGGCGACCTTGACCTTGTCCTCGGGGTCGATCGCGCCGAGCGTGAGCTGGAGCGGGGCGTTGCCCTCGTTGGCCAGGGTGAGGTTGAACGTGGCCCGCTTGCCGCCCGACTGGGAGATCGGGTCGAGCGACAGCGTCGCCTTGCGGTGGGCCGGGACGACGAGGGTCGACTCGCCGATCTGGCGGCGGCTGGGGTCGACGAGCGGGGTGACCTCGACGCCGACCCGCAGCTCGCCGGCCGGGTAGGCGCGGGGGACCTCGATGAAGATCGTGATGGTGCCGACGGCGCCGGGGAAGAGCGACAGCCGCTCGTCGTCGAGCCGGATCCACTCGGGGTCGACGCCGAACACCCGCACGCCGTAGGCGTTGATGACGTCGTCGGTGTTGAAGACCTGGGCGACGACGATCGTCGGCTGCCCGGGGACGACCTGCACCTCGGCCGGTGCGACCTCGAGCCTCATGCGAGGGACCTCATGCCGCGACCAGGTCGACGTTGACGGTGATGGTGCCGCCGGCGGCGACGGTGACGAGGACCGTGCGCTTCTTGTAGCCGGCCAGCTCGACGGTGACCGTGTAGGCGCCGGCGGGAAGGGAGTCGAGGCGGTAGCCGCCGGCCGGCGAGTCGGCGCTGACGGTCGCCCGGTCGACCTTGCCGTCGCCCACGGTGATGGCCGCGCCGGCCGCGGCCTTGCCGGCCGCCGTGATGGTGCCGGCGATCGACCCGGTCGAGCGGGTGAGCGTGACGTCGAAGCCCTCGGCCACGCCGGTCTCGTCCAGGGTCACGGCCCGGGTGACCGGCGAGTAGCCGTCGAGGGCGAACGTGATCGTGTAGCGGCCCGGGGTGGCCAGGCCGCCGAGCGTGTAGGCGCCGATGTCGCCGGCGGTGAGCGTCTTGGTGACGATGGGCGTGGCGCTGCCCGTGACGGTCACGGTCACGTCGCCCAGCCCGGTGCCCCCGCCGTCCTTGACCTTGCCCGACACCGAGCCGGTGCCGCTGACGAGGTCGACGGCGATGTCGTTGCGGGTCTCGCCGGCGGCCAGGTCGAGCGCCATGGTCTCGGTGCCGTAGCCCTCGAGCGAGAACGTCACCACGTACGTGGCCGGCGTGGGCAGGCCGGTGACCGACCACACACCGACCGGCCCCGACGTCGGGGTCGTCGCCGTGAACGTCTTGCCCGCCCCGGCCACGGTCACGATGACCCCGCCGAGCGGGGTGTCGCCGCTGCCCACGGTGCCGCCGAGGACGCCCTCGCCGGCGGCCATCTGCACGGTGTTGAGCACCTGGGCCTCGCCCCCGCCGAGCGACGCGGGCACGATCTGGTCGGTGAAGCCCTCGAGCGAGACGGTGAGCTGGTAGCTCCCGGGGGTCGGCAGGTTCGGGACGGAGAAGGTGCCGTCGGGCGCGGTGGCGATCATGGCGACGACCTTCGACCCGGTGTCGGTCGAGGTCCCCGTGGGGCTCGCCGTGGCCCCCGGGAGGGTGGTGGTCGTGGTGGTGGTCGTGGGGGCCGTCTCCACGCTGGCGGCCTTCGCCGTGGCCCCGCCCTCGGCGGCGGCCGCGTCGGCCTCGGGCGGCACGGTGCGCACCGTGACCAGCCCGTTGATCTCGGCCTGCTCGCCGGCGGCCACGGCACCGCTGATCGTGCCAGGGAGGCCCTCGACCTTGACGTTCACGCCGGGTGACTCCGTCACCGGCTTCACGCCCACGATGCCGCCGGCGCCGGCGTCGGGTGCCTCGGGGTACCAGACGTCCTTGAAGCCGGGCGCGGCGAAGCGGATGTGGTACTTGCCGGGGATGAGGGCGTCGAGCTTCCACGTGCCGTCCGCGCCGGTGGCGCCCGACTGGATCAGCTGCTGGCGACCGGTCCGGATCCGGTAGGCCTCGACGGTCATGCGCTCGACCGGCGATCCGTCGTTGACGGCGGTCACGGTGCCGGTCATCGAGCCGGCGACGGTGGCGCCGGAGAAGTCCTGGAGGCCGACGAGGAAGGCGGCCGGCACCGTCTTGGTGAGCTTGTCGCGGTTGAGGACGAGGCTGGCCCCGGCGGTCACGACGAAGGCCCAGAGCCCGATGATGCAGGCCAGGGTGAGGATGGTGATGAGGCCGCGGGGGATCCACGGCTTCTGGTTGACCCGGCCGGCCGTGCTGAGGGCGACCCCGGGGCCGTCGGCGTGGATCGAGAACTGGCGGGACAGCGGCACGCCGAAGAACGGCCGCTTGCCGGTCGTGCGCCCGGCGACGTAGACGTGCTGGCCGGGCTGGACCCGGATGAAGACGGGGTCGAACGAGAACGACAGCGCCCGCTCGGGGTCGAGCCCCGTCATCGACAGGTTGAGCGGCGTGTTGCCCTCGTTGGCCACGTGGGCGCTGAAGCGGGCCCGCCGGCCGCACGTCATCTCGCTGGGGACGAGGTCGATCGCGGCCTTGATGACCGGCGCCACCTCGACGGCGATGCTGATCTCGGCGTTCTCGAGGTCGGGGTCCACGGCCGAGACGAGCTCGACCGGGAGCAGGTGGTCGCCAGCCGGGTAGTCGGGCGGCAGGGTGAACGAGACCGTCACCCGCTCGCTGGTGCCGGGGAACAGGGACAGGTTCGCCGGCCGCTGCTCGACTGGGAGCAGCTCCTGGCCGACGAGGCGCGACGTGATGGTGTCGATGACGTCGCCGGTGTTGAAGACCTCGAGCTCGATCTCGCAGGTCGAGCCGGGGGTGACCTCCAGGCGCGGGGTGAGGACCTCGATCCTCATGGCAGCCCGACCAAGCCCACGGGGTACTTCATCGGATCATTCGGCCTCGGGCTTGATGACGAGGACCTGGTCCTCGCCGAGCTCGAGCACGACCTCGTCGCCCGGCTCGCCGGGCACGAGGTAGCGCCCGCCTTCTTCGACCTTGGCCACGCCGCGCCGGGTGCGGACCATGCGCCCGACGGCGGTGGGGTCCTCGATGATGCCGCCGATGCGGTTGCGGACCGATCGGGTGGGCCGGTTGTTGCGGTCGGACGTGGCCACCTCGACCTCGGCCGGGGGCTCGGCCAGCACCGCACCGGCGCCGACGTCGATGGGAAGGGTGATGAGCAGCTCGAGCATGGGCTTGAGCTGGCCGTCGACGGCCTTCCAGAAGTCGCCCGACGTGCGGCCGCCGGTGGGCGCCAGCTTCATCGAGGGCAAGGGCAGCACCTGGTCGAGCGGCGCCTTGAGGAACGGGGGCTCGAGGGTGGGCGTGGCCAGCAGGGCGAGCATGAGGTCGCCGAGGAGCTGGTGCTCGTCGCGGTGGCTCGAGGTCCAGGCGCTGAGGATGTAGCGGACCTGCATCCGAGGGAGCGGCCGGCGCCGGATCGACTGCCCGTTCCGCACCGCCGTCTCCATGCCGGACCGGTTGGCCTCGACGTCGCGGTGGACGTCCCAGAGGAAGACGTTGACCGTCGGCTGGTTGACCTGGGCCGCCCACTGGCGGTCGGGCGCCTCGAAGGCGACGGCGACCTCGGTCGGGTCGAGCGGGACGCGCTCGCGCAGGAAGGATTCGAGGCTTTCGTCGAGCAGCTGCAGCACGTTTCGCCCTCCCTCCGGGCGCGGCAGGCCCGCCGCCACCCAGGGTTTGGATGTCGACACGGAGGGTAACAGCGGAGGTTCGTGCCGGTCTCGCGGGGAAGGCACCTTTTCTGGCGCTGGGGCGTCGGTTCCAACCCACGGTGACCCGTCCGCCCCCGCCCTGCCGCCAGGCGCCGGCAGGGGGCGGGTTGCTCCCACCACAGCGCGCCCCTTAGCATGGTCAGTCGGCCATGGCGCGGAACCGCGTCGGCTGAGCTCCGCACCACCGATTCTGAAGGACGCCTGTGCCCACCATCCAGCAGCTGGTCCGCAAGGGCCGTGAGTCGAAGCCCGCCAAGGGCAAGACCGCCGCCCTGAAGGGCGCGCCCCAGCGCCGGGGCGTGTGCACCCGCGTGTACACGAACACCCCGAAGAAGCCGAACTCGGCCCTGCGCAAGGTCGCCCGTGTGCGCCTCACCAGCGGCATGGAGATCACCGCCTACATCCCCGGCGAGGGCCACAACCTCCAGGAGCACTCGATCGTGCTCGTGCGTGGCGGTCGTGTGAAGGACCTGCCGGGCGTCCGCTACAAGATCATCCGGGGCGCACTCGACGCCGCCGGCGTGCGCGACCGCAAGCAGGCTCGCAGCCGCTACGGCGCCAAGAAGGAGAGCTGAGATGCCCCGCAAGGGCCCCGCACCGCGCCGCGACCTCATGCCGGACCCGATCTACCGGCAGCTCCTGGTCACCCAGATCGTCAATAAGGTCCTCATGCAGGGCAAGCGCTCCGTCGCCGAGCGGATCGTCTACGACGCACTGGACATCATCAAGGACAAGACCGGCGGCGACCCGATCCCCACGCTGAAGCGGGCGATCGAGAACGTGAAGCCGGCCCTCGAGGTCCGCAGCCGCCGCGTCGGCGGTGCCACCTACCAGGTGCCGGTCGAGGTGAAGCCCCGTCGGGCCAACACCCTCGCCATCCGCTGGGTCATCGGCTACTCCCGCCAGCGCCGTGAGAAGAGCATGGCCCTCCGCCTCGCCAACGAGCTGCTCGACGCCAGCAACGGCATCGGCGCGTCGGTGAAGCGCCGGGAGGACCTGCAGAAGATGGCCGAGTCGAACAAGGCCTTCGCCCACTACCGCTGGTAGCGGATCCCCACCGACGAAACCGGGGGTCCGCCCCGGTTGCACCACGACCGGGCCCCTGTGGCCCGGTCGTCGCATGAACCCCCCACCTCGCAGAGACACGAAGAGAGCGCGGAAAGATGGCATCGAGGACGACACCCCTGGCGATGACCCGGAACATCGGGATCATGGCCCACATCGACGCCGGCAAGACGACGACGACCGAGCGGATCCTGTACTACACCGGCAAGAGCTACAAGATCGGTGAGGTCCACGAGGGCGCGGCCGTCATGGACTGGATGGTCCAGGAGCAGGAGCGCGGCATCACGATCACGTCGGCCGCCACGACCTGCATGTGGCGCGACCACAACATCAACATCATCGACACGCCGGGCCACGTCGACTTCACGGTCGAGGTCGAGCGCTCGCTGCGCGTCCTCGACGGCGCCGTCGCCGTGTTCGACGCCGTGTCCGGCGTCGAGCCGCAGTCCGAGACCGTCTGGCGCCAGGCCAACAAGTACAAGGTCCCGCGCATCTGCTTCATCAACAAGATGGACCGCATCGGCGCCGACTTCTACGCCGCCGTCGACTCCATCAAGGACCGCCTCCAGGCCAACGTCGCCCTGATCCAGATCCCGATCGGCGCCGAGGGCCACTTCAAGGGCATGGTCGACCTCGTCAACATGCGCTCGCTCACCTGGGAGGACGCCGAGGGCGCCAAGGGTGAAGAGGTCATCATCGGCGAGATCCCGGCCGAGCTGCAGGACGACGCCGAGGCCTACCGCCACGAGCTGATCGATGCCCTGTCGAACTTCGACGAGAACATCATGGAGAAGTACGTCGGCGAGGAGGAGATCACCCCCGCCGACCTCATGGCCGCCCTGCGCCACGGCACCATCGCCAGCGAGATCGTCCCCGTGCTCTGCGGCTCGGCGTTCAAGAACAAGGGCGTGCAGCCCATGCTCGACGCCGTCGTCGACTTCCTGCCGGCCCCCACCGACCTCCCGCCGATCCGGGGGATGGACAAGAAGGGCATCGAGGAGATCGAGCGCTCGGCCGACGACAAGGAGCCGTTCTCGGCCCTGGCGTTCAAGATCATGAGCGACCCGCACGTCGGCAAGCTCACGTACTTCCGGGTCTACTCCGGCACGCTCGAGACCGGCTCGTACGTCTACAACTCGACGAAGGACCGCAAGGAGCGCATCGGGCGCCTGCTGCAGATGCACGCCAACCACCGCGAGGACCTCGAGGCCGTGTTCGCCGGCGACATCGTCGCCGCCATCGGCCTGAAGGGCACCACCACCGGTGACACGCTCACCGACGACAAGAACCCGATCGTCCTCGAGAACATCGAGTTCCCGGAGCCGGTCATCCACGTCGCCGTGGAGCCCAAGACCAAGTCCGACCAGGACAAGCTGGCCAAGGCGCTCCAGTCGCTCTCCGAGGAGGACCCCACGTTCCGGGTCCGCACCGACGAGGAGACGGGTCAGACCGTCATCTCCGGCCAGGGCGAGCTCCACCTCGAGGTCATCGTCGACCGCATGCTGCGGGAGTTCAAGGTCGACGCCAGCGTCGGCAAGCCGCAGGTCGCCTACCGCGAGACCATCACCCAGCGGGTCGAGAAGGTCGTCTACCGCCACGTCAAGCAGACCGGTGGTTCGGGCCAGTTCGCCCACGTCGTCATCGACCTGGAGCCCACCGGCCCCGGCGGCGGCTACGAGTTCCTCGACAAGATCACCGGCGGCAAGATCAGCCGCGAGTACATCCCCGCCGTCGACCAGGGCATCCAGTCCTCGCTCGACCAGGGCGTGCTCGCCGGCTACCCGGTCGTCGACGTGCGGGCCATCCTCACCGACGGCTCCGAGCACCAGGTCGACTCGTCCGAGATGGCGTTCAAGATCGCCGGCTCGATGGCGTTCAAGGAGGCCGCCCGCAAGGCCGGTCCCGCCCTGCTCGAGCCGATCATGGCCGTCGAGGTCGTGACGCCCGAGGACTACATGGGCGACGTGTTCGGCGACCTCAACGCCCGTCGTGGACGGGTCGAGGGCTCCGAGCAGCGCGGCAACAGCATGGTCATCCGGGCTCAGGTGCCCCTGTCGGACATGTTCGGTTACGCTACCGACCTGCGTTCGCGCACCCAGGGCCGCGCCACGTACACCATGCAGTTCCACTCGTACCAGCAGGTCCCGAAGGCCATCGCCGACGAGATCGTCGCCCGGGTCCGGGGCGAGTAGCACCAGCACCCGCCGTCAACCGGCACCCCCTGTAGTAGTCGAAGAGTCCCTGAAAGGAAATCGGGAGCCACCATGGCCAAGGAGAAGTTCGAGCGGAACAAGCCCCACATCAACGTGGGCACCATGGGTCACATCGACCATGGCAAGACAACGCTGACCGCGGCCATCACCAAGGTCCTCACCGAGAAGCACGGTGGCAAGGCCTACGCCTTCGACGAGATCGACAAGGCGCCGGAGGAGAAGGCCCGCGGCATCACCATCTCGATCTCCCACGTGGAGTACGAGACCGACGCGCGGCACTACGCCCACGTCGACATGCCCGGCCACGCCGACTACATCAAGAACATGATCACGGGCGCCGCCCAGGTCGACGGCGCGATCCTCGTGGTCGCCGCCACCGACGGCCCCATGGCCCAGACCCGTGAGCACGTGCTGCTCGCCCGTCAGGTCGGCGTGCCCTCGATCGTGGTCGCCCTGAACAAGGCCGACATGGTCGACGACGAGGAGCTCCTGGACCTCGTCGAGCTCGAGGTGCGCGAGCTCCTCAGCGAGTACGAGTTCCCCGGCGACGACACCCCCGTGGTGCGCGTCTCGGCGCTGAAGGCCCTCGAGGGCGACGCCGAGTGGACGCCGAAGATCTTCGAGCTCATGGACGCCGTCGACTCGTTCATCCCGATGCCCGAGCGCGACCTCGACAAGCCGTTCCTCATGCCGATCGAGGACGTGTTCACGATCACCGGTCGTGGCACCGTCGTCACCGGCAAGGTGGAGCAGGGCGTCATCAACACCGGTGACGAGGTCGAGATCGTGGGCATCAAGGCCACGCAGAAGACCACCTGCACCGGCGTCGAGATGTTCCGCAAGCTCCTCGACCGCGGCGAGGCCGGCGACAACATCGGCGCCCTCCTCCGCGGCACCAAGAAGGAGGACGTGGAGCGCGGCCAGGTCCTCTGCAAGCCCGGTTCGATCACGCCCCACACCAACTTCGAGGGCCAGATCTACGTGCTTTCGAAGGAGGAGGGCGGTCGTCACAAGCCCTTCTTCAACAACTACCGGCCGCAGTTCTACTTCCGGACGACCGACGTCACCGGCCACATCTCCCTGCCCGAGGGCACCGAGATGGTCATGCCCGGCGACAACACCATCATCCACGTGGAGCTGATCCAGCCCATCGCCATGGACGAGGGTCTCCGGTTCGCCATCCGCGAGGGCGGCCGCACCGTGGCCTCCGGCCGCGTCACGAAGATCACCAAGTAGTCATGGCTCAAAAGATCCGCATTCGGCTCAAGGCCTACGACCACGAGATCATCGACCAGTCGACGAAGAAGATCGTCGAGACGGTGGTCCGCACGCAGGCTGCCGTCCGTGGCCCGGTGCCGCTCCCGACGGAGAAGCACCGCTACACGGTGATCCGCTCGCCCCACAAGTACAAGGACTCCCGCGAGCACTTCGAGATGCGGATCCACAAGCGGTTGCTCGACATCCTCGAGCCGACGCCCAAGACGGTGGACTCGCTCCAGCGCCTCGAGCTGCCGGCCGGCGTGGACATCGAGATCAAGATCCAGCAGGCGTAGGCCCGCAGAGCCTGACCTCGCCGGGTCCGGCGAGCGAGCGCGAGCTCGCCCGTCGAAAAGGGCGTCGAGGAGCCCCGGTCCCAGTGGCCGGGGCTCCTCCGCGTCCGGGGTCGGCCTTCCCCCTTGACTTGAAGTTGGCTTGAAGTCGTACGGTCAGCCCGTGAAGGCGATCCGGCAGTTCGAGTTCGGTGGCCCCGAGGTGCTGCGGTGGGCGGACGTGCCCGACCCGGTGGCGGGTGACGGGCAGGTGGTCATCGACGTCGAGGCCGCCGGCGTCCACCTGGTCGATGCGACGATCCGGAGGGGAGAGCCGTTCGGGCCGATGGGGGTGGCGACGCTGCCGATGACGCCGGGGCGCGAGGTCGCCGGGCGGGTCGACGGCCGACCGGTGGTGGCCCACCTCGGGTTCGCCAACGGGGGCTACGCCGAGCGGGCCGTTGCTCCCGTGGCCTCGTTGCACGAGCTGCCCGAGGGCATCGATCCGGCCGAGGCGGTGGCCATGATCGGCACCGGCCGCACCGCCGTGCTGCTGCTCGACCAGGCGGCGCTGCGGGCCGACGACGTGGTGCTGGTGCCGGCCGCCGCCGGCGGCCTCGGTGCGCTGTTCCTCCAAGCGGCACGGAACGCCGGTGCGCTGGCGTACGGGTTGGCCAGCCCGGCCAAGCTCGGCGTGGTGGCCGAGCTCGGCGGTGTCCCGGTCGACTACACCCAACCGGCCTGGCCCGAGGCGATCGCCCACCGACCCACGGTGCTGCTCGACGGGGTGGGGGGTGCCGCCGGGCGCGCCGCCGCCGAGCTCCTCGGGCCGGGAGGCCGGGCCGTGGTGTTCGGCTGGTCGGCCGGGGAGCCCACGTCGTACGACGGGCTCGACGTCGCCGTCACCCGGATGGAGCGCCCGGCCGACCTGCGGCCGCTGGAGGTCCGCGCCCTCGCCGCCCTGGCCGGTGGTTCGCTCCGCCCCCTCGTCACCCGCTTCGCCCTGGCGGACGCCGCCGCCGCCCACGCCGCGCTCGAGGGACGGGCCACGACCGGGAAGGTCGTGCTCGTCCCGTAGGTCGTCCCGGGCGACGGCGCGGCTCCACCACCGCCCGCGCCGCCGCCCGGGACGTGCAACGCTCCGCCGATGGGAGGACGTCTGGACGGGAAGGTCGCGCTGGTCACCGGTGCGGCGGGCGCCATCGGCTCGGCCACGGCCCGGCGCATGGTCGCCGAGGGGGCCGCTGTCGTGCTGGTCGACCGCGACGCCGACGGGGTCGCACGCCTCGCCGCCGAGCTGGGGGAGCGGACCCGCGCCCAGCCCACCGACGTGACGTCGGAGGCCGAGGTGGCCGGTGCGGTCGAGGCCGCCGTCGTCGCCTTCGGCCGGCTCGACGTCCTCCACAACAACGCCGTCACGTCGCGGGCCGACGACACCGACGCCGTGGCCACGCCCGACGACGCGTGGCGGGCGACGTTCGACGTCGTCGTCATGGCCGCCGTCTGGGGGATGCGCCACGCCATCCCGGTGATGCAGCGAGGCGGTGGCGGCTCGATCGTCAACACGTCGTCGGGGGCGGCGCGGGTGCCGACCGGCAGTCGCATCGCCTACGCCAGCACCAAGTCGGCGCTCGAGACGCTGTCGGCCTACACGGCGTCGATCCACGGGGTCGACGGCATCCGCAGCAACGTGGTGGCCCCCGGCTTCGTCCTGACCCCGGGGACCCGCGCCCTCATGGCGCCGGAGCAGGTGGAGGGGATCGCGGCCGGTTCGGCCGCGGGCCGCCTGGCCACGCCCGACGACATCGCCGCGGTGGTGTGCTTCCTCGCCTCGGACGAGGCTGCCTACGTGAGCGGCCAGGTCGTGCCGGTGAACGGCGGGGGGATCAGGGGGATGCGCTGGTAGCCCGGCATGCCGTGGTGCCGCGTGCCGGCGGTCAGGCGCCGAGGAGGTCCCGGGCGTAGGCCTCGACCGGGGTGCCGTCGAAGAACGCCGGGTTCATGCCGCCGTGCAGGCGGATGGCGTTGTCGCAGGCGAAGGCCCGGAACTGGTCGCGGTCGAGGTGGCCGTCCTCGACCAGCTCCCACGCCTCGGGGAGCACCTCGGTGGGGTCCGTGACGTCCCAGTGGCCGATGTCGGAGCCGAGCACGGGACGGAGGGTGGTCTCGCCGAACGCCCATGGGATGCTGCCGTCGTCGGCCTCGCAGCCGAAGTAGAGGCCGTCGAACCGCTTGGCGACGTCGGCCTTGGAGGCGACGCCGGTGGCGCGGAAGTCGTCGGTGTCGGCCGGCGGCTGGCCCGACTGAGCGGCCATGGTGGCTCGCACGGCCGGGTCGTCGAACATGCCGCGGCCGTGGCGGTCGAGGAGCGCATCCCACTCCGCCAGGTCGAGGTGCTTCGGGTCGAGCCGGTCGATCCGGCCCGGGCCTCGCTTGCCCCACCGGTCCTGCAGGTCGCCGAGCAGTTGCACCGCCCAGCCGACGCCGCACTCGAGGAAGGCCACGTTGAGGTCGGGGAAGCGGTTGGTGACGCCCCCGAAGAAGAGCGCCTTGGCGAAGGCTTCGGCCGAGGCGGCGAAGTTCCCGATGTGGTTGTACATGTACCGGCTCGACGACTGCCGCAGGCCGATGCCCCAGCTCGGGGAGTGCACGGTGACGGCCACGCCGAGGTCGATGCAGCGCTGCCAGACCGGGTCGTAGTCGTGGGCGCTGTCGAGGGCGAGCACGTCGTACCAGCCGTCCCGGGTCACGACGTCGTTGAGCATGACGGCCTTGAAGCCGAGCCAGTCGACGGCGTGGTCGAGCTCGGCGATGGCCTCCTCCGGGGTGTGGGTCGGGATGACGGCGGCGGCGGTGAGCCGGTCGTCGAGGCCGTCCATGAGGTCGGAGAGGTAGGTGTTGAGCCCCCGGCAGGCGCCCCGGCGGGTCTCGTCGTCACCGTGGCCGAAGGCGATGAGGCCGACGCTCGAGTACAGGATCCCGAAGTCGATGCCGACCTCGTCGAGGCGCTCGTGGAGCAGCGACGGCAGGAAGCTGGTGGCGCGGTCGCGGGCGTTGGTCGGCACCGTCCACCACGGCGCCATGACCGACCCCTCCTTCGGGGCGTCCTTGGTCGAGTACGTCACCGAGGAGGGGAGGAAGCGCTCGGCGGGGCCGTCGCCGGCGACCCGGCGGATGTACTCCACGACGAGGGGCAGTGCCTCGACCACGTGGCCGTCGGCGTCGATGACCGGGTGGTCGAGCCCGGCCTTGATCTGCTGCACGTCCACGACGCGTCCCCCTGCGTTGAGTCTGACTCGATCAGACTCTACTCACCGCACGTCGAGGGCGGTGGCCAGGTCGGCCCGACCGGTGACCCCGAGCTTGGCGTAGGCGTTGTACAGGTGGGTCTCGACCGTTCGGATCGAGACGACGAGCAGCTCGGCGATGGCCCGGTCGGTGAGGCCGCGAGCCGCGAGGCCGCCGACCTCGCGCTCCCGCCGGGTGAGCGCCGGGCCCGGGTCGTCGCCGCCCATGGCCGGCGTGCGGGCGCCCTCGCACCTCGCC
>JAODBP010000117.1 GCA_025464025.1 Actinomycetes bacterium | reverse complement strand
GGCTTGGCCCGCTTGATGCCGGTGGCCACCGACGGGGCCCGGCCGTGCAGGGCCTGGCACACCTCGAGGTCGAGGTTGTTGGAGAAGGCGGTGTAGCAGCCGATGCCGAACACGGCGATCGAGCGCTGGACCACGTCGAGCTCGGCGATGACCTCCAGCACCGAGCGCATGGCGATGGGCTCGCCGCAGCCCGGGCACAGGTGGTGCTCGCCGACCTCGATGAGGGCGGGCGTGAAGTCGTCGACCAGGCGGGCGGCTCGGGTGGGCGCCTTGTCGGTGGGGACGAAGCGAACGGGCACGTCGGTCATGGCAGGGCACCTTCGATCCGGTCGCCGAGGATGGTGACGTCGAGGTCGGGGGCGATGCCGAAGCCCGACGTGTCGAGGCTGAGGCCGCCGATGAACGTCACCGGGGTGCGGCCCAGCACGGCCAGGCGCACGTCGTCGACCATCTGGCCCTGGTTGTTCTCGTAGACGGCGACGACCTTGGCCCCCTCGGCCGCCCGGGCCACGGCCTCGGTGGGGAACGGCAGCAGGGTGATGGGTCGCACGTAGCCGGCCTTCACGCCCCGCTCCCGCAGGGCCCTGACCGCGGCCCGGATGTAGCGGCCGGGCGTGCCGTAGGCCACCACCACCACGTCGGCGTCGTCGCACAGCGCCACCTCGGCCATGGGCTCGATGCCCTTCAACATGGCCTCGGTCGCCGCCGCGCACTCGAGGTAGTGCTCCGACAGGTCGTAGCCCACGTCGTCGCGCTGCTTCTGGGTGCCGAGGGGTGAGACCAGCTTGGCCCGGCCGGTGCCGCCGCTGGAGCCGTCGAGGGCCCAGGAGGTGTCGGGCCGGAGCCCGAAGTCGATGGGCTGCACGTCGACCGACTGCGACGTGTGGGCCAGGTAGTAGTCGCCGAACAGCAGCACCGGGTTGCGCCAGGTGGCCGCCCAGTGGAACGCCAGCTGGGTCAGCTCGACGGCCTCGGGCACGTCCATGGGCGCCAGCACCGGCGTGCGGTAGTCGCCGTGGCCGCCACCCCGGGTGGCCTGCCAGTAGTCGCCCTGGGCCCGGGCCATGTTGATGACCACCATGGGCAGGCGGGCCATGGCCAGCTCGGCGATCGACTCCTGCATGAGCGAGAGCCCCTGGCCGGTCGAGCCGGTGGCGGCCGGCGTCCCGGTGGCCGCCGCGCCCCACGCCATGCCGACGGCCTCAAGCTCGGACTCGGCGTTCATGCACACGCCCCCCACCGGCGGGAGCTTCTTGGCCATGTGCTCGAGCACCTCGGTGAACGGCGTCATCGGGTAGCCGGCGAAGAACCGGCACCCGGCCGCGACCATCGCCTCGGCGATGGCCTCGGACCCCTCCAACAGCGCGGTCATTGGCCGCGCTCACACGTCAGCATGTTCACCCTGTCGAACTGCCAACCGTCGGCCAATGACCGCCTCGCTGCGCTCGGAAAACCTGTGCTCATGATTCGCTCGCAGGCTCGCTCATGGCGATCTCCAGTGGCTCGTCGTACTTCCAGACCTGGAACACGAAGTCGGGGCAGATCTGCGAGCACGCCTTGCACCCGGTGCACCCCGGCAGCAGGCGCGGGTAGCGGTAGCCCCGGCCGTTGACCTCGGTGGTGGTCATCTCCAGCACGCGGGGCGGGCAGGCGTCGATGCAGAGGTCGCACCCCTTGCACATCTCGACGTCGATGACGACGGTCCCCCGGGTCAGCACTGCGCTCCCCGGGGCTGCGCCCCGAACCCATCGCCGCTCGGCTCGCTCACGGCGGCGTACCCGACGTCGAGGGCGGACACGTTCAGGTCGACGTGCTTGGACCGGTACGAGGGCAGCGACGCCGTCACCGCTTCCTTCAGCGAGTCGAGCGACACCAGCCCGGTGCGCTTGGCGTAGGCGCCGGCCATCACCATCGACGCCGTCATGATGTTGCCCACGCCGACGGCCAGCTCGGTGGCCGGCACGTCGAGCAGCTCGATGCCCTCGACGTCGACGTCGCCCTCGTAGACCGTGCTGTTGCGGAGCACGATCGTGCCCGGCCGGAGGAGCGACAGCGTCGGCTCGACGTAGTCGTGGTGCATGAGGATCGCCGACCACGTCGAGCTGATCGTCGGCGGCGCCTCCACCGGCTCGTCGCCGACGACGATGGTGGCCTCGGTGTTGCCGCCGCGCATCATCCCTCCGTAGCTGCCGAAGAGCTGGACCTGCTTGCCCTCGGCGATGGCGGCTCGGGCGACGACCTGGGCCGCGAGCTGGATGCCCTGCCCCCCGATGCCGCTCAACACGAGCTCACGTTCGGTCATGAGAGCTGCTCCACGATCAGTCGGCGCTGCACCTGGTTGGTGGCGGGCGTGCGGGGGATCTCGTCGACCAGGGCGAGCCGCCGGGGCTGCTTGAACCGGGCCAGCCGCCCGTCGCAGTGGGCGGTGAGCTCCTCGAGGGTGACGTCGCCGACGACGACGGCGCAGACGGTCTCGCCCCACTGCGGGTCTGGCAGCCCGACGACGGCGACGTCCCGGACGGACGGATGCGTCGCCAGCACGACCTCGACCTCGGCCGGCACGACCGATTCGCCGCCGGTGCGGATGAGGTCCTTGGCCCGCCCCACGATCGAGAGGTAGCCGCCGTCGTCCACGTCGGCGAGGTCGCCGGTGCGGTACCACCCGTCGACCAGCGCCTCGGCCGTGGCCTCGGGGTTGTCGAAGTAGCCGTCGAAGAGCAGCGGCCCGGTGACCCACACCTCACCGGCCTCGTCGACCCGGACCTCGGTGAACGCCGACGGCACGCCGGTGCGGCCCGGCTTCCGCTCGACGTCCTCGTGGTCGAGGTGGGCGACGTTGCCGGCCTCGGTCGAGCCGTAGAACACCCGCAGGTGGGCGTTGGGCGCGGCCGCGGCGATGGCCTGGAGCAGGTCGAGCGGCGTGGCCGACGTGCCGGTGTCGGCGAAGCGCAGTGACTCGAGCGGCCGGCCGTCGAGGTGGTCGAGCACGCGGCGCCACACGCCGGGGATGCAGTTGAGGCGGGCCGCCTGGTGCTCGTCGACGGCGGTGACGATGGCCGCCGCGTCCGAGGTGGTGAACACGACCCGCTCCCGCGCCGCCCACTGCTGGGTGGCGATCAACCACGCCCCCATGTGGAACAGCGGGTACGGGCACACCATCACGCCCCGAGGCTCGAGCTGCGAGCCGGGGTGGCACCGCAGCACGTTGACCCGGTGCGACAGCACGACGCCCTTCGGCTTCCCGGTGCTCCCGCTCGTGAAGAAGATGACGTGCGGGTCGGTCTCCTGCACCGGCACCCGCAGATCGCTGTCGTCCTCGTCGGCCGCGGCCAGCTCGGCCAACGTCATCAGCGGGATGCCGGCCTTCTCGGCGACCATGGCGCCGTCGGCGGCGTGGACGGCGTCGACCACCAGGTGGCTCGGTCGGGCCGACTGCACCACGGCCACGGCCTCCTCGGCCGGGAGCACCCCGCTGACCGGCGCGAACACGGCGCCGGCCTTGGCCAGGCCGGCGAACACCGGGGCCAGGCCGAGGTCGGTGCTCGACCACACGGCCACCCGGTCGCCGTGACCGGCACCGAGGGCACGTGCCGTGCGGTTGGCCGCCCGGTCGAGCTCGGCGAACGTGAGCGCCTCGCCGTTGAACACGACCGCGACCCGGTCGGGGACCGCTCGGGCCCCGTTCCGGAAGATGTCCCCCACCACCATCGGCTGCGCCACGTGCCCCCCGTGCTTGCGCTGTCACACAATGCTTGCGCTGGTAAGAACGCTGATCTTAGATTCTCAGATCAGCGTGTCCAGTCTGTCCGAGGAGTTCGCCGCCCGCGCCGTCGAGCGCACGATCGCGGATCGCCGGGACGAGTACGTCCAGGAGATCCAGCGCATCGTCGACGCGACCTACCGCGTCATCGAGCGCACCGAGCAGTTCGACCCCCCGCTGCGCGACGTGCTGAAGGAGGCGAAGCTCTCCACCCAGGGCTTCTACCGCTACTTCCAGTCGAAGGACGAGCTCCTGCTGCTCCTCCTCGACGACGGGCGGAAC
The DNA here is from genome assembly GCA_025464025.1 of Actinomycetes bacterium. The sequence continues at coordinate 4,911 of JAODBP010000117.1, read as the reverse complement.
CGGCTGCTGTCGTACCTCGAGCACCGGATGGATCGGGCCACCACGGCCGAGGGTCGGGTGCGGGCCTGGGTCGAGGGCGTGCTCCACCAGGCCGCCCGCCCGGACGCCGCGTCGCGCACCCGCCCGTTCGTGGCCAACCAGGACCGGCTCGCCGCCGCCTTCCCCGAGGAGCAGCAGCGGTCGGTCGACGCCCTCGTCGACCTGCTGGCCGACGCCGTGCACGACCTGCGACCCGGTCGCCGCCGCGAGACGGCCCGGCGCGACGCCGAAGCGATCTACCACCTGGCCTTCGGGGCCCTCCACGGCGCCCTGCGCCGGGGCGAGGCACCATCGGCCGCCGAGACCGAGCACCTCGTTCGGTTCTCGATCAACGGAGCAACAGGGGGAAGCGAATGAGCACCGAGGAACGGGTCCTGGGACCGGTCGGCACCGAGGTCGTCTTCGAGAACGACCGGGTGCGGATCTGGCAGCTCCGGCTGGCGCCGGGCGAGCGCAGCGCCGTCCACCAGCACGAGCTGGACAACGTCCTGATCCAGATCAGCGGCGGCCGGATCGCGGCCGAACCGGAGCCGGACAGCGCCGGCGAGTACAACGAGTACATCGAGGCCGACGTGAACCCCGGCGACGTCGTGTTCATCGGGCGGGGCGGCATCGAGACCGCGGTCAACACGGGCACGACCCCGTACCTCGAGATCATCGTGGAGCTGAAGGACTGACTCCCTAGCCTCGGCCCATGGGCTACACGCCGATGACCGAGGCCGAGTGGTGGGCGTTCCTGGTGGAGGCGCCACGGCCGGCGATCCTGTCGACCGTGCGGGCCGACGGCCGCCCCCACTCGGCGCCGGTCTGGATCGACGTCGACGACGGCGCCGTGGTCTTCAACACCGGCGAGGACACGGTCAAGGGCCGCAACCTCCGCCGCGACCCCCGGGTCAGCATCGTCGTGCAGGACGACCGACCCCCGTTCAGCTACGTGCTGGTGGAGGGCGTGGCCGAGCTGGTCGACGACCTGGCCGAGGTGAAGCGCATCGCCACCAAGATCGGCGGCCGCTACATGGGCGCGGAGGTGGCCGAGCAGTTCGGCGAGCGCAACGGCGTGCCCGGCGAGCTCGTGGTGCGGGTCCGCCCGACCAAGGTCGTCTCGGCCCGGGACGTCGCCGACTAGGGGTGCAGCGAGGTGACGGCGAACTCGACGAGCCGGTCGAGCGCCGTCTGGTTGCCGACCACCTTCCGGGTGAAGAAGCCGGTCTCGTCGTAGGCGTGGCCGGCGCCCGGCACGCGGATGTACTCGGTGCGGACCCCGAGCGACCTGGCCCGAGCGACGAGCGTGTCGCTGTAGGCGACCAGCACCTGGTCGTCGAGCTCGCCGTGCACGGCGAAGAGAGGCGCCTCGTCCGCCTCCAGCATCGCGGCGGTGTTGCTGCCGGTCGTCGGCGACCACACGATGATCCCGCCCCACAGGCTGCCGACGAACGAGATCGGTGGGCGGGCGATGCCGTGGTCGTCGATGGCGTAGGCGACGTGGTCGGCGGTGATGGCGCCGGCCGAGGCGCCCACGAGCCCGAGCCGGCCCACGTCGATGTTGAGCTTGTCGGCCTGCGCCGTGAGGTAGGTGATGGCGGTGAGCGTGTCGTCGACGGCACACACCATGGCGTTGGTGCCTTCGTCGCGACGGAGGTAGCCGAGGAGCTTCTTGACCCGGGTCGAGGCGACCGGCTGCTGCCCCGTCAGGCGGTAGTCGATGCTGACGGCGACGATGCCGCGCTTGGCCAGCGCCCGGGCGATGGTGGCGATGCGATCGTCGGTCCGGTCCAGGTAGGTGAAGGCGCCACCGTGGATGAGGACCACCACCGGGCGCCTGGCCTTCGACGGCGCTCCCGGCGCGTAGATGTCGAGCAGGAGCGGGACACGGCCGCCGACCACCTCCCCCGAGCCGTAGCGCACGCCGTCGGTGAACACGACGCTGCCCGGCATCGGCGGCACCGGCTCACACGCGGCGGCGCCCAGCAGTGCGAGCGCGACCAGAACGAGCACCGTGCGACGGCGACCCCCCACGGGGGCGAACCGTAGCCTGGCGGAATAGTTGTCGGTACAACTATGTTCCACAGGACATGCCTGCGATCAGTGTCGACAACCCGCTGGTCCTCCCCCGCATCCCGAGGCCGGACCAGACCACCACCACCCACCGACCCGTCTCCCGGGTCGTCCCCGCCCAGCACGCCATCGAGGGTGCGGGCTTCGAGGTCTGGCGCCCCTTCCCCGGTGGCGTCACCTTCGCCGAGGCGGATCCGTTCCTCCTCCTCGACCAGATGGGCCCGACCGTCCACGAGCCCCACCAGGCCAAGGGCGCGCCGTGGCACCCCCACCGCGGCTTCGAGACCGTGACCTACCTGCTGGACGGCGAGTTCGCCCACCACGACTCCAACGGGGGCGGCGGCGTCCTCCGCGACGGCGACACCCAGTGGATGACGGCCGGTGCCGGCATCCTCCACGACGAGGTGCCCACCGAGCGGATCATCGAGCACGGCGGCCGGATGCACGGCGTCCAGCTCTGGGTCAACCTGCCGGCGGCGAAGAAGTTCACCCCGCCCCGCTACCAGGGCATCACCGGCGACCAGCTCACCCTGCTGGCCTCTGACGACGGCGGCGCCCTCGTGCGCCTCATCGCCGGCGACCTGGCCGGCCACGGCGCCCCCGGCGTGACCCACACGCCGATCACCTACGCCCACGCCACCGTGTCGCCCGGCGCCCGCCTGTCGATCCCGTGGAACCCGGCCTACAACGCCATGGCCTACGTGCTCTCGGGCCAGGCCTACGCCGGCGAGCACGAGCGCCCGATCGCCGCCCACGACCTCGTCGTGTTCGGCCCCGGTGACTCGATCACCCTCCGGGCCGCCGACGGCGGCGACGAGCTCGAGGTCCTCCTCCTGGGTGGCCTGCCCATCAAGGAGCCGGTCGTGCAGTACGGCCCCTTCGTCATGAACACGAACGCCGAGATCAACCAGGCGATCGACGACTACAACGCCGGCCGCCTCGGCACCATCCCGGCCGTCATCCTCTGACGCTTCTGGTCACGCTCACCGCCCCCCTGGGTCGCTGAGCGTGACCAGAACGGATCGGCGGAGGTCACGACGAGAGCATCGACGTGGTCGCCCTGCCCGACTCCCAGGGCCGGACCTGGGCCGGCTGAACTACCCCAGGCCGAGGTCCGTGGCGAGCTTCGAGCGCCTCACCTTGCCGGTGCCGGTGCGGGGCAGCTCGGCGACGCGGTGGACCTCCTTGGGCACCTTGTAGGGCGCCAGGCGGTCACGGGCCCAGGCCAGCACGGCGTCGGACGAGACGTCGCCGACGACGGCGACGCAGACCCGCTGACCCCAGCGCTCGTCGTCGACGCCGAACACGGCCACGTCCTCCAGCCCCGGCAGGTCGGCCAGCGCCTGCTCGACCTCGAGCGGGTACACGTTCACGCCACCGGAGATCACGAGGTCGTCGCGGCGGCCGTCGAGCCAGAGGTAGCCCTCGTCGTCGAGCCGGCCGAGGTCGCCGACGGTGAACGCGCTCCCCCGCCACGCGCCGGCCGTCTTCTCCGGTGCCCGCCAGTACTCGAAGCGGGCGTGCGGGGGGACGTCGCACCAGATCGTGCCGTCGTCGTCGATCGACAGCGCGCGCCCGGGGCGGGCCCGGCCGACGGTGCCGGGGCGCTCGAACCACTCGGCCGACGAGCACACGGTGAACTGCCCCTCGGTCGAGCCGTAGAACTCCCACAGCCGCTCCATGCCGAAGGCCTCGACGGCCGCCCGCTTGATCGGCTCGGGGCACGGCGCACCGGCGTGGAGCACGAGCCGGAACGAGTCGAGCGGCGGCAGCTCGCCCTGGGCGAAGAGCCGCTGCAGGTGGGCCGGCACGAGGAACGCCGTCGTCGGTCGCATCGATGCGATCACCGACGACGCCAGCCCGGCTTCGAACTTGGGCAGCACGACGACGTCGCCGCCGTGGAGCAGCGTGGCCGCGGCGAAGCGCAGCGGGGCCGAGTGGTAGAGCGGCGACACCACGAGGTTCAGGTCACCGGCGCCGAAGCCCCACAGCGACACCTCCTCGTCGGCCAGGGCCAGGGCGTCGGCGTCCGACAGCAGGCCGGACCAGACGCCCTTGGGCCGACCCGTCGTCCCCGACGTGTAGTGCATGGGGCGAGATCGCGGCACCGGTGCGAGGTCGGCCTCGGGACCGTCGAGCAGGGCGGCCAGCGCCTCGGGCGTGTCGACGACGAGCGCCGGCTCGGCGTCGACCAGCAGCGCGGCCCGCTCGTGGTCGAGCAGGGTCGGGTTGAGCGGCACGGCCACGGCACCGGCGCGCATCGTGCCGACGAGCGCGGCGAGCAGATCGGCCGAGTTGGGCAGGGCGAAGGCGACGCGGTCGCCGTCGACGACGCCCCGGGCCCGCAGCCCACCTGCGACGCGGCGCATGGCGGCTTCGCCGGCTGCCGCCGTGAGGCACTCGACGCCCACGGCCGTCAGGTGCTCGACGCCCGCTTGGCCGACCACTCGCCGCTGTCCATCGAAGTCATGGGCCCATCACCCAGGCCGCCGAGCTGCTCCACCTGGTACACCACCTCGTTCAGCATGTCGGACGGGATGCCGAAGCCCTCGATCACGAACAGGTCGTCGACCCGCTCGGCCCAGTCCTCGGGCTGCCCGCCGTCCGGCAAGGCTACGCCCGGGGCCTCGGCCAGGAACACCCGGGCGGCCCGGCCGGCACCGACCGAGAAGCACTCGCCGGTCACCTCGGTCGAGGGGTGGCACAGCCAGGCCACGACCGGCGCCACCCGGTGGGGCTGGAAGTGGGTGGCGAGGAACTCGCGGAACGTGTCGTCGGGCACGAGGGCGGTCAGCCGGGTGAACGCCGAGGGCATGA
>JAODBP010000096.1 GCA_025464025.1 Actinomycetes bacterium | reverse complement strand
CGCTGGAACCCGAAGATGAAGCGGTTCATCTACGGCGAGCGCAACGGCATCTACATCATCGACCTGCAGCAGACGCTGCAGCGGATCGAGACCGCCTACACCTACGTCCGTGACATGACGGCCGACGGCGGCAACATCCTCTTCATCGGCACCAAGAAGCAGGCGCAGGACCCGATCCGCGCCGCCGCCGAGGGCTGCGGGATGCCGTACATCAACGAGCGCTGGCTCGGCGGCATGCTCACCAACTTCTCGACCATCAGCGGTCGGGTGAAGAAGATGACCGAGTACCAGCGCATGCGGGCCGTCGGCGACTTCGAGGCCATGCCCAAGAAGGAGGCCCTCATGGTCTCCCGCGAGCTCGAGAAGCTCGAGCGCAACCTCGGTGGCATCCGCGACATGCAGAAGCTCCCCGACGCGGTGTTCATCATCGACACCAAGAAGGAGCACATCGGTGTCGTCGAGGCCAACAAGCTGAAGATCCCGGTGGTCGCCGTGGTCGACACGAACTGCGACCCCGACGTCATCGACTTCGTGATCCCGGGCAACGACGACGCCATCCGGTCGGGCACCCTCATGTGCCGGATCATCAGCGACGCCGTCAAGGAGGGTCGCTACATCGCCGAGCGCCGGGGCACGGCCAAGCCGGTCGCCGTCTCGCTGACCGCCGAGCAGGAGGCCGAGAAGGCCCGCCAGCAGGCCGAGGCCCGCAACGCCGCCGCCACCCAGGCCGCCGAGCGCGAGGCCCGCATCGCGGCGCAGGGGCAGTCCGGTCCCGAGACCGAGCAGGCCGACGGCACCCCGCCGCCCTCCGACGAGGCCGAGCCGAACGTCGGTGCCGTGCCCGCCGCCGAGCCCGTTGCCGACGAGCCCGTTGCCGACGAGGCCGTCGCAGTCGACGAGGCCGTCGCAGTCGACGAGCCCGTTGCCGACGAGGCCGTCGCCGCCGAGGAGACCCCTGCCCCCGAGGCCGCCGCCGAGCCGGCCGCCGAGACGAACGAGTAAGAGGAAGCCCCCAGATGGCGTACAGCGCACAAGACGTCAAGAAGCTCCGCGACGCCACCGGCGTCGGCATGATGGATGCCAAGAAGGCCCTCGACGCGACCGACGGCGACATGGACGCCGCGTCGAAGTGGCTGCTCGAGAACGGCCTGGCCAAGGCGGCCGGCCGCACCGACCGCGAGGCCTCCGAGGGCGCGGTCGCCCTCGGTCGCGCCGGTCGGGCTGCCGCCCTGGTCGAGCTGAAGTCGGAGACCGACTTCGTGGCCAAGAGCCCCGACTTCACCGCCCTCGTCCAGGGCGCGGCCGATGCCGTCGCCGCCGACGGCGAGGGGGCCCTCGCCGGGCTCCAGGGCCGACTCGACGAGCTGATCATCAGCCTCAAGGAGAACATGGGCTGGGGCCGCGTCTTCCGCGTCGACCCGGCCGAGGGCAACGGCTTCGACGCCTACCTCCACATCCAGAACGACCGCGGCGTCAACGGCGTCCTGGTCGAGCTGGAGGGTGGCGACGACGAGCTGGCCCACCAGGTGGCCCTGCACGCCAGCTTCAGCCGCCCGAGCGTGCTCACCCGCGACGAGGTGCCGGCCGACGTGGTGTCCGCCCAGCGCGACACGCTCGAGAACGCCACCCGCAACGAGGGCAAGCCCGAGGCCGCCCTCGAGAAGATCGTCGAGGGCAAGCTCACCGGCTGGTTCAAGCGGGTGGGCCAGAAGGGCGAGCCCGGCGGCGCCCTCCTCGAGCAGCCGTGGGTCCACGACGAGAAGCTCTCGGTCCAGCAGGCGCTGGGCTCGGCCAAGGTCGTGGCGTTCGCCCAGGTGGAGATCGGCTAGTTGTCTGACGCTCCCCGCTGGAAGCGGGTCGTCCTCAAGCTGTCGGGGGAGGCGTTCGCCGCCCCCGACGGCTACTCCATCGACGGTGACGTCGTCTTCCAGGTCGCCCGCGAGATCGTCGAGGTCCGCCGCGACCTGGGGGTCGACGTGGCCGTCGTGGTCGGGGGCGGCAACATCTGGCGGGGGGCCAAGGGCGCCCAGAAGGGCATGGACCCGGCCCAGGCCGACTACATGGGCATGCTGGCCACGGTCATCAACGCCCTCGCCCTCCAGGACGCGCTCGAGCGGCTCGACCAGCCGACCCGGGTGCAGACCGCCCTGTCGATCAGCCAGGTCGCCGAGCCCTACATCCGGCGCCGGGCCATCCGGCACCTGGAGAAGGGCCGGGTCGTGATCCTCGGCGGCGGCACGGGCAACCCGTTCTTCACCACCGACACCACGGCCGCCCTGCGGGGCGCCGAGCTCGAGGCCGAGGCCGTGCTCAAGGGCACCCACGGCGGCGTCGACGGGGTCTACACGGCCGACCCGAAGCTCGACCCCACGGCCACCAAGCTCGACGAGATCACCTACATGGACGTCCTCAACCAGGGCCTCCAGGTCATGGACTCGACCGCCATCACGTTCTGCATGGACCGCCAGCTCCCGATCGTCGTGTTCGACCTGCTCGAGGCCGGCAACATCCGCCGTGTCCTGGTCGGCCAGGAGCAGATCGGTACCCTGGTCCGATGAACGGGGGCAAGCGATGAGCGAGCTCGTGGACGCCGTCTTCGAGGACACCACCGAGAAGATGGTCAAGGCCGTCTCGCACGCCATCGCCGAGTTCTCGTCGATCCGGACCGGGCGGGCGTCGCCCGCCTTCGTCGAGAAGCTCCAGGTCGACTACTACGGCACCGAGGTGCCCCTCCAGCAGATCGCCGGCTTCAGCGTGCCCGAGGCCCGGATGCTGGTGATCCAGCCCTACGACGCCACGTCGATCAAGGTGATCGAGAAGGCGATCCAGAACTCCGACCTCGGGCTCAACCCGAGCAACGACGGCAAGGTCATCCGGCTGTCGTTCCCGCCCCTCACCGCGGAGCGGCGCAAGGAGTACGTGAAGATGGTCAAGTCGATGGCCGAGGAGGGGCGGGTGGCGGTCCGCAACCTCCGCCGCGCGGCCCGGCACGACCTGGAGGCCTTCGAGAAGGACGGCGACATCTCCGCCGACGAGCTCGAACGGGCCGAGAAGGAGCTCGAGAAGATCACCGCCACCCACGTGGCGGGGATCGAGACCGCTCTTGAACACAAGGAGCGCGAGCTCCTCGGCGACTGATCGCAGGAGGAACAAGCTCATGCCGTGGGATCGCCCAGACGACGACAACACCGCAGGTGACAAGACCGAGGGCGTGCGGATCATCGGCGCCGAGGAGGCGGCCGAGGCGCTCGAGCGTGGCGATGTCGCGCCGCGTCGGGGGGAGGGCGAGCTGAAGTACGGCGACCGGCCGGCTCCGCCGCCGGAGGACGCGCCCCGCCCGGCCGTGCGCTTCCCGCTGCCGGCCGAGGAGGCCGACGCCGCCCTGCGGCCCCGGGTGGTCCCGACCCCCCCGCCCCCGGCCGCCCCCATGCCGCACTGGACCGACCCGCCCACCGGCGAGGTGCCGAGGATCGTGCCCGAGGGCCTCGAGGGTGCGTCCGACGACCTCGAGGCGTGGTCCAGCTTCGCCACCTCCGGCCCCCGCTGGCGCGACTCCGCCGGCGACTGGGAGGAGGCCGACTTCGACGCCGCCGACCTGGGCCACGACGAGGGCACGCGCGTCGGCGCCCTCGACGACCGGTCGCGCCCGGCCCCCGACGACTTCTTCACCGTCCACGAGGAGGAGGACCTCGTCACCATCGACGAGGTGCCGCCGCGCGTGGCCACCCCGCCCACGCCGAAGCCCCGGCCCCGACGCCCCGTCGGTGGGCCGGTGCCCGGCAGCGGCCGCGACATGCCGACGGCGATCGCCACCGCGGTCGGCCTGCTCGTCGCCGCCCTGATCCTGTTCAAGATCGGCCCGGCCGCGGCCATGGTGCTGGTCACCGCGATCATCGTCCTCTGCGCCGCCGAGCTGTTCGGCGCCCTCCAGCGGGGCGGTTACCAGCCGGCCACGCTGCTCGGCCTGGTCGCCACCGCCGGCCTGGTCCTCGGCGCCTACTGGAAGGGCGAGGCCGCCCTGCCGCTGGTGCTCGGCCTGACCACCGTCTTCACGCTCCTCTGGTACCTGATCGGCGTCACCCGCAGCTCGCCGACGATGAACGCCGGCGTGACCGTCCTGGCCGTGCTCCAGATCGGGCTGCTCGGCTCCTACGCCGCCCTGATCCTCCAGCTCCCGAACGGCATCGGGGTCCTGCTCGGCGTGATCCTCGCCACGGCCGCCAACGACATCGGCGCCCTCCTCGTCGGCCAGCAGGTGGGCCGGGCGCCGGTGGCCCCCGAGGTCAGCCCGAACAAGACCGTCGAGGGCGTGATCGGGGGCGCCATCGTCTCCGTCGTGCTCACCACCCTGCTCCTGGGCATGGTGTTCAAGCTCACGCCGTGGGACACCGGCTCGGCCGCCCTCCTCGCCCTCTGCGTCGCCGTGGCCTGCCCCATGGGCGACCTGGCCGAGTCGATGATCAAGCGCGACCTCGGCATCAAGGACATGGGCACCGTCCTGCCCGGCCACGGCGGCCTGTTCGACCGCTTCGACGGGCTCCTCTTCGCCCTGCCGGTCGCGTACTACCTCTGTCGCCTGCTGAACATCGGGTAGGGCCCCGCCCCATGGCGACCACGATCTCGATCGTCGGCTCCACCGGGTCCATCGGGACCCAGGCCCTCGACGTGGTGGCGGCCGAGGGCGATCGCTACGAGGTGGTCGCGCTCGGCGCGGCCACGTCGGTCGACCTCCTGGCCGAGCAGGCCCACGCCGTGCGACCGAAGGTCGTGGCCATCGCCGACGCGTCCCGGGCCCGTGAGCTCGAGGACAAGGTCCCGCCCGGCACCGAGGTGCGGGCTGGCGACGAGGCGCTGGCGTCGCTGGCCGGGCTCGCCGACGTCGTGGTCAACGGGGTCGTCGGCTTCGCCGGCCTCGGCGTCACGGTCGAGGCGCTGCGGGCCGGGCGTCGCCTGGCCCTGGCCAACAAGGAGTCGCTCATCGCCGGCGGGCCGGTGGTCCAAGCCGTGCGGGGGACGCCCGGGGCCGAGATCGTGCCGGTCGACTCGGAGCACTGCGCCCTGCACCAGTGCCTCCGGGCCGGCGGCCACGACGAGGTGCGCCAGCTGGTGCTGACGGCGAGCGGGGGCCCGTTCCGCGGCCGCACCCGCGACGACCTGGCCGGCATCACCGTCGAGCAGGCCCTGGCCCATCCCACCTGGTCGATGGGCCCGAAGATCACGGTGGACTCCTCGACGCTCATGAACAAGGGCCTCGAGGTCATCGAGGCCCACGAGCTGTTCGGCGTGGGCTACGACGACATCGACGTCGTGGTGCACCCCCAGTCGATCGTGCACTCGATGGTCACCTTCACCGACGGGGCCACCATCGCCCAGCTCTCGAACCCCGACATGCGGCTGCCGATCGCCTACGCCCTGGCCTACCCGACCCGCAGCCGGGTGGCCTTCGGCGCCCTCGACTGGGCCGACGTGGGCCGGCTCGACTTCGAGGCGCCCGACCTGACCACGTTCCGCCCCCTCGCCCTGGCCTACGAGGCCGGGCGGGCCGGTGGTTCGGCCCCCGCCTGGCTCAACGCGGCCAACGAGGTGGCGGTGGCCGCCTTCCTCGACGGGAACCTCGACTGGCTCGGCATCGCTGAGGTGTTGGACGAGGCGTTGCACCGCCATGATGGGACGGTGCTCGTCGACGTGGACAGCGTGATCGACGTCGATCGCCGGGCCCGAGAGGTCGCCCGGTCGATCGTGGAGCAGAGGATGGCGGACCGATGAGCATCGAGCAGGACGAGCTGCGGGCGGCGTCGCCGATCGCCCCCGACGAGGAGCGCACGGCCGGCCTGTACGGCATCGCCGTCATCGTCGGCCTGCTGCTGTGGCTCGGCATCCGGGCCGGGTGGTCGGCCGTGGCGATCGTGCTCGCCATCGTCGTGATGATCTTCCTGCACGAGCTCGGCCACTACCTCACGGCCAAGTGGGCCGGCATGAAGGTCACCGAGTTCTTCCTCGGCTTCGGCCCCAAGATCTGGTCGTTCCGGCGGGGCGAGACCGAGTACGGGCTCAAGGCCATCCCGGCCGGGGCCTACGTGAAGATCATCGGTATGAGCAACCTCGAGGAGTTCGACCCGGCCGACGCCGAGCGCACCTACATGGCCAAGCCGTACTGGCGCCGCCTGTCGGTGGCCGTGGCCGGCTCGACCATGCACTTCCTCCTCGCCTTCGCCCTGATCCTCACCGTGTTCGTCGGCTTCGGCACCCAGGACTCGTCGTCCGATCGCTGGACGCTCCAGTCGGTCAGCGGCCCGGCCCTGAAGGCCGGTCTGAAGCCCGGTGATCGCATCCTGACGGTCGACGGCAGGGCGCCGGGCTCGTTCACCGACATGTCGAAGGTGATCCGCAAGCACCCGGGCGAGGACGTCACGCTCGTCGTCGACCGCGACGGCACCGAGCGCACGATCACGGCGACGCTGGCCAAGCGGAACCCGTCGACGGGCGACAAGGTCGGCTACCTCGGTGTCAGCCCGACGTTCGACCGGGTCCGATCCGGCATCGTCAGCGGCGTCGGCGACTCGGTCCGGGCCATGGGCACGGCGGCCAAGGAGTCGGTCACCGGCATCGGCCGGGTGTTCTCGCCCAGTGGCGTGAGCCGCTACGTCGACACCCTGACGACCACCTCGACCGACAAGGGCAGCGACGCGACGGCGGTCAGCAACGACCGCCCGTCCTCGGTGATCGGCATCGTCCAGATCGGCAACCAGGCGGCCAAGAACGGCATCGCCGACGTGCTCGTCCTGCTGTTCGTGGTGAACATGTTCATCGGCATCTTCAACCTGACGCCGCTGCTGCCGTTCGACGGCGGCCACGTGGTGATCGCCACCTACGAGAAGGTCCGCTCGATGATCTCCGGCCGGCGCTACCAGGCCGACGTGGCCAAGCTCATGCCGATCACCTACGCCGTGGTCCTCGTGCTGATGTTCCTCTTCGTCAGCACCATGTACCTCGACATCTTCCACCCGATCGACCTCGGCGGATGATGGAGCGTCGCGCCACCCGCCAGATCACGCTGCGCCACCCGTCGAACCCGGTGGCGGTCGGCGGTGACGCCCCGATCACCGTCCAGTCGATGACGACGACGAAGACCGGCGACCACGAGGCGACGCTCCAGCAGATCTACGCCCTCTACGGCGCCGGCGCCGACATCGTGCGCTGCACCTGCAACGACGAGGCGGCGGCCGAGGGCCTGGCCCGCATCGTCCCCCGCTCCCCGGTGCCGATCGTCGCCGACATCCACTTCCAGTACAAGCTCGCCCTGGCCGCCCTCGAGGCCGGCGTGCACTGCCTGCGGCTCAACCCCGGCAACATCCGCAAGCCCGAGCACATCAAGGTCGTGGCCCAGGAGGCGAAGGACCGGGGCGTGCCGATCCGCATCGGCGTCAACGCCGGCTCCCTCGACCCCGACATCGAGGAGCAGCACGGGATCACCCCAGAGGCGCTCGTGGCATCGGCCCAGCGCGAGCTGGCCTACTTCGCCGAGATCGGCTTCGACGACGTGAAGATCTCGGTCAAGGCGTCGAGCGTGCCGCTCATGGTCGAGGCCTACCGCATGCTGGCCGACACGATCGACTTCCCGCTGCACCTCGGCGTCACCGAGGCCGGGCCGCCCCCGGGCGGGCTGCTCAAGGCCACGGCCGGCATCGCCACCCTCCTGCTGGAGGGCATCGGCGACACCATCCGCTACAGCCTCACCGCCGACCCGGTCGAGGAGGCCAAGGCCGGTCGCCAGCTGCTCGAGGCCCTCGGCCTGCGCGAGCGCAAGGGCGTCGACCTCATCGCCTGCCCGTCGTGCGGCCGGGCCGAGATCGACGTGATCGACGTGGCCACCCGGGCCCAGGCCGCGTTCGGCGAGCGCCAGCTCCCGATCCAGGTGGCCGTCATGGGCTGCGTCGTCAACGGGCCGGGCGAGGCCAAGTCGGCCGACCTCGGCATCGCCGCCGGTCGCCACCGGGGCCACCTCTTCATCCGGGGCCAGGTGGTGCGGGTGGTGCCCGAGGACGAGATGGTCGAGGCCCTCATCGACGAGGCCGAGAAGCTGGTGAAGGAGGGGTTCGAGGCCCGCCTCGCCGC
>JAODBP010000038.1 GCA_025464025.1 Actinomycetes bacterium | reverse complement strand
GCAATCGGCAACGAGCAGGGCGGCCACACCGCGGTCGAGCCGAGCCTGGGCACGATCGACGACTTCGACGCCTTCGTTGCCGCGGCCGCCGACCTGGGCCTGGAGGTCGCCCTCGACTACGCCCTGCAGTGCTCGCCCGACCACCCGTGGGTCAGCGAGCACCCGGAGTGGTTCCACCGCCGGCCCGACGGCACGATCAAGTACGCCGAGAACCCGCCCAAGAAGTACCAGGACATCTACCCGATCAACTTCTGGCCCGCCGACGACGCCGACCGCGTCGCCCTCTGGCAGGCCTGCAAGGACATCCTCGACTTCTGGATCGGCCACGGCGTCCGCATCTTCCGGGTCGACAACCCCCACACCAAGCCCCTGGCCTTCTGGGAGTGGGTCATCCCCGAGGTCCAGAAGGCCCACCCGGAGACGCTGTTCCTCGCCGAGGCGTTCACCCGGCCGAAGATGATGGCCAAGCTGGCCGAGGTCGGCTTCAGCCAGGGCTACACCTACTTCACCTGGCGGAACACGCGCGAGGAGTTCGAGGAGTACCTGACCGACCTCACCCAGGGCCCGACCGCGGACTACATGCGCCCCAGCTTCTGGCCCAACACCCCGGACATCCTCGCCGGCCCGCTGCGCAACGGCCCGCCGGCCGCGTTCCGGTTGCGGCTCCTACTGGCGGCCACCCTGGTGCCCACCTACGGCATCTACAACGGCTTCGAGCTGTGCGAGAACGAGCCGGCGTCGCCGGCCAACGAGGAGTACCTCAACTCGGAGAAGTACGAGGTCAAGCACCGCGACTGGCAGCGCACCGACTCACTGGCCTCGTTCGTGACCCGGCTCAACGACATCCGCCGGCGCCACCCGGCGTTCGCCGAGCTGCGCAACATCCGCTTCCACCGGTCGAACTACGACCAGATCCTGGTCTGGTCGAAGATGACCGGTGAGGACCGGATGTTGATGATCGCCAACCTGGACCCGCTCGCCTTCCACGCGGACACGATCGAGCTCGACCTGGAGGAGCTGGATCTGCCGCCGGACACGGCCTTCTCGGTCACCGACGAGCTGACCGGAGCCTCCTGGACCTGGTACGGCGCGACGCAGTACGTCCTGCTGGACCCCGCGGTCCAGCCCGGCCACGTCCTCCACCTGACCCCCCAACCGGCAACCGGTGACGCGTAGTGCGACCTACGACGCTGCGTGTCACCAGTTCGGCGGGGCGGGTGGAATCCCCATGATCGACGAGACCGACGACCGCTGGTACCAGCGGGCGGTGTTCTACGAGGTGCTGGTCCGAGGCTTCTTCGACGCCAACAACGACGGCACGGGCGACATCAAGGGCATCACCCAGCGCCTCGACCACATCCAGTGGCTCGGCGCCGACTGCCTGTGGCTGCTGCCGTTCTTCCAGTCGCCGCTGCGCGACGGCGGCTACGACATCAGCGACTTCTTCTCCATCCTGCCCGAGTACGGCGACCTGGCCGACGTGGTCGAGCTGATCGAGGAGTGCCACCGGCGCGGCCTGCGGGTCATCGCCGACCTCGTCATGAACCACACGAGCGACCAGCACCCGTGGTTCCAGGAGTCCCGCCAGGACCGCACGAACCCCAAGGCCGACTGGTTCGTCTGGAGCGACGACGACCAGCGCTACTCCGACGCCCGCATCATCTTCGTCGACACCGAGCGCTCGAACTGGTCCTGGGACCCCGTCCGCCAGCAGTACTACTGGCACCGCTTCTTCAGCCACCAACCCGACCTCAACTACGACAACCCCGAGGTCTGCCAGGCCATGCTCGACGTGTGCCGGTTCTGGCTGGTCCTCGGCCTGGACGGGTTCCGGCTCGACGCCGTGCCCTACCTGTTCGAGCGGGACGGGACCAACGGCGAGAACCTGCCCGAGACCCACGAGTTCCTGCGCCGCCTGCGCAAGGAGGTCGACTCGACCCACCCAGGCAAGGTGCTGCTGGCCGAGGCCAACCAGTGGCCGGCGGACGTCGTCGACTACTTCGGCGAGGGCGACGAGTGCCCTATGTGCTTCCACTTCCCGCTCATGCCCCGCATGTTCATGGCCGTGCGGCGCGAGCAGCGCTACCCGATCACCGAGATCCTGGCCCAGACGCCGCCCATCCCCGATGGGGCGCAGTGGGGGATCTTCCTGCGCAACCACGACGAGCTGACCCTCGAGATGGTGACCGACGACGAGCGCGACTACATGTACAACGAGTACGCCAAGGACCCGCGCATGAAGCGCAACATCGGCATCGGCCGGCGGTTGGCGCCCCTTGTCGACAACAACCGGGCCGTGGCCGAACTGCTCCATGCCCTGCTTTTCAGCCTGCCCGGCAGCCCGGTGCTCTACTACGGGGACGAGATCGGCATGGGCGACAACATCTACCTCGGCGACCGCGACGGCGTCCGCACGCCGATGCAGTGGACGCCCGACCGCAACGGCGGCTTCAGCAAGGCCGACTTCGCCCGCCTCTACCTGCCGCCGGTCCTCGACCCGGTCTACGGCTACCAGGCCGTCAACGTCGAGGCCCAGCTGCGCGACCCGTCGTCGATGCTCCAGTGGGTGAAGCGCATGCTCGACGTGCGCAAGCAGCACCCGGTGTTCGGCCAGGGCACGTTCGAGGTGCTCGGTGCCGAGAACCCGTCGGTGTTCGCCTTCACCCGGCGGCTCGACGACGACGTCGTGCTGTGCGTCTACAACCTGTCGCGCTTCGCCCAGCCGTGCGAGCTGCACCTGGCCCAGTACGAAGGGTGGACGCCGCACGAGCTGCTCGGCCGGGTGCCGTTCCCCCGGGTCGGCGAGCTGCCGTACTTCGTGACGCTGGCGCCGTACGGCTACTTCTGGTTCCGCCTCACCGAGGGCGACGGGTGATCGAACCCGCCGCCCTCGTCGCCGCCCTCGTCGACCACCTGCCCAAGCAGCGGTGGTTCGGCGGCGACGAGGCGGCGGCCGCGTCGCTGTCGGTGCTGTCGAGCGAGGTGCTGCGCTCGGAGTGGCCGGCGCTGGTGCACACGCTGGTCCAGGTGCCCGACCACGGGTCGGTGTCGACGTACCAGGTGGTGCTCGGGCTACGGCCGTTCGGCGCCGACGACTCGTTCCTCGAGGGCAAGGGCGAGGCTGTGCTCGGCGAGGTCGACACCGAGCTGGGGCGGGCGGTCGCCTACGACGCCATGGTCGACCCCGAGCTGTCGTTGCGCCTGCTCGAGCGCACGGCGCCGGACGAGGAGGCCGAGCGGGCCCGGCTGCTCGGCGCCGACCAGTCGAACACGTCGGTCGTCTTCGACGAGCGGCTGATCATGAAGCTGTTCCGACGGGTGGCCGCGGGGGCCAACCCCGACGTCGAGGTGACGGGCGCGCTGGCGGCCGCCGGCTTCGGCGCCGTGCCCCGACCGGTGGGCGAGTGGGAGGGCGGGGGCGGCCACCTCGCCGTGGTCACCGAGTTCCTGGCCGGTGGCGTCGACGGGTTCCAGCTCGCCCTCACGTCGCTGCGCGACCTCTACGACGCCGGGGGTGAGCCCTCGCAGGCCGGCGGTGACTTCGGCCCCGACGCCTGCCGGCTCGGCGCCATCGTGGCGGAGATGCACGTGGCCCTGGCCGGGGCCTTCGGCGTGACGGCGGCCGACGTCGGGTCGTGGGCCGACGACATGAACGCCCAGCTGGCCCGGACGCCCGACGTGGCCAAGAACCCGGTGGCGGCGGTGTACGAGACGCTCCGCTCGGTCGACGCCGGTCCGGCGATCCGGGTCCACGGCGACCTCCACCTGGGTCAGGTCATGCGCACCGACACCGGGTGGTACGTCCTCGACTTCGAGGGCGAGCCGGCCCGACCCCTCGAGGAGCGGCGGCGCCCGTCGTCCGCCCTGCGCGACGTCGCCGGCATGCTCCGCTCGTTCCACTACGCCCCCGCCGTCGGCCGGCGCGACCACGGCGAGGTGACCGAGGAGCTCGAGGCGCTGGGCGCGGCGTGGGAGCGGCACAACCGCGACCGCTTCCTCGAGGGCTACCTCGGCGTCGACGGGATCGATGCGGTGCTGCCGCCCACCGAGCGGGCCCGGGCCCTGGTCCTGGCTGCCTTCGAGCTCGACAAGGCCGTCTACGAGGTCGCCTACGAGGCGTCCCATCGACCCGACTGGGTAGGGATCCCGCTGTCCGCCGTCCAGCGAATCCTGGAGGAGACGGCTCGTGACCGACGCACCCCGTAAGACGACCGTGGTCGACCCTGAGCTGGAACGGCTCGTCAAGCTGGAGCACGGCAACCCGCACGGGTACCTCGGGGTCCATCCCGACGGCGACGGGCGGTGGGTCATCCGGGCCTGGCGGCCGGGCGCGACGGCGGTGTCCGCCGTGCTCGCCGGCGGTGACGAGGTGCCGCTGGAGGAGGTCCACCCGGCCGGGGTGTTCGCCGGCGCGGTGAGGTCGAAGGACGTGCCCGACCACCGGTTCGCCGTGACCTACGGCGACGTGACCTTCGACGTCGGCGACCCCTACCGCCACTGGCCCACGATCGGCGACCTCGACATCTACCTGTTCAACGAGGGGCGCCACCACCAGCTCTGGCGGATGCTCGGCGCTCACCACCGCCAGCACCAGGGTGCGTGGGGCACGTCGTTCGCGGTCTGGGCGCCGAGCGCCAAGGCCGTGCGGGTCGTGGGCGACTTCAACTCGTGGGACGGCCGGCTGCACCCCATGCGCTCGATGGGGTCGAGCGGCGTGTGGGAGATCTTCCTGCCCGACGTGGCCCCGGGCGCGAAGTACAAGTTCGAGCTGCTGACCCAGGACGGCAACCTGCGGATGAAGGCCGACCCCATGGCCTTCGCCACCGAGCTGCCGCCCGGGACCAACTCGGTCGTGCACGAGTCGAGCTACGAGTGGCGCGACGCCGACTGGCTGGCCGAGCGGGCGACGACCGACCCGCTGCACCGGCCCATGTCCGTCTACGAGGTGCACCTCGGGTCGTGGCGGACCGTGCCCGAGGAGGGCGACCGCCCGCTCACGTACCGCGAGCTGGCCACCCAGCTCGTCGACCACGTGGCCGACCTCGGCTTCACCCACGTCGAGTTCCTGCCGGTGAGCGAGCACCCGTACTCGCCGTCGTGGGGCTACCAGGTGTCGTCGTACTACGCGCCCACGTCGCGGTTCGGCACGCCCGACGACTTCCGCGCCCTGGTCGACGCCTTCCACCAGCGCGGCATCGGCGTGCTGGTCGACTGGGTGCCGGCCCACTTCCCGAAGGACGACTGGGCGCTGGCCCGCTTCGACGGGACCGCGCTCTACGAGCACGCCGACCCCCGGCAGGGCGAGCACCCGGACTGGGGCACGCTCGTGTTCAACTTCGGGCGGACCGAGGTGCGGAACTTCCTCCTGGCCAACGCCCTGTACTGGATCGAGGAGCTGCACGTCGACGGGCTGCGGGTCGATGCCGTGGCGTCGATGCTGTACCTCGACTACTCGCGCAAGGAAGGCGAGTGGGTGCCCAACGTGCACGGCGGGCGGGAGAACCTCGAGGCCGTGTCGTTCCTCCAGGACGTGAACACGGTGGTGCACGGCGAGCACCCGGGCGTGCTGACGATCGCCGAGGAGTCGACGGCGTGGCCGGGCGTGTCGCGCCCGGTGCACCTGGGCGGGCTCGGGTTCACCCACAAGTGGAACATGGGATGGATGCACGACACCCTCGAGTACTTCTCGAAGGACCCGATCCACCGTCGCTTCCACCACCACCAGCTGACGTTCGGGTTGATCTACGCCTTCAGCGAGAACTTCGTGCTGCCCCTGTCGCACGACGAGGTGGTGCACGGGAAGGGGTCGCTGCTCCAGAAGATGCCGGGCGACCGGTGGCAGCAGCTGGCCAACCTGCGGGCGCTGTACGCCTGGATGTACGCCCACCCGGGCAAGCAGCTCCAGTTCATGGGGGCCGAGGTGGCCCAGGACCGCGAGTGGTCGGAGACCCGGTCGGTCGACTGGCACCTCGACGAGAGCGAGTGGCACCACGGGGTCGGCGTGCTGCTGAAGGAGCTCGGTCGGCTCAACGCCGCCGAGCCGGCCCTGTGGTCGGGCGACTTCTCGCCCGAGGGGTTCCGGTGGATCGATGCGAACGACGCCGACCAGTCGTGCATCTCGTTCCTGCGCTTCCCGGTGGGCGAGCCGGGCCGACCGGTGGCGTGCCTGGCCAACCTCACGCCGGTGCCCCGCTACGGCTACCGGGTCGGGCTCCCCGAGGGCGGTGAGTGGGAGGTGCTGCTCAACACCGACGCCCGCGAGTTCGCCGGGTCCGGCACCGACGTCGGCCCCGTCCTCACCACCGAGCCCAAGGAGTGGCACGCCCTGGCCCACTCCACGGTCTTGACGCTGCCCCCCCTCGGCATCGTCTACCTCGCCCCCAAGTAGCGGGTTCTGG
>JAODBP010000033.1 GCA_025464025.1 Actinomycetes bacterium | reverse complement strand
CGCGGCGCGCCAGGCCATCGCCGACGCCAACGCCGCTCGGGGGGCCAAGCCGGCCCTCGGGGCGATGAAGCGCGCCGCGCCCGAGGCTCCGGCCGCGGCGGCATCGTCTCCTCCTCCCGCCACCGCTCCGGTCGCCTCCACGCCCGAGCCGCCGTCCGAGCCCGAGGCGGCCGCGCCGGCGCCGGCCGGTGGCGAGCTCACGTCGGCCGACCTGACCCGCTCGTGGGACGACGTGCTCAAGCAGCTCCGGCCTCGGACCAAGGGCATGTTCACCAGCGGTCGGGTCATGGGCGTCGACGGTGGGGCCGCCGTCGTCGGCTTCCCGACCCAGACGCTCGTCGACATGGCCGAGGGCATGCGCCCCGACGTCGAGTCGGCGCTGGCCGCCACCGTGGGCCACGTGGTCCGGCTGCAGCTCGTCGTCGACAGCGCCCGGGGCGGCGGTGGCGAGCCCGGTGGCCCGGCGACGCCGATCGACCCCGAGCCCGACGACGACGTGCCACCTGACGTGAGCGAGCTCGTCGACGCGCCACCGGCCGAGGTGAAGTCCCCGCTCGACCACCTCACCTCGGCGTTCCCCGGGGCCGAGGTCCTCGACGACAAGCCCTGACTCGTACACTCGCCCCATGGCCGACGGACCCGACCTCGGCGCCCTGCTCCAGCAGGCGCAGCAGATGCAGCAGCAGCTCATGGCCGCCCAGGCCCAGGCAGCGGAACAGGTCCACGAGGGCTCGGCCGGCGGTGGCGCGGTGCGCATCGAGGTCACCGGTGGCATGGAGTTCCGCTCGGTCACCATCCGGCCCGACGCCGTCGACCCGGCCGACGTGGAGATGCTCCAGGACCTCGTGCTGGCCGCCCTCAACGAGGCGGTGGGCAAGGTGACCGATGCCCAGCAGAGCGCCCTCGGCGGCCTCGGAGGCGCCCTCGGTGGGGGCCTCGGCGGCCTGCTCGGTTAGCCCCCGGTGTACGCCGGTCCGGTCCAGGACCTCATCGACGAGCTGGGGCGGATGCCGGGCGTGGGCCCGAAGTCGGCCCAACGCATCGCCTTCCACCTCCTGAAGCTGCCCCGCGACGATGCCCTCCGCCTCGCCCACGCCATCCACGAGGTGAAGGACAAGGTCGCGTTCTGCGAACGGTGCTGGAACGTGTCCGAGGGGCCGCTGTGCGGCATCTGCCTCGACGAGCGACGCGACACCCACCTGCTCTGCGTCGTCGAGGAGCCCAAGGACATCGTGGCCGTCGAGAAGACCCACGAGTTCAAGGGCCGCTACCACGTGCTCCAAGGCGCCATCAGCCCGATCGAGGGCATCGGCCCCGACCAGCTCAAGGTGAAGGAGCTGTTGGCCCGGCTCGACCCGGAGGACGTCACCGAGGTGATCCTCTGCACCAACCCGAACATCGAAGGGGAGGCGACGGCCATGTACCTCGCCCGCCTCCTCAAGCCGCTCGGCCTCTCGGTCACCCGCATCGCCAGCGGTCTCCCCGTCGGCGGCGACCTCGAGTACGCCGACGAGCTCACGTTGGGCCGCGCCCTGGAGGGCCGCCGAGAGGTCGAGTAGCGCGCGCCTCCGGTGGCGGGTCCTGTCACCGTGACGGGCACCCTCCCCGCAAGCGGGGCCCCTCCCGTAACGGCGCCACCCGCCACCTCGGTTGTCGGCGCCCGTCCTTCTTTGGTTGCGCATGCGGATCGGCCGGCCATCGAGGCCGCCCGCTCCGCGTGTTGCCCACGGTCCGCGGAGCTTCTGGCAGGGAAGGGAGGATCCGCTCGGTGACAGGACCCGCTGCCGGTCTTGCGGCACAACACGACGACCGACGGTTCCGTTCAGGTTCTCTCTACCAACTGGTAAGGACACGTTCAGCACACGGTCATGACAGGTGCATCACCCGGAGACGGCCGGGAAATTCGGGCTCCTTACGGTGCGGCGCGTTCCCACACCCTCCGAACGCACCTAGGGAGACCATGAAGACCACCCGCTGGAAGTACCTGCTGGGCGTGTTGCTCGCGCTGTCGCTGTTCGCGGCCGCCTGCGGCAGCGACAGCAAGGACAGCACCAACGCCGCCGCTGACAAGCCCGCCTCCGCCGACACCGCCTCGGACACGTGCGTCGCCGGTGACACCGTCACGCTCGGGTTCCTGAACTCGACGTCGGGCGCGATGGCCATCAGCGAGCAGACGGTCCGCGACTCGCTCAGCCTCGCGGCGACGGAGATCAACGCCGCCGGCGGCATCATGGGCAAGACGATCAAGTTCATCGAGGAGGACGGCCAGAGCGAGCCGACCGTCTTCGCCGAGAAGATCAACAAGCTGCTCACCGAGGACAAGGTCGCCGCCGTGTTCGGTGGCTGGACCTCGGCCTCCCGCAAGGCGATGCTGCCGGTCGTCGAGGGCGCCAACGGGCTCCTCTTCTACCCGGTGCAGTACGAGGGCCTCGAGGCGTCGAAGAACATCTACTACACCGGCGCGACCACCAACCAGCAGATCATCCCGGCCATGGACTTCCTCAAGTCCAAGGGCGTGAAGACGCTCTTCCTCGCCGGTTCTGACTACGTCTTCCCCCGCACCGCGAACAAGATCATCAAGCAGTACGCAGCGACGCTCGGCATCCAGATCGTCGGTGAGGAATACGTCCCGCTCAGCAGCGACAACTGGACGACCCAGGTCGCCAAGATCGCTGCCGCCAAGCCTGACTTCGTGTTCAACACGATCAACGGCTCGTCGAACGTGGGCTTCATCAAGGCCTACGACGAGGCCGGCCTCGGTGCGACCAAGTCCCCGATCATCTCGGTGTCCATCGCCGAGGAGGAGGCGCCCGCCATGGGCGTGAACCTGACCGGGCAGTTCGCCGCTTGGAA
>JAODBP010000024.1 GCA_025464025.1 Actinomycetes bacterium | reverse complement strand
GGCCGCGGCCGGGGCGCCCACCGCGGCCGAGGTGCTTCCGCCGTCGCTGCCGCAGGCGGCGAGGAGCAGGGCGGCGGAGAGGGCGGTCAGGAGGGGGAGGAGCCGTCGTCGATGGGACATGGCTGCCATAGTCCATAAATCTGATTGGAAAAGTCAAGATTACCGGAGGCGGCTCCGCAGCACGAGGTCGCGGTCCTGCGGGCCGTGGAACAGGGTCCGCCCGTTGACCACGACCGTGAGGTCGTCGGGAGCGACGGTCGGCTGGCGGTGCAGCTCGAGCTGGTACCGCCCGCGCTGGATCGGCAGCTCGCCCCGGAGCGTGAAGACCACCGTCGCCGACCCGCCGGCGGCGAGGTGGGCGAAACCTTCGTAGGCGTTGAGCCCCTGCTCGATGCCGGTGAGGTGGTCGACGGCGACCCCGTCGATCGTGACGGTGGTCGCCTCGAGCGGGGTGAGCAGCGACGTGAGCTGGATGTCCTCGCCGACAGCGAGGTGGAGCTCGGTGTCGTGGTAGTAGGACGACGTCAGGCCGCTCGTGGGCGCGGTGTTCCGCAGGGTCACCGTCACCGTGGCCCGGGACTCGCCCGTCCGAGCATCGACCCGGAGGTCGTAGCGGATCGAACGCCGCAGGTACCAGGCCAACTTGGTGGAGCTGCCGCTGGTGGTGGTGACGTGCACCGCGTCCACCGCCGGCGCCCGCAGCGGGCGCTCCAGGCCGACGTCCCGGAGGAACGGCCGGAGGGCCGGGTCGAAGCTGGCGAACTGGAGGTGGCGCCCGTCGACTTGTGGGCCCATGGCGTCGACGATGGCGCCCGACGACGGCAGGGCGCCGTGGGTCAGGCGGTCGAACAGCGTCCGCGACGCCTGGGCCAGGAGCTCCGGCCGGTTGGGATCGTCGGGGTGGGCGTACTGGTCGAAGAGGAGCACCCGTGCGGCGTTGGCCTCGCTGAAGGGCTCGGGCCAACCCTCCACCGCCAGCGGCCCGGTCAGCCGGAGGAGCGCCGCCATGGCGTAGGGGTCGAGGGCGATCACACCGTCGATGTGGCCGACGCCGGCCTGGTCGAGGACCTGGGCCATGGCGATGGCGTCGGTCGGGAGGTCGGGTGATGCCGTGAGGTTCTGGGGCGCCGTGGTCAGGTGGTAGAGGTCGAGGTAGCGGGCGTCGAACTCGTCGTTTACGTGGAGGTGGAAGGGCCGTGCGTCGAAGAGCTCGGCGACGCGCCCGAACCGCTCGAGCGACAGCGCGCCGTTGGTCGCCGTGAGGATCCCCCAGTTGCCCATGAGCCCGCCGGCGCTCCGCAGCTCGGCGGGGGTCATCACGGCGAGGAGGTAGCGACGCTGGCCGCCCGCACCGAGCAGGCGGGGTAGGACCTCGACCGCCTGGCCGGCCCGCCGGGCGTCGGCCGTGGCGCCGTCGAGCCGGTGGGCGAGCTCGGCCACCCGGTCGCGGAGCGGCGCCACCGTCCAACTGGTGCTCGTGCGGCCGAGCGTCCGGCGAGCGCTCACGAGGCTCGAGGTGAGGTCGTGCAGGGGGGCGGCGAAGGTGGCGAGCTCGGCCAGGTCGATGCGCCCGTCGGTGGGCTGGAGCCGGTCGGGGTTGGCGGTGCGAGCGGTCCGGGCGCCCGATCGGGCCACCTCGTCGGCGCTGGCGAGGACGGCACGGGCGGTTCGCAGCTGCTGGGCCAAGCCGGGCACGGCGAGGGCGGGGCGGGCCCACCACGACTCCAGCGGGCGTCGGGCCTTGCTGATCGAGTCGGCCGCGACCTGGAAGCGCTCGGCCGCCACGTCGGTGTCGCCGGCTCGCACGGCGGTGAGCCCGGCCTTGCCGGCGTCGATGCCGTCGACCAGGTCCTGGCGGTGCAGGCCGAGGGCGACGACCGGCGCGACGGCCAGGCCGAGCCAGGCGACGGCGCCGATGGCGACGACGACGGTCCCCCGTCGACCGGGTCGTCCGGCGGCGGCAGCGAGGGCGGCGAGGGCCAGCCCGGCGACGGCCGCCGACCAGCCGAACGGTCGGGGCCAACCGAGGTGGAGCACGCCGGGGGCGAGGAGGGCGCCGACCGCGGCGCCGATGATGGGTTGGGCCGCGCCGCGGCGCACCGCACCGACGCCGAGGCCGAGGGCCCCGAAGCCGAGGGCCACGCCGACGCCCGTGGCGGCGGCGGCGACGATCGCGGCGGCGACCAGCCAACCCCAGGGTCGGGACCGGCGGGCGACCAGGACCGTCGCCACGCCTAGTGCGACCCGCCACCCGAGGTCGACCGTGGTCTGGCCAGTCGGCTGGGCGCCGGACGCCGCCGTGGCGGCGGCGGCGATGACCACGAGGCCGGCCGTGGCGAGCCGGGCCGAGGGGATGAACCGAGCATTTCGGTGTAAAGCGGCTGTCGCGAGTGCTCCCACCAGAGCGGCGCTGGCGGCGAGGAACACGTCGACGCCGGCCACGGGCCAGACCCTAGGACGCCGAAACCGTCCCTCATCGCTTCCTCTTGAGTCGAACACCATCTATCGTCCGGGCACACGTCGCGCGGAGTGGCTGGCGAGAAGGGGCTTCAAGACATGGTTCGACAGAGGTTGGCCCTTGTGGCAGGAGCCGGAGCGATGTTGGCGCTGCTCGCTGCCACGCCCGTGTTCGCCCAGTCGGCGCCCCCGGCGACGACGACCACGTCGACTTCGTCGACGACTTCGTCGACCACGACGTCGTCGACCTCGACGACGAGCACCACGGTGCCGGCCACCACGACGACCGACGCCCCGCCGCCGGCGGCGGTGCCGGCGAAGACGTCGAACCCGACGCCGCAGCCCGGTGAGAACGTGCCGATCTCGGCGCCGCAGCAGAACAACACGCCGGTGCTCGACAACACCAAGCCGTCGGCCGCCGTGATGCTGCCCGCCGACGGCGGCGCCGACATCCCGATGCCGCAGCCGAAGATACCCCAGAACGCCCACGGGTCGATCACGGTCGAGGTCACCGTGCCGCCCAGCACCCCGCCGGGGGTCTACCTCATCGCCATCGTCGGCACCGACTCCAAGGGCGTCTCTCGGGCGATCATCGTGCCTGTCGTGGTCCGCCGCACTCGCACCGCCGCCGCCCTGTCGGCGCCGATCGTGGCCGCGAGTGCCCCGACGGCCGTGGTGCCGAAGGGCGTCCGCCAGATCGTCGCCTCGATCGCCGACATCGACGGTGGCTCGGCCGCTGTCGAGGACGCCGTCCTCCACGACGGCGCCACGCTCGACATCAGCGGTAGCCAGCTCGTCGTCAACCGCCCGGGCGACGGCTCCGACTCCCGACCGCTCGTCGCCGCCTTCGCCGTGGCGCTCGCCGGCGGTGGTCTCGTCCTGCTCCGTCGCCGCACGCCGGCCACCTCCCGGAGGAACCGGTGATCATGCGTCGTCCGCTCATCGCAGCCGCCCTCGCCGCGGCCGTCCTCGCCGGGGCCGCGGCCCCGGCCGGGGCCACCGCTGGTGCCGTGGCCAACCGCCTGTCCGGCGCTGACCGCTACGTCACGGCCCGGGCCATCGCCACCTCGACCTTCACCTCGTCGACCGTGGCGATCCTCGTGGGCGGGGAGTCGTTCGCCGACGCCCTGCCCGCCGCCTACCTGAGCGGTGCCGAGCAGGCGCCGCTGCTGCTGACGCCGGCTGCGGCGCTGCCGGCCGGCCTCATCAACACGCTCGACAGCCTCAAGGTCGACGGCGTCCAGATCATCGGTGGCACCTCGTCGGTGTCGGCCAACGTGGTCAGCCAGCTCGAGGCGGAAGGCTTCGCCGTCGAGCGCCTGGCCGGTGCCAACCGCTATGAGACGGCCCGCAAGGTCGCCGAGTTGCTCCCGGTCCAGGCTGTGGGCAAGTTCGGTGCCGGCGCGGCCGCCATCGTCGTGACCGGTGAGTCGTTCCCTGACGCCCTCGCCGCCGGCCCGCTGTCGGCCAGCCAGGGCTTGCCGATCCTGTTGACCAACAGCGCAGGCCTGCACGACCAGGCGAAGGCGGCCCTGCAAAGCCTCGGCATCAAGCAGGTGCTGATCATCGGCGGCACCGGAGCGGTCTCGACGTCGAGCGAGAACCAGATCAAGGCGCTGGGCATCGCCGTCCGCCGGATCGCCGGCACCAGCCGGCAGGCGACGGCGGTCGCCGCCGCCGAGGTCGCCGTCGGTGAGCTGAGCTACCCGCTTGCCAGGGTCGAGCTGGCCCGGGGCGACAGCTTCGCCGACGCCCTCGCCGGGGGGACCCGGGGCGGCAAGGTGTTCGCCCCCGTGCTGCTGACCGCCGGGACGGCGCTCGGTGCCGACGCCCGTGCGTTCATCAAGAAGAACACGGGGACGATCGCGACCATCGACGTGCTCGGTGGTACCGGCGGGATCTCCGATGCCGTCGCCAACGACGCCGTCGCCGCGGCCAAGGGCCAGTAGCCCGGCCTCACCACGATCCATCGCGGCCCCGCCCCACCAGGGGCGGGGCCGTGGTCGTTTTTGGGCCTTGCCAGATCGAACGTGTGTTCGGTACGGTCGACCCATGGGCTGGCGCAACCCGCCGATCCCGTGGAGCGAGCTCGAGCAACGGCTGAGCGGCCGACCTCGGGTGACGCCACCGGGAGCGGACGGGGGCGACAGCCCGGCCTGGTCGCGGAAGCGAGAGGCCTACGAAGTTCCCGCCGGCCCGGTCCCCCCTCGGGCCGGTGGGGGCGCCGTCCCCTACGCCGAGCTGCACTGCCACTCGAACTTCAGCTTCCTCGACGGCGCGTCTCACCCCCACGAGCTGGTCGAGGAAGCCGTCGAGCTGGGGCTCGAGGCGCTGGCCATCACCGACCACGACGGCTTCTACGGCGTGGTCCGCTTCGCCGAGGCGGCCCGGGCCCACGGTCTCCCCACGATCTTCGGCGCCGAGCTCACCCTCGACCTGTCGACCTCGAACGTGGGGGAGCCCGATCCCCACGGTGACCACCTCGTCGTGCTGGCCCGCGGCCCGCAGGGCTACGCCAAGCTGTCCCGCGCCATCACCCAGGCCCACCTCACCGGCGGCGAGAAGGGCCGGCCCCGCACCTCCCTCGCCGCCCTGGCCGACGTGCACGGTGGCCACTGGCAGGTGCTCACCGGCTGCCGCAAGGGCACCGTGACCCGGGCCCTCCTCGACCAGGGTCCGGCCGCCGCCGCCTGGCAGCTCGACCAGTTGATCGATGCCTTCGGTCGTGACCGGGTGGCGGTCGAGCTGTGGGACCACGGGGCACCGCTCGACTCGGCTCGCAACGACGAGCTGGTCCGGCTGGCCCTGCGGGCCGGCGTCGACCTGGTCGCCACCAACAACGTCCACTACGCCACGCCCGACCGCCAGGGCCTGGCCTCGGCGCTGGCCGCCGTGCGCAGCCGCCGCAGCCTCGACGAGGTCGACGGGTGGCTCCCGGCCGGTCCGGCGGCGTGCCTGCGCTCGGGCGCCGAGCAGGCGCGGCGCTTCGCCCGCTACCCGGGCGTCGTCGAGCGGGCCGCGGCCCTGGGGCTCGAGTGCGCCTTCGACCTGAAGCTGGTGGCGCCGAAGCTGCCGCCGTTCCCGTGCCCACCGGGCCTCGACGAGATGACCTACCTGCGCCAGCTCACCGAGGCCGGGGCCCACGGGCGCTACGGCGATCGGGCGGCGCACCCGAAGGCGTGGGCCCAGATCGACCACGAGCTGGCCCTCATCGACGAGCTCGGGTACCCCGGCTACTTCCTCGTGGTGTGGGACATCGTCGAGTTCTGCCACCGGCACGGGATCCTGTGCCAGGGCCGGGGCTCGGCGGCCAACTCGGCCGTGTGCTTCGCCTTGGGGATCACCGCGGTCGACCCGGTGCACCACGGCCTGCTGTTCGAACGGTTCCTCTCCCGCGAGCGCGGGGGCGAGGAGGCGCCCGACATCGACGTGGACATCGAGTCCGACCGGCGGGAGGAGGTCATCCAGCACGTCTATGAGAAGCACGACCGGTGGCACGCGGCCCAGGTGGCCAACGTGATCACCTACCGGTCGCGGTCCGCGGTGCGCGACATGGGGAAGGCGCTCGGCCACACCCAGGGCCAGGTCGACGCCTGGTCGAAGCAGCTCGACGGCATCCGGGGGGCGGCCACCGAGCACGAGATCCCCGAGGCCGTGCTGGCCCTGGCCGAGCAGGTCAAGGACTTCCCCCGTCACATGGGCATCCACTCCGGCGGCATGGTCATGTGCGCGGTGCCGGTGTCGGAGGTGTGCCCGGTCGAGCACGGGCGGATGAAGGACCGCACCGTGCTCCAGTGGGACAAGGACGACTGCGCCGCGATCGAGCTGGTGAAGTTCGACCTGCTCGG